>JBJMJD010000031.1:0-15534 GCA_045806525.1 Gaiellales bacterium | reverse complement strand
TTCCGGTGTGGGCATCGTGGCCATGGTCTGCGGCTACATGGGTGCCGTCGCGCTGGCCAAGGCCGGGCTGGCGCTGGTCGCCGGCGGCGAGCCCGAGCCCTTCGCACTGGAGCTTTCAGAGCCGCTCGAGGACGACGGCTCCTGCCCCGATCAGTGGCGGCCGTTGCTCGGCCACTACCGATCGCACAACGCCTGGCTGACCAACTTCCGGGTGGCGGCGCGTGAGGGACGGCTGTGGTGGGGCTGTGACCACCTGAGCGACGAGCGGGCGCCGATGACCCCGCTGGCGGGCGGCGACTTCCGGGTCGGCGAGCGGGAGTGGTCGCCCGAGCGACTGCGATTCGACACGATCATCGACGGCGTGGCGCAGCGCGCGCTCCTATCCGGTGCCCCCTACACCCGGACCTTCACCTGAGCGCCGGCTATGAGCTGCGGTCGGAGGCGAGCAGCACGGCCTCGCGCAGCGCCTCCGTGTCGACCGGAGCTCCGACGGCGTCCAGCTCGGCCGTTGCCCGCTCCGCCAGCCGCTGGGCCTCGGCGCGGGCTTCGGCCACAGCCCCGCTTGCCACCACTCGCGCCAGCGTCGGCAGCACGTCGTCAGGCGCGGCGCCGCGGGCGATCACGGCGGCCACCTCCGGGTCACGGCGGGCGGCCACCAGCAGCGGCAGCGTGACGGTTCCGTCCAGCAGGTCGGTGCCGAGCGGCTTGCCGGTGGTGTCGGGGTCGCCGTCGCAGTCGAGCACGTCATCGGCGATCTGAAAGGCCAGGCCCAGAGCCTCGGCAAAGCGGCCCAGGGCGGACGCATCGTCTACCGGCAGCTGCGAGAAGCGGGCGCCCAGACGCGCCGCCGCCGAGAACAGGCGGCCGGTCTTGAGCGTGCACCGCTCCAGGTAGCCGTCGACGGTGACGCGGGGATCGCCCGCCTGATGCCGCTGCAGGATCTCGCCGCGGGCCAGGCACAGGCAGGCGTCGGCCAGGATTGCCACGGCCGGCATGTCGCCCGTCGCGGTCAGCTCGGCGAAGGCGCGTGCGAACAGGTGGTCGCCGGTGGCCGTGGCCAGCCCGCGGCCGTCGGTGCGCCAGACCGTGGGATGCCCGCGCCGAACCGGCGCCGCGTCCAGCACGTCGTCGTGCACCAACGTCGCCATGTGAACCAGCTCGACGGCGCAGCCGGCCGCCACCAGCTCGTCGCGACCGCGGACCGCGTCGGTGGCGCACATCGAGACCAGCAGCGGGCGCAGCCGCTTGCCACCGGAGCGGAGCGTCTGGATGCCGGCCCGGGCGACGGCTCCCTGATCGGTCGCCACCGTCTGCTCCAGCCGATCCTCGACCCGCTCGGCGAAGGCCTGATGCGCCGAGGTGGCCAGGCTCACCCAGGCACCGTCCCCACGTGCAGCGCCACCACGCCCATCATCAGCCGCCGGTATGCGACGTCGACGAGGCCGGCGTCACGCATGATCTCCGCCAGCTCAGGCGCCGCCGGGAAGCGGTGCACCGACTCCGGCAGGTAGCGGTAGGCGTCGGGGTCGCGAGCCACGATCCGCCCCAGCACCGGCACGCCGCGGTCGGTCCACAGCTGGGAGAAGGGCCTGATCGGCGCCGGCGGCGTGCTCATCTCCAGGCACACGACGCGGCCTCCGGGGCGAACGACGCGTGCCATCTCGGCGAACCCGCGGTGGTGATCGGACAGGTTGCGCACGCCGAAGCCGACGCAGGCGGCGGCGAACTCGCCGCCTGCGAACGGGAGCGCCAGGGCGTCTCCCTGCCGCCACTCGACCGCGCCGGTCTTGCGCCGCGCCATCGCCAGCATCTGGGGCGAGAAGTCGAGCCCGACCACTCGGCCGGAAGGCCCCACGGCGCGCCGCAGCTCGACGGCGAAGTCGCCGGTGCCGCAGCAGACGTCGAGCGCAGCGTCGCCCGGCTGCGCAGCCGAGGCGCGTACGCCCAGCCGCCGCCAGCAGCCGTCTCGCCCCATCGACATCAGCAGGTTCATGCGGTCGTAGCCGGGCGAGATGCGGTCGAACATGTCGCGGACGCGTTCGGGCTGGAGGGTCACGGCGCACCCACCTGCGACTCGCCCCAGCGCTCGTGCAGCGTCACCTCGACGCCGATCGAGTCGAGCACCCGCCCGGCCACGAACGCGACCAGGTCGTCGATGGTCTGCGGCAGGTGGTAGAAGGCCGGCATCGCGGCGATCACGTCGGCGCCGGCGTTCCGCAGCCGCAGCAGGTTCTCGAGGTGGATCGACGAGAGCGGCGTCTCCCGCGGCACCACCACCAGCTTGCGCCGCTCCTTCAGCTGCACGCCGGCCGCGCGGTGGATCAGGTTGGCCTCGGCGCCGGCCACGATCGTGCCGATCGACGCCATCGAGCAGGGGCAGACGATCACCGCGTCGGTGCGCGAGCTACCGGAAGCGTAGGGCGCCGAGTAGTCGCGCTCGGCCCAGATGCGGGTGTCGGCGCTTCCGTGGTCGGCCACGAACCGCTCCAGCGCGTCGCCGCCGTCCATGCCGCGGTCGCCGTAGATCTCGAGCGCGATCACCTGGCGGCCGGCGGCGGAGGCGCAGACGCCGACGTCGGCGGCGCTGTCCGACAGGGCGCGCAAAATGCGGGCCGCGTAGGGCGCGCCGGAGGCACCGGTGATGCCGAGCATGACTCGCATGGGCGGGAGCCTAACTGCTACACGCGGCTAGCTGCCGCCCAGCGGCTGGACGCTGTTGGTCTTCAGCGACGCGATCACCTGGGCGATCTGGTCGATCTGCTGCTGGTTGAACGACTTGTCGAAGGCGGGCATGCCGGTGCCTGCCTGGCTGGCGCCATGCCCGATCCAGTCGGCCAGCGCCTTCTGGTCGGTGCCAAACCGCGCCGAGCCGTTCGCCAGCGAGGAGCCCGGGCCTGAGGCACCGCCGGTCGGGAACGTGTGGCAGGTCGCGCAGGCGGCATCGGCGATCAGCTGCGAGCCGGGCAGCGCGTTGATCGCGGGGTTCTTGCTGATGGCGGCACCGGAGATGGCCCCTGGCGCCGAGCCGCCGGCGATCGTCAGCGCGATCAGGACGGCGGGCGTCGCCAGGCCCAGCGCGACCCCGGCCGGACGCCGCGACAGGCGCCGGTCGCGGCCCGTGTCGAGGAACGGCCAGGCGATCAGCAGAACCATCAGCAGCGTGGGGATGATGATGGTGGCAAAGATCAGCTGCCACGGCTGCTTGAAGATACGCAGCAGCTCGAACAGAAACAGGAAGTACCACTCCGGGCGCGGCTCGGTCTGGGCCACCGCCGGGTTGGCCTTTGTCTCGTACAGCGCCCCCAGCAGGCCGTTGCTGCCGGCCGGATGCGATGCGTTGATCGGCCCCGCGGTGGCGTGCCAGACCACGGCCATCACGACGATCAGCAGTACGATCAGCAGGTTCACGACCACGTCGTGGAACATCGCGTAGGGGAAGAAGGCGTGGCCCTCCTTCTTCTGCGCCGCGTACTCGGTCTCGTAGCGGACGCGCCGGTTGATGACCTTGCGGGCCACTAGCGCTCCCTCCCGGCAGTCTCACGCCGTTCGGCGGCTGCAAACCGTCGTCTCGCGGTGTCCTCGGTCGCCCCGATATTCCCGATATCGGGGCTCCCTGCGTCCTGGCGAGACTCGGTTTTCGCTCGCCGGTCCATCACGCGACTGCCGGGAAGGAGCACTAATCCCCCCCGACTTCCTGCACCTCACGCTGCTCGGCGGCGGCCGTCACCGGCACTGCGACGGGCTCGTCCACGTGCTGGCGGGGGTGCGGCTCGTAGGCGGGAGCCGGCTCCGGCTCCGGCGGCCGCGCCGGCCACGGGGTCACGCCCAGCTTCACGACCAGCCACATGTGCACGAAGATCAGCGCGATGATGGCGCCGGGTATCAGCAGCATGTGCAGGGCGTAGAAGCGCGAGATGGTCTGGGCGCCGATCACCGGCCCGCCCAGCAGGAACTTCGAGATGAACGGCCCTAGCACCGGCGCCGTGCCGTTGATGTTGATGGCGACCACGGAGGCCCAGTAGGCGCGCTCGTCCCAGACCAGCAGGTAGCCGGTCAGGCCCATGCCCATCACGCTGATGAAGATCAGCGATCCGGTCAGCCAGGTCATCTCGCGCGGGTACTTGTAGGCGCCGTAGAAGAAGGTGCGGCCCATGTGCAGGAACAGCAGGATCACCATCACGCTGGCGCCCCACTTGTGCATGCCCCGGATCAGCCAGCCCAGCGTCTGCACGTCGGTGATGTAGCGGATCGACTCGTAGGCGCCATTGGGCGACGGGTCGTAGGTCATCGCCAGCAGTGCGCCGGTGGTCGCCTGCAGGATGAACACCGTCAAGAGCGAGGAGCCGAGCGTGTGGAACCAGCCGGTGGGCGGCACCTTGCGGAACAGGAACTTGCGCACCAGCGTCGGGAAGCCGGTGCGGTACTCGACCCAGTCCTCGGTGGCGAGCACCATCTGCTTGGGGCTGGGCGGCGGCGGGATAGGGATCGGCGACGGCATCGGCTACTGCGGCTTGGGGACCGGGCCGTGGGTGTAGGTGACGTTCGGGTAAAGGACGTTCGGCGTCGTGTCGCCGAACGGCCCCGGGGTGTGAACGGGCTGGCCCGGCATCTTGACCGGGAAGTAGGTGAGCTGGCCGTTCACGTAGTCGACGCTCCAGCGTTGCGTGATCACCAGGATGCCCTTCTGGATCTCCCACTGGAAGCGGTCGAGCGGGCGGATCGGCGGCCCCCCCGTGCGCACGCCGCGGGTGTCGTACTGGCCGCCGTGGCAGGGGCAGGCGAAGCCCTGCGGCGTTGCCAGGACGGGACAGCCGAGGTGCATGCAGCGGTTGGAGAACACGACGAACATGGCGTCGGTGGCCAGCCAGTTGTGGTTCGGCTTACCGGTGTAGTGCACCCAGGCCAGGCCGGCGCTGGTATTCGGCTCGGCGGGATCCTCGACGTAGGTGGCTGCCGTCGGCTTGAACGCCGTCTCCGACGTGAACTTGGAGACGGAGCCGAGGGCGACCGACTTGAAGGTGGACTCCTTGGTCAGCGGGGCCAGCACATAGGCTGTGGCCGGAACCCCGATTACGGCGCCGATCATCGCGCCCAGCCCGACCGAGGAGAGGGTCAGGAACTGGCCGCGGGTGACGGCCGAGTCGGGCGCCTGCGGCGCGGTGTATGCGTGGGCGTGCGAGCCGGCGGGCGTGTCCGCCACAGGCGTCCTTTCGTCAGTGCAGCGGCGCCATACTACCGCGCCTTCCGGTCATCTGTGCTTGTAACGGGTATGCCATATTCGGCCCAGCGAGCCGTCACCTGCGCTTGAATTACGGGGCTCATCTCGATCACGGACGGCCAGCCTCGATCATAGCCCTCGCTCTCCCACTTGGCGGTGGCGTCGATCCCGATCTTGCCGCCGATGAACTGCCTGGTGGGCGCGTGATCGAGGTGGTCGAGCGGCCCGTCGGCCAGCACCACGTCGCGGGCCGGGTCGACGTTGGCGCCGGCCTGCCACATCACCTGGCCGTAGTCGTGCACGTCGACCCAGTCGTCCACGACCACGACGCCCTTGGTCAGCGACAGCAGGCCGGTGCCCCAGATCGCGTGCATCACCTTGCGCGCGTGACCGGGGAACGCCTTCCTGATCGAGACGATCGCGAGGTTGTGGAACGCGCCCTGGAACGGCAGGTCGTAGTCGACCACCTCGGGCATGGTCATGCGGATCGCGGGCAGGAACATGCGCTCGGTGGCCTTGCCAAGCCACACGTCCTCCTGCGGCGGAACGCCGACGATGATGGACGGATAGATGGCGTCGCGGCGCATCGTGATCGCCGTGACGTGCAGCACCGGGAACGGCTCCGCGGGGGTGTAGTAGCCGGTGTGGTCGCCGAACGGGCCCTCGTCGGCCAGCTCGCCCTTCGCGATGTACCCCTCGATCACGATCTCGGCGCGGGCCGGCACCTCCAGGTCGACGGTGCGGGCGCGCACGAGCTCCACCGGCTCGCCGCGCAGGAAGCCGGCCAGCATCAGCTCGTCGATGTGCTTGGGCAGCGGCGCCGAGGCCGTGTAGGCGGTGATCGGGTCGAGGCCAAGCGCAACGGCGACGTCCATCCGATCGCCCATGCCGCGCCAGTCGGCGGCCGCGTCCTTGTGGATCTGCCAGTGCATCGCGGTGGTGTCGGAGCTGAACTTCTGGATGCGGTACATGCCGACGTTGCGCATGCCGCTGCGCGGGTCCCTGGTGATCACGGCCGGCAGCGTGATGAACGGGCCGCCGTCCTGCGGCCAGCAGGTCATGATCGGCAGCGCGTCCAGGTCGGGCGGGTCGAGCACCACCTCCTGGCAGGGGCCGCTGCGGACGGTCTTGGGTCGCGAATCGGCCAGCGACTTGAGCTTTCCGAGCGCGCGGATCTTTTCGCCGATGCCCTCCGGCGGCGTCATCTCGAGCACACCCTGGATGCGTGCGCCCAGCTCGTCCAGCGACTTGACGCCGAAGGCCATGCAGGTGCGCCGCTCGGTGCCGAACTGGTTGATCAGAAGCGGCAGCGAGCTGCCCTTGACGTCGCTGAACAGGAGCGCCGGGCCACCGGCCTTGGTCACGCGGTCGGTGATCTCGGTGATCTCCAGGTGGGGGTCGACCTGTGCCGTCACCTCGTGCAGCTCGCCCTCGCGGCGCAGGTGGTCGAGCCAGTCGCGGAGATCGGTGAACGCCATCGCGCGGGAGTCTATGCAGGTGCGGTTGGGACCGGCGGCGCGACGGCCGATAAGGATGGCATGACGACGTCTCAGGAGCCGGCCGGCGCTCCCGGCATGATGGTGTGGCCGCTGGTCGCGATCGGCGGCGTGCTGGGCGGGCTGGCGGGCGGGTTCGTGACGCACAACCTGCCGGTCGCGGCGGCCTGCGCGCTGTTGGCGGCAGGCGTCGTCGGCATCCTCGCCTGGCAGGCGATCGGGCGGCTGGCGGAGGAGCAGGAGTACGCGGACTGGGCCGCGCGGCGCGGCTGGCAGCCGGCCCGCAACCTGCCGGCGGCGCTGGTGACGTCGCTGCTTCGCGCCGGTGACACGCGGCGGCTGGAGGATGGCTTCGAAGGCGAGCTCGAGGGTCGCAGGGCCGGGATCGGACACTTCATCTGGGAGACCGTCGAGCGCTCGGTCGATGAGTACGGCAACGTGCACGAGACGCGAACCCCGCACACGGACACGGTGCTGGAGACGTTGACCGGGCTGCAGCCGATGACGCGGCTGACGCTCGTGCCGCGACACCACGGCCAGGGCCGGCTGGCCGACGGGCTGGCCTCGGCGCTGACCGCCGACCGCTCGGTGGAGCTGGAGTCGGCGGAGTTCTGCGCCGCCTACCGGCTGTTCGTCGCCGACGAGGAGAGCGAGCTGGTGGTGCGGCGGGTGTTCACGCCGGAGCTGATCGTGCGGCTGGTCGAGCTTGCGGCCGCGCGCATGACGATCGAGTTCGAGACCGGTGCGCTGGTTTGCTCCGTGCGCGGACGCGCGGGCGGGACGGAGCTGCTGGACGCGATGGAGGCGGCGTCGCTGGCGGTCGCCGACGCGCTCTGCAAGGACGCGGGGTCAGCCGCGGCGGCCTACGTCCCCGCGCACGCAGCCCAGCCCTGAAGCACCGGCCCGGCGCCTCATCGCTGGCCTGAGCCGGGAGGACGCCTAGACTCCGAATGCGGGGCTTCCCGCGCACGCCCGACCCAAGGAGCTTCCGGACATGCTCGCCGCCATCATCGTGATCGTCGTGATCGTTCTGCTGATCGTGTTTCTGATCAGCCTCTACAACGGGATGGTTCGTGCCCGCAACAAGGTCGACGAGGCCTGGAGCGGGATCGACGTGCAGCTGAAGCGGCGGCACGACCTGATCCCGAACCTGGTGGAGACGGTCAAGGGCTACGCGGCGCACGAGCGCGAGACGTTCCAGGCGGTGACGGACGCGCGCACCAAGGCGATGAGCGCCAGCGGCCCCGCGCAGGCGGGCGCGGCCGAAGGCATGCTGTCGCAGGCGCTGGGCCGGCTGTTCGCGGTTGCGGAGGCGTACCCGCAGCTGCGCGCGACGGAGAACTTCCAGCAGCTGCAGGCCGAGCTGACCAACACCGAGGACCAGATCGCGGCCGCGCGGCGCATCTACAACGGCAATGTCCAGGCGTACAACACCAAGATCCAGGTGTTCCCGAACTCGATCATCGCTGGCATGGGCGGGTTCACCAAGCGAGACTTCTTCGAGATCGAGGATGCCGGCGACCGCGAGCCGGTCAAGGTCGACTTCTCGACGGCGCCGTCGGTGGCCGCCACGCCCGCGGCGGCCGACCCTGCGCCCTCCGCGCCGGTGGACGCGCCGCCCGCAGCCGACCCGCCGCCCGCCGAGGGCTAGCGCGATGCCGCAGCTGCTGGTCTTCGGGGCGCGCAACCTCGGCAGGGTGATCGCGGAGCATCTGATCGCCCAGGGCTGGGAGGCGACCGGTGTCGCCCGCAGCGAGGAGACGGTCGCCGCTTTCCCGGGCCGCGGCGTGCAGGCCGACCTCACCGACCGCGATCAGATGCGTCGCGTGGTCGAGGAGGCTGGCGCCTTCGACCTTGCGGTGAACGCGTACTCGCCCAAGGGCCGCTTCGGCGGCGGCGACCTGACCACGACCGATGACGACGCGATGGCGCCCTACCTCGAGCAGCTGCTGCCCGAGGTGTTCTCGTTCTACAGGCTGGTCGGCGCGTCGCTGGCCGACCGCGGCGGCGGCACCCTGATCCAGGTCACCGGCGGGTCGGCGCGGCGGGCTCTGCCGGGCCGGGCACCGTGGGCGTCGGGGGCGGCGGCAACCCGCGCGCTCAGCCAGGCGGCGGCCAATGAGCTGAAGCCAAAGGGCGTGCACGCGTGCCTGCTGGTCTGCGACGGCAGCTTCGGCGGCGCCGGAGACGACGACGGCGGCGCGAAGATCGACACGACCGAGCTGGCGCGCGCGGTGCAGTACCTGCACGAGCAGGGCCGCTCGGCCTGGACGCACGAGCTGGTGGTGACACCGGTCGGCGACCGCTGGACGCCCTGACGTACCAGCGCCGCAACGACCTGTCACGGCCGGCGTTACACGCAATCTGCCCCGCTTCGCAACGAGCCTCGCAGCGGTGCGCCACGGCCGCCACACGAACCCCTCACGCAGGCCGATGCGGTGTTTGACTCCAATAATTGGGGCATCCGCTCAACCGAGCCGAACGCGCCGAGGCCACCTGTCACAGACTGTCACGGAGTCGCCACGAACCCGTGTCGTGGGCCGAGTCGGACTCTGAGCCCTGTTCGAGTCGGGCTGATGTTACGCGCGTGTCACGGTGGCCGTGACCGAACGTCCGTCCCCGAGCGCGGCCAGCGCCGAGTCCCACAGCGCGTCGTCGTCGCCGGGGGACCGCTGCTCGCCGCGGTTGTGGCTGCAGCCTGCGATCAGCTGTGCCAGCGTCGTCACCGCGTCGAGATCGCCGGTGCCGCAGATCTCGACCAGCCCGGCGGCGTACAGGTAGTCCCCGGTCAGCAGCGCCAGGTCGGCGTCGTCCTGCGCGAACAGCCGTGCGCGGCCGTTGTGCAGCAGGTAGCCCTCGCGGATCATCTCGACCCCCAGCAGGTACGCCTGCGGGCAGCGACCCTCGAACTCCGGCGCCGGTGCCTCGCCGGGTAGCAGCGCCCGCTGCCAGAGCGGGCTGTCGGCTGCCGCACGCGTTCGGATCTCGTCCAGCAGCGAGGCCATCAGCCGTCGAACTCCCGGGCCGCGGCGGCGGTCATCTCCACCTGCTCAGCCGTGTGCGCCAGCGACGGCATCATCGCCTCGAACTGCGACGGCGCCAGGTACACGCCCCGCTCCAGCATGTGCGCGTGAAACCGCGCGTAGCGTTCGGTGTCGCTCGACATCGCACCGGGGAAGTCTGTCACGGGACCCTCGGCGAAGAACCCTGTCAGCATCGCACCCACCCGGTTCACCGTCACACCAGGCCGCTTCAACCCGGCAGCGGCCGCCGCGGATATCGCCTCCAGCCGATCGTAGGCACCCGGCTCGCGCAGCAGAGCCAGCGTCGCCAGCCCGGCGGCCATCGCCAGCGGGTTGCCCGACAGGGTGCCGGCCTGGTAGACGTCGCCCACCGGCGCCAGCTGCTGCATCACATCGGCACGGCCGCCGAACGCCGCCGCCGGCAGGCCACCGCCCAGGATCTTCCCCAGGCAGGTCAGATCCGGCCGGAACGCGAGCCGCTCCTGGGCACCGCCGTAGGCGACCCGGAAGCCGGTGATCACCTCGTCCGCGATCAGGAGCGCCCCCGTGCCGTTACAGATCGTCCGCAGCCCTTCCAGAAACCCGGGCGCGGCCGGCACCACGCCCATGTTGCCCGCCACCGGCTCAACGATCACGCACGCCAGGTCATCGCCGTGCACCTCCGCCAGCGCCCGCGCCGCATCCAGGTCGTTGTACTCCGCGATCAGCGTGTCGGCAGTCACCGCGGCCGGCACACCCGGCGTCGCCGGGATCGCGAGCGTGGCCAGGCCCGACCCCGCCTGCGCCAGCAGGGCGTCCACATGCCCGTGGTAGCCGCCTGCAAACTTCAGCACCTTCGAGCGGCCGGTGAACCCGCGCGCCAGCCGCACCGCGCTCATCGTCGCCTCGGTGCCCGACGACACGAAGCGCACCATCTCCAGCGACGGCACGGCCCCGACCGCCTCCGCCGCCAGCTCCACCTCCAGCGCCGTCGGCATCCCGAAGGACGTGCCCCGCTGCGCCGCCCGGCCGACCGCCTCGACCACCACCGGGTGCGCGTGGCCCGCGATCAGCGGCCCCCATGACAGCACCCAGTCGACGTAGCGGTTGCCGTCGGCATCGATCAGCCAGGCGCCTTCGCCGGCCGCCGCGAACAGCGGGTGCTCGCGCCCCACCGACCGCATCGCCCGCACAGGGCTCGACACCCCGCCCGGGATCAGGCGGCATGCCTCCCGGTACAGCCGCTGCGACTCGACCTCGGTCTTCGGCCCCCCTAGGAGAGCCAACCGGCGGCCCGTGACGCGTGATACGTGATGATCATGTCCGCGCCGGCCCGCTTGATTGCCGTCAGCGCCTCCAGCGCCGCCGCCCGCTCGTCCAGCAGCCCGTCGCGCGCCGCCGCCGTGAGCATCGCGTACTCGCCGCTTACCTGGTAGGCCGCGATCGGCGCCAGCGTCGCCTCGCGCACACGCCGGATCACGTCCAGGTACGGCATCGCGGGCTTCACCATCACCATGTCGGCGCCCTCGCCGATGTCAAGAAGCACCTCGCGAAGCGCTTCGTGGGCGTTCGCGGGATCCATCTGATATCCACGCCGGTCTCCCTCCGATGGCGTCGAGTGGGCGGCCTCGCGGAACGGCCCGTAGAAGCTGGACGCGAACTTCGCGCTGTAGGCCAGGATCGCCGTCGACGTGAGTCCATCGGCGTCCAGCGCCGCCCGGATGGCTGCCACGCGGCCGTCCATCATGTCACTCGGCGCCACGATGTCGGCCCCGGCGGCGGCGTGCGACGCCGCCGTCTGTGCCAGCAGCTCCAGCGTCAGATCGTTGTCCACGTCGCCGTCGCGCAGCACCCCGCAGTGCCCGTGCGACGTGTACTGGCAGAGGCAGACGTCCGTGATCAGCACCAGCTCCGGCACCGCCAGCCGGATCGCCCGCAGCGCCAGCTGGACGATCCCCTCCTCGTCGTACGCGGAGCTGGCCGCCTCGTCCTTGTGATCGGGGATGCCGAACAGGATCACGGCCGGGACGCCCGTCGCGTGCACCGCCCGTGCCTCCTCGACCAGCGTCTCGATCGAGTGGTGGTACTGCTCGCTGAGCGACGGGATCGGCGTGGCCGGCCCGCTTCCGGCCCGCACGAACAGCGGCTGGATCAGGTCGGACGCCGAGAGGCGCGTCTCGCGCACCATGCCCCGCAGGGCATCCGTGCGGCGCAGCCTGCGCAGGCGTGTGGCCGGAAACGACATGGCTGAGATTGTATCGCCAGGCCTTTACATGACCATCACGTGCGCATAGGATTGCCACGAATGGACTCTGGGGGAAAGGCCGGCATGCTGCAGAACGACCACGAGCTTGACTACTCGAACGAGGCCCTGCGCAAGCTCGGCGCCCGGATCCGGCATCTCCGCCGCCGGCGCGCGATGACGCAGCGCGACCTGTCCTTCGACGGCTGCTCCTACAGCTACCTGGCCCGCATCGAAGCGGGCGACCGCCGGCCCAGCCCGCGTGTGCTGGTCGAGATCGCCCGCCGCCTGGGCGTCACGCCCGAGGAGCTGACCGGGGAGGTCTCCAACGAGCAGCGCACCCGTTCGCTCGAGGTGCTGGACGCGATGATGATGATCCGCCTCGAGCAGTACGAGGAGGCGGAGGAGCTGCTGCGCGGCGTCCTGCGCGAGGCCGAGGTCGACGCCGACGCCGAGCGCATGAGCGAGTGCTACGAGGGCCTGGCCCTGATCTCGGCCCGCCGCGGCCGCGACGGGCAGGCGCTGGAGCTGTTCCAGCAGGCGCTGGAGGTGGGCGATCCCCCGCACCCGGCGCAGCGGCCCGACCTCTACATCGAGATGGCACGCCTGCACATCGGCGCGGGCGACGCCGCGCGCGCGATCGCGCTCATGAACGACTGCGCAGAGCAGCTGCGCCAGCAGCCCGGCCGTGACCTGGCCAAGCTCGTGCGCTACACGCTGCTGCTCAGCCAGGCCTACTCCGATGCCGGCGACTACGGCAGCGCCGGCACGGTGCTGGCCACCGCCCTGCGCGACGGCGCCGAGGAGGTCGACCTGCAGAGCCGGGCCCGCGCCTACTACTCCCTGTCGCGCCTCTACGCCAGCACCGGCCAGGTCGGCCAGGCGATCGCGTACGCCGATCGCGCGCTCGCGATCTACGAGCTGATGGACGACAATGACGCCCTCGCGGATGCACATCTGTTGTATGCGCAGAACCTGCTGGACGCGGGCGAGACGGCCCGCGCCGAAGAGCACCTGTCCGCCTCGCGCAGCCTGCTGGGCGCCCGCCCGAGCCCGCTCGACCTCGGGTTCGTGGTGGTCGAGGAGGCGCGCTGCGCGCTCCAGAAGGGCGACACGGAGCTTGCCTCGAGCAAGGCCCGCGAGGGCGTCGAGCTGCTCGGCAATGGCGCACTGCCCGGGCAGCTGGGCGACGCCTACCTGGTGCTGGCCCGCGTCTACGACGAGCTGGGCGACACGGAGCGCGCCGAGTGGGGATTCACAGCCGCAATCGACGCGATCCGCCAGCAGAACGGCTGGACTCGCGAGCTGGCCAAGGCCTATCGCTGGTACGGCAAGTTCCTGAAGCGGATGGGCCGCGCCGAGGCCGCGCTGGAGGCATTCGAGCTGGCCGCCGACCTGGCGCCGTCCAACCAGGACGCGATGGCGCCGACGCCGCAGTCAGACGTCAGCAGCTCAGCGGCTACGAGCCCGCAGTAGCTGCACCGCCGCCGGGCGGCACAGTGGGCGGCGGTGGCGGCGCAGGGCCGTGCACCTCGACCGGCACCTCCACCGGCACGGGTCCGTTGCTCCACGGTTCCAGGCCGATTCGCTCCCGTAGGAACCAGAACAGCTCGCGGCCGATCGCGAGCAGCGGCAGCGTCACGAACACGCCCGCGAACCCGTACAGCTGCTGGCCGGCAAGCAACGCGAAGATCACCAGCAGCGGATGCACCCCCACTGCGCCGCCCATCAGCTTGGGGATCACGATGTGGCCCTCGACCTGGTGGATGAACAGGAAGGCCAGCGCGACGGCGATCGCCGCGGTGGGCGATTCCGCCAGCGCCACGGCCATCGGCGGGATTGCGCCGATCCACGGCCCGACGTAGGGGATCACCTCGGTCAGCGCGGCGAACGCGCCAAAGGCGATCGCGTAGTCGCTGCCGCCCTGGAAGATCCCGAGCTCGCCCAGGATCCACATCAGCCCGCCGGCAGTCGCGCCGATCACCAGCGACACCAGCGTCTGGCCGCGGACATAGGACAGCAGCGCCCGCTCCAGGCGCACCACCAGATCCTCCTCGCCGTCGGCCGGCGGGAACAGCCGGCGCAGGAACCGTGATAGCCGCGGCGCATCGAGCAGCATGTAGACCGACACGACGATCACCAGCACCACGTTGAACAGGCTCTCGGCTACACCCAGCAGAACGCCCTGGGCGACGCCCACCGCCTGCCCCGACACGCTCTCGATGTCCAGCGAGTTGACCTTCTGCTGCACCTTGTCGCCCAGCTGGCGAACGTTCACCTGCGATAGACCGTGGTCGTCGAGCCACTGCTGCAGGTCGTCCAGCTTCATCTCGGCGGGCGTCTGCGTCTGGCCGGGCGCGGTGCTGAACTCGTTCTCGACCACGGTGCTGGCCGACTGCACCTGGGTCGCGATCACCGTCCCGGCCAGGACGCCCAGGGCGACGAACGTGATCGCGAACGTGAGGTAGACGAGGAACACCGCCAGCGCGCGCGGGATCTTCAGCGCGCAGAAGGCGCGCACGATCGGGTTCAGCAGGATCGCGATCAGCGCCGCCACCACGAAGATGAACATCGCATGGCTGACCGCGGACATGAACTGCCAGGCTCCGACCAGGATCAGCGGCAGCCCTACCAGCTGGACCCAGCGCGGGATCCGTACCTTCCGCGGGGCGTCGGGCGGCATTGCGGCCATCCTAGCAACCGGTCCCCCCGGCACCCGGCCTGGGCTAGTCTGGACGGGTGATCGCGACCCGTCAGCGACAGCGCCGGCGACGGCGCACCGTCCCACGGCGCGACCCGCACCGGCAGCGACGCCTGGTTGCCGTGGCGGCAGCGGCCATCGTGCTCGTGGCGGTGGTGGTGCTCGTGCTCCACTCCGGATCCTCGTCACGGGACACCAACGGCATCGCCTCGCCCCATTCGCCGCAGCTGGCACCGAACGCGCCGCCCAGCCCGCCCCAAACGCTGGCCACCGTCGGTGGCCTCAGCCTCGAGGTGCCCGTCTCCGACGGCCGCATCACGGCCATCGTCTACCACGCCACCGGCTCCGCGAACGCCATCCCCCTGAGCGCCGCCGGCACCCAGAAGAACGCCGGGTTCCTGGCGCGGCTGGGCAACCGCCTGTTCGGAAGCGGAGGCGGCGGCGGCCCGTCCTACTACATCGACAGCAGCGGGGACGGCCCCGACACAGGATCGGTCGACGTGGGCGCACCAGCCGGCACCGCCGTCTACTCGCCGGTGGACGGAACCGTGGTCAGCGTCCAGCCCTATGTCCTGAACGGCAAGGTGCGCGGCAGCATCGTGCAGATCCGGCCCAGCGACCTGGCCGCGGTGATCGTGACCGTCGGCAACCTCGAGCAGCACCTGGCTGTCGACGTGGGCTCGCCCGTGCATGCCTCGCTGACGCCGCTGGGCAAGATCGTCGACCTGTCCAAGCTGCTGCACCAGACGGTCGCGAACTACACGTCCGACTCCGGCAACCACGTCTCCATGCAGGTCAGCCCAGCACCGGGAGCCAGCCCGCTCCTCTAGCCACGGCGGCGTGCCGTACGATCCGCCCGTGCGGATCCTCTTCAT
>JBJMJD010000030.1:0-60588 GCA_045806525.1 Gaiellales bacterium | reverse complement strand
GCCGGCAGCAGGCATCAACGCCGCAGCAGCGGGCCGGCAAGGTGCTGGGGCGGCTGGCGGAGCTGTTCGAGATCGGCCGCCAGGCCGGTACCAACCGGCCCGGACTGGGCGAGGGTGAGCAGCGGGCGCACGACCTGGTCGCCTCCTGGATGGCCGAGGCCGGGCTCGGGGTCGAGGTTGACCCGGCCGGAAACCTGATCGGCCGTTTACCGGGGTCGGATCCGTCTGCGGCGGAGGTGTGGACCGGATCCCACCTGGACACGCCGCCAGACGGCGGCATGTTCGACGGCGCGCTGGGCGTGGTTGCGGGACTGGACGCGGCCGCCGCGATCGGAGCCGGGTCGGTGCGCCGCACGATCGCCGTGGTCGCCTTCCGGCTGGAGGAGGGCTGCCGGTTCGGCCGCGGGGTGTTCGGAAGCCGTGCGATGGTGGGCGACATCGAGCCGGACGAGGGCGATCTGCTGGACGCAGACGGCATCTCGGTCGCAGACGCGTTTGCGGAGCTGGGCCTGGGCCGGCTGCCGACGAGGGGCTGGGCGGACCCGCCCCCGGCCTGCTTCCTGGAGACCCACATCGAGCAGGGCCCGGCGCTGGCCTCGGCCGGTGCGCCGCTCGGGGTCGTCACCTCGATCGCAGGCATGGCCGGCTTCGACGTCGTCTTCTCCGGTAGCCGCGGTCACGCTGGAACGGTGCCGATGTCGCTGCGCTCGGACGCGCTGGGCGCCGCCTCCCGGTTCGTGCTGGCGGCGCACGAGGTCGCGCGCTCCATCCCCGGATCGGTCGCCACCATCGGCCGCCTCGTCGCGCTTCCGGGTGCGACCAACACGATCCCGGGCCGTGCAGAGCTGTTCGCCGACCTGCGTGCGCCCGACGCCGAGCGTCTGGACGCGCTGGTCGAGCGCGTCACCGCTGCCGCGGCGGAAGCGGCCGTGGCCGGCGCCTGCACGGCCGAGGCGGTGCTGCGTTGGCGGTATCAGCCGGTGGCGATGGATCCGGCGACGGCCGCCGCCGTGCGGCGGGCGGTGGCCGGACTCGGCCTGGATCCGGTCGATCTGCCGTCGGGCGCCGGGCACGACGCGGCGATCATGGCCACCGCCGGGATCCCGAGCGCGATGCTGTTCGTCCGCAGCGACGCCGGAGGCGTCAGCCACGCCCCCGAGGAGTCCACCGGCGCCGACGCGATCGCCCTCAACGTGCAGGCGCTGGAGTCGGCTCTCAGAGAGCTGGCGGCATGACCGACTGGGAGGCGCTGGCGCGGCCGTCGCTGCAGGGCCTCGAGCGCTACGACCCCGGGCCCAGCCGGGACCAGATGAAGGAGCGCTACGGACTCGCCGAGCTGGAGCCGTTGAACTGGAACGAGGACCTGTTCGGGCCGCCGGCCGAGGCGCTGGAGGCCGCGGCCGCCGAACTGGGGAAGGTCGCCTACTACCCCGAGCGGGCCTACGCCGACTTCCGCGACGCGGTGGCGGCGCACATGCGGCTGCCGGCCGCGTCGATCATCCCCGCGCACGGAGTGCAGTCGCTGATCGGCACGATCGCGACCGCATTCGTGGACGCGGGCACGACCGTCGTCACACCCACCCCCACGTACGGCCTCTATGCGCAGGTGTCGGCTGCCGCCGGCGCCCGGGTGGTGCGCGTCCCGGGCCGCGGCCTTGACATCGATCTGGACGCCGTGGCCGAGGCGGCCCGCTCACACGGTGCCAGGGTGATCTGGCTCTCCGACCCCAACAATCCCACCGGCGGCGTTGTCTCGCCAGGCGACTGGTCGCGGTTTCTCGATCGGCTGCCGCCGGCGTGCGCGGTCGTCGCCGACGAGGCCTACATGGACTTCGCCGATCCGGCCGTCCGCGCCGACCGGGTCCGCGACGTGGTTGATGGCCGTCCGGTGATCATGCTGCGGTCGTTCTCCAAGACCTACGGCCTGGCCGGGCTGCGGCTGGGATTCGCCATCGCCGATCCCGAGGTCGCGCGGCTGCTGGACATCGTGCAGGAGCCGTTCAACGTGAACCGCGTGGCGCTCGCCGCCGGGCGGGCCGCGGTCACGCTGCCCGGCTTCGTGGAGACGCGCCGGGCGGAGGTGGCGGCGGCGCGCGAGCTGCTGCGCGAGCTGCTGACCGAGCGCGGGCTGTCCACCCATCCCTCGCAGGCCAACTTCGTGCTGGTCAACCTGGGCACCGACGACGGCCCGGTCTGCGATCGGCTGCTGCGGGAGGGCGTGCTGATCCGCGGTGGCCGCGAGTTCGGGTTGCCCGGGTTCGCGCGGGTGACCGTCGCGCGGGAGCCGGTCATGCGCCGTACCGCCGATCTGGTGGGGGAGGCTATCGCCGCGACCGGTTGAGGTATGCCATGATACGGTATACCAACCATGCTGGTCGCCGACAGGATTGCCCACCTGCTCCAGCGCGAAGGGGCCGAGCACGTGGTCGGCTTCCCGGAGAACCGTCTCATCGACGCGGCCGCCCGCGCCGGCATGCGGCCGATCATCACCCGCACCGAGCGGGTGGCCGTCAACATCGCCGACGGGTACGCACGTGCCTGTAACGGCGAGCGCCCGCTGGCCTGCGTAACGCAGTACGGCCCCGGGGCCGAGGCCGCGTTCGGTGCGGTCGCCCAGGCCTACGGCGACCGCAGCCCGATCCTGATGCTGCCCACCGAGTACGCCCGCGACGAGCAGGAGGCGGGGCCCAGCTTCAGGATTGAGCAGGCCTATCGGCCGATCACGCGTTTCGCCGCCACCGTCAACGACCCAGCGGCCGGGCCGCAGACGTTCCGCCGGGCGCTGACTGCGCTCAGCGTCGGCAACGGCCCGGTGCTGGTGGCGGTCGCAAACGACGTCATGAACGGCGAGAGTGACGACCCCAGGTGGGACGTGCCCTCGGCCCGGCCGCGGCTGACGCAGGCTGCGGCCAAGGACGTCGAGCTGGCGGCGCGTTGCCTAACCGAAGCCGCCAACCCGGTGATCCTGGCCGGCCAGGGCGTGCTCTGGTCGACTGCCACAGACGAGCTGCTGGAGCTGGCCGAGCTGACCGGCGTGCCGGTGGCCACCACGCTCAACGGCAAGAGCGCCTTCCCCGAGAACCACCCGCTGGCGCTGGGCACCGCCGCCCGCACCCGACCGGCGATGGTCGATGAGTTCTTCGGCCGCGCCGACCTGATCCTGGGCATCGGCACCAGCCTCACCCGCTCGCTCTACATCACGCCGTTGCCTGAACAGGCAGCGATCGGGCAGATCGTGAACGATCCGTCCGGCCTGGCCGTGGGATACGACATCGAGTTCGGATGCATCGGCGACGCGCGGCTGGTGCTGCGCCAGCTGATCGACCTGCTGCGCGGCGACGAAGCCGTCGCACCGCGCGACACGGCGGTCGACGTGGCGGCCAGCCGGTCCGCGTTCGCCGAGCGCTGGAGGGGTCACCTCACGTCGGACGCGGCTCCGCTCAGCCCCTACCGGGTCGTCTGGGATCTGATGGCGGTGGTCGATCGCACCCGTACCGTCGTCACCCACGACGCCGGGCACCCGCGTGACCAGATCGTGCCCTTCTACGAGGCGATCGTGCCGCGCGGCTACCTGGGCTGGGGCAAGTCCACGCAGCTCGGCACGGGCTTTGGCCTGGCGCTGGGAGCTCGGCTGGCGCGGCCCGACTGGCTGTCGGTCAACATCATGGGCGACACGGCGTTCGGCATGATCGGCATGGACGTCGAGACGGCTGTCCGCGCTCACATCCCGATCATCACGATCGTACTCAACAACGGCCTGATGGGCGGCTACGGCCAGTGGATGCCGGACGCCGTCGAGCGTTATCAGTCAAACCGGCTGGCCGGCGACTACTCGGCCATCGGCCGCGCCCTGGGCGCCCACACCGAACTGGTGGCCGAGCCAGCGCAGCTGCGGCCCGCGCTGGAGCGCTGTGTCGCATCGGTGGCCGCCGGCCAGACCGCGCTGCTCGAAGTGATGACGCACGAGGAGCACGAGCTGGCGCTCCCCTGAGGCGGTCACGCAACGGCCGCTGTGGCGTTCCTACCCAGTCACAGACGTGCAACGTCGGGCGCGATTCAGACGGGGTTTGACTCCCGCTCGGACGGCGTGAGGGGTTTGGGACAGGATCGTGACCAGCGGTTGGGGGACTGTGATGCGCGGCCGCATGGCTGAGCGGTGGTGTGGGCTGGGCCGTGATGTTCGTGCCTGCCGGGAGCGTGTGATCGTTACGTCTGGTGGTGGGATCGTCGCGGCGGCGTGAGCTTCGTTGCAGGATTGCGTGCAACGCGGCGATCACGGTGGTGCGTCGCCGAATGCGACATCCTTCTAGCCGGCCCGGTCGCTCCAGGTCGCCTGGACGTGCCCGAGGTGGTCGCGCATCGCCTGCTGCGCCGCCTCGGGGTCGTGCGCTGCGATGCCGTCGCGGATGCGCTGGTGCATGGCGACGACCAGCCGCCGCTCGTCGCGCCCCTTCGAGAGGTTTCGCCGGCGCACCTCGATCAACATCTCGCCCATGCTGTCGTGCAGCACCAGGAACAGCTCGTTGTGGGTGGCCGTCGCGATCGCACGGTGGAATGCGAGGTCATGCTCGACGCTCTTGTCGAGGTCAGAGCACTCGTTCTCGAGCGCGACGATCGTTTCGTCGATGGCCGCGATGTCCTCGGCGCTGGCGCGCTGGGCGGCCAGGCCGGCGGCGGCCACCTCCAGCACCAGCCGCACCTCGTCGACCTTCCCGTAGTCGAGGTCGCTGCCCTGCACGAAGTGGCGCATCGACTCGCGCACCGTCTTCTCGTCGACCGCGATGATGCGCACGCCGCTCCCGCTTCGCACCTCCAACATGCCCTTGGCGGCCAGCGCACGAACGGCCTCGCGGATGACGGTGCGGGAGACGCCGAACTGCTTGCCCAGCTCGCGCTCGGGGGGCAGCGTGTCACCTGGCTTGAGCTTGTTGGAGGCGATCGTCTCGATGATCGCCTCGGTCACCTTGTCGGACAGTCGCGGCTCGCGGTGGATTGCGGTGAAGGCCGTATTGTCGCTGTCGTCCACGGTTTCGATCGAACTAACGTAGCACGGGGGGAGTCGCGGACGGGCGTCGTCTAGACTCGTTGCCATGGGCTCGCTCGACGCATCGGCAACGCTTCGCTGGAACGGCTATCTCGGCCAGATCGAGGGCGACTCGGGGTCGCTGTGGGTGGCGACCGCCACGCAGGCCGAGCTGGGTGGTCCGGGCGGCAAGTCCAACCCGGAGGAGCTGTTTTCGGCGGCGCTCGCCAACTGCTTCACGTCGACGCTGACCGGCATGGCCCGCGCCCGCGAGATCCCGCTGGGCGAGATCGAGACGACCGTCTCCACGCGCCTTGCGTGGGGCGAAGGGTCGAGCCATCACCTGTCCGAGGCCGACCTGCACACCCGGGTCGAGTCTCCCGCGCCCGAGGAAGACGTGCGGGCGCTGATCGCCGACGCCGAGGCACACTGCCCGGTCTGTCAGGCGATCGCAGGCAGGGTGGCGCTGCGGGTCACCGCTGACGTTGCCGGGCAGTAGCTCGAGCATGCCAGTATGATGGCATACCAATTCGCCCGATGACCGACGCGATCCCCGAACCAGTCCGCGCGCGCGACCTCGTCGGCTACGGCCGTACCCCGCCGTCGTTCGCCTGGCCGGACGGTGCCCAGGTGGTCATCAACCCGGTGCTGGTCTACGAGGAGGGCTCGGAGTACTCCGTGATGTGGGGCGACGACCGCAACGACGGCTGGGGCGAGTACGCCGAGCCCGGCGTGCAGCCGCCCCAACGCGACCCCGGCACGGAGTCGCATTACGAGTACGGCAGCCGGGCCGGTGTCTGGCGGCTGGCCCGCATCTTCGACGAAGCCGGGGTGCCGGTGACCGTGTCCGCCGCCGCAGTCGCGCTGGAGCTGAACCCGGGCGTGCCGGAGTGGATGCGCGAGCACGGCCACGACCTGCTCGGCCACGGCTGGCGCTGGATCGAGGCCTGGCGGATGTCGCGCGCCGAGGAGAAGGAGCAGATCGAGCGCGCCATCGAGACCTACCAACGGGTGCTGGGCAGCAAGCCGGACGGCTGGAACTCGCGCAGCTGGCCGAGCGAGAACACGCGCAGCCTGCTGCGGGAGATCGGCGGCTTCCTGTACCACTCCGAGGGCTCCGCCGACGACCTGCCCTACTACGAGACGGTGGACGACCAGCGGATGCTGGTGGTGCCGTACTCGAAGACCTACAACGATTCCCGGTTCGTGATGAGCCCCGGTTTCGACAGTCCCCGGGACTTCCTGGACACGATGGTGATGGGGCTGGACGAGCTGCTGCGCGAGGGCGAGCAGCGCCGCACCATGATGACCATCGCCGTACACGCCCGCTGGAGCGGCCAGGCTGGCCGCGCGGCCGCCCTGCGGCTGTTCCTCGAGCACGCGCTGGCCCAGCCCGGCGTCTCGTTCATGCGCCGCAAGGACATCGCCCGCTGGTGGCTCGACACCTACCCGCCGGCGGAGACCGCGTGAGGTGCGTCGTCTACCGCGGCGTGGGCGGCCGTGAGGTGGTCGCGGTCGAGGAGCGGCCGGATCCGCAGCCTGATCGCTTCGAGGTCGTGATCGCGCCGCCGTTCGCCGGGGTCAACCCGGCCGATGTGCTGCAGCGCGAGGGCAAGCACCCGGTGCCCCCGGGCTGGCCGCAGGACGTCCCCGGCCTGGAGGTGGCCGGCCCGGTGGTCGCGGTCGGCGACGCGGTGACGGCCTTCAAGACCGGCGACCGAGCCTTCGGGCTGGTCGGCGGAGGCGGCCTTGCGACGCGGGTGACCGCCAACGAGCGCGAGCTGGCCCCGGTGCCCGACGAGCTGGACGGCGCTACGGCGGCAGCGGCGCCGCAGTCGTTCCTGACGGCCTTCGACGCGATCGTGATGCAGGGCGGTCTCGGGGCGGGCGACCTGCTGCTCGTGAACGGCGCCAGCGGCGGCGTAGGCAGCGCCGCCGTGCAGATCGCCGTTGCGCTGGGCGCGCGGGTGGTCGCGAACGTGCGCACGGCCGAGCTGCGGCCTCGCGTCGGGGCGATGGGCGCAGAGGCGCTTGCCGCCGACAAGGCGTTCGCGCGGGTGCGCGAGCTGGGCGGAGCGGACGTCATCCTCGAGCTTGTCGGCGCGCCGCACATGGCCGACAACATGACCGCGCTGGCGCGTCGCGGCCGTCTGATGGTGGTCGGCGCGAAGCCCGGCGACGAGGCTGTTGTCGTGCTGCGCGACCTGATGAGCGCCCGCGCGCAGCTGATCGGCAGCACGCTGCGCACGCGGCCCCCGGAGCAGAAGGCGGCGCTCGTCCAGGAGTTCATCCGGCGGGTGGTGCCGATGCTGGCGTCGGGCAACGCCTCGCCCGCGGTCGGCCGGATCTTCGCGCTGGACGACGCCGCGGAGGCGCTCGACCACGTCCGCACCGCCGGCAAGTTCGGCAAGGTGCTGCTCGAGATGCCGGCCGCGTGAAGCTGCGTAGGATCGACCACATCGGCGTGGTCGTCGCCAACCTGCCAGCCCACGTCGCCCAGCTGGAGGCTATGGGCCTGGTGCTGGAGCGGGTCGGCGACAACATCGAGAGCCACGCGCTGTACTACCCCTGCGGCGATTCCAGCGTCGAGCTGATCGAGGTGCGTGACCCGGTGCTGGCTGCTGAGCGGCTGGGCGAAGGCGAGCAGGCCCGGATCGAGCACATCGCGTTCGAGGTGGACGACCTTGACGACGTGCGCGACCTGCTGGTGTCGCGCGGCATCGAGGTCTCGTGGCCACCCTTCCCCTCGGGCTCGGCGATGATGATCTGGACGACTGCCGCTACCAGCGGTGGCGTCCAGTACCAGTTCCTGGTGCGGCCGGGAGGCGAGGGCGAGGACGCGTGAGGATCGGCCTGATCGGGGCCGGCGCGATCGCCCGGCGGCACGTGGCGGTGCTGTCCGCTCTGGACGGCGTCGAACTGGCCGCCGTCTGCGACAGCGACCCGGCCCGGGCGGAGTCGCTCGCAGCCGGGGCCGCCGTGTACGGGAGCTGGCAGGAGCTCGTGGAGCATCCGCTGGATGCGGTGTTCGTGTGTACGCCGCCCGCGGCCCACGCGCAGCCGGCGATCGCGGCGCTCCGGCAGGGATTGGCGGTGTACCTGGAGAAGCCGCTGGCGCGGGCGGGCGACGACGGCGAGGCGATCGTGGCCGCGTGGCGCGAGAGCGCGGGAGTGTGCGCGGTCGGCTACCAGTGGCGGTCGCTGGAGCTGCTCGGCCGCGTCCGTGATGAGCTGGCGGCCGCGCCGGTGATGCTGATCAGCCGCAGCCTCGGCCCCACCGAGCCCGGCCGCGCCGCCGCCTGGTTCGGCGATCCCGGCGCGAGCGGCGGGATCCTGTTCGAACTGGGCAGCCACGACATCGACCTGCAGCAGGCGCTGGCGGGGCCGGCCGCCTCGGTACAGGCGCTGTCCGGTCGAGGGTTGGGCGCGGGCGACGGTGCGCTGGACGATGCGGTGGCGGTGCTGGTGCGCTACACGGGCGGCTGTCTTGGGGTGATCTCGGTCGCGTGGACGGAGCAGCAGCAGCCGCCCGTCTACGAGCTGGACGCGTTCGCGCCGGAGGTGGCGCTGCAGCTGGCGCTCGACCCGGGATTCCGGCTGGCGGGCCGCGCGCACGGCAGCACGGTTGACGAGCAGGAGGAGGTCGATCCGCGCACATCGGCGCTGACGGGCTTCATCGATGCGGCTCGGCGCCGCGATCCGGAGGCGGTGGCGTGCACGCCGGAGGATGCGCTGGGCACGCTGCGGGTAGCGCTGGCGGCGGAGCAGGCGATCGCCAGCGGGGAGACGGTGAGGCTCGGCGGCTGAAGGGGTCCTCCCGGGTGAGGGTCTGCTGCTAGAGCTTGCCCGGCAGCAGCGGCAGGCCGCCGCTGGCATCCGTGTCGACCCGCCAGAACGAGCCGGTGCGCTGGTCTGCGTGGATCTCGGCCACCTTCGTGGCCGTCACGTACAGCGCCGGGCCGTCGAAGATGCAGTTGGTGGCGTGCTCGTTCAGCACGATCTCCTCCAGCACCTCGCCCTCGGCCGACAGCACCGTCAGCCCGCCGGAGATGGTCGTGCACACGAACAGCCGCCCGTCGGCCGCGAACGCCATCCCGTCGGGCACGTGGTTGTCGCTCAGCTGGCAGAACGTCGTCGCCTGCCCGTCGTCCAGCCGGCAGACCCGGTGTGCCGCCGACTCCGTCCAGTACAGCCGCCCCTGGGCGTCGAACGCGATGCCGTTGGGGTACACGCCCGGCCGCTCCATCACGAACTCGCCGCCGTCGCTGTCCAGCACGTACAGCGCACCGACCGCGCGCTCGTCCTCCTCGAAGCGGTCGTCCTGCTCCGTGCCCGACTCCGTGAACCAGAGCCGGCCGTCCGGCCCGAACGCGAGGTCGTTGGGCCCCGCCAGCGTCCTCCCCGCGATGCTGGTCGCCAGCATCTCGATCGAGCCGTCGCTGTTGACGCGCTGGATCCCCGGCACCGCATTCTGGTCGGGGCTCCCCGGCACGTTGCCGCCCTGGGTGACGTAGACCGCGCCGTCCGAACCGAGCAGCGCGCCCCACGGCGACCCGCCCACCTCTGCGAACCGGCTGGTCGCGTCGTCCTTCCACACCAACAACTCGCCGGTGTTTCCGTCACACAACACGATGGTTCCGTCCGGCATCACGACGGGCCCTTCCGGGAACCCGAGATTCGAAGCGAGCAGCGTTCCTTGCACGGCGCAGATCCTCTTTCAGGGGTTGTACCCGGGAAATTGGTATGATAGCATACCGAGCTTGATCGATCCGCGCGGCACCGGCTCGTTGCAGGGCCTGCGGCCACACCGCCGCGGCGGGTCGAGCGCATGATCGGACCTAGGCTGCGCACCCCACGGTCGATGCTGGGGTGGTCGCCACTGTCCAATCCGCCACTTCCACTGCTTGCGTACGTATGCAAGAGTGGACCCTGCGTCCTGCCCGGTGACCAGCTCAGGAGGAGACCGTGAGCGATCCGCACAACCCGCGTCCGGAAACGGGCATCGAACTCTTCGACCACCGCATCTCCCGTGGGACGCTGCTGCGCGGCGCCGCCGGCACGGTGCTCGGCATGTCGCCGCTGCTCGCGGCAGCCTGTGGCGGCGGCTCGTCTTCGTCCACCGCTGCGACCGGCCCGTCCACCTCGGCCGGCACGCCGGTCAAGGGTGGCACGCTCCGCGCCGGCTTTGTCGGCAGCGGCACGGCCGAGACGCTGAACCTGTACCAGGGCGTTACGCCGATCGACGAGTCCCGCGCCCAGAACCTGTTCGACCCGCTGCTGGTGGTCAACCCCGACCTCACCACCGGGCCCGGCCTGGCTCTCGAGTTCAACGCGAACGCCGACGCCACCGAGTACGAGATCAAGCTCCGCCCCGGCGTCGAGTTCCACAACGGCAAGACCTTCGGCGCCGAGGACGTGATCTACTCGATGCGCCTGATGGCCAAGTCCGCCAACTTCGCGTCGGTGCCGTTCGTGGCCGGCATCAACCTGAAGGACCTGAAGGCGATCGACGCGACGACCGTCAAGGTGCCGCTGCTGTACCCGGACGCCGACCTCGGCGCCAACTTCGTCTACTGGAACACGTGGATGGTGCAGAACGGCGAGAAGGACTTCACCAACCCGGTCGGCACCGGCCCGTTCATGTTCGACACGTTCAAGGCCGGCACCCAGAGCACGTTCAAGCGCAACCCCAACTACTGGCAGACGGGCAAGCCCTACGTCGACGAGCTGCTGATCCAGTCGATCGACGACAACAACGCCCGCCTGGAAGCGCTGCAGTCCGGCCAGATCGACGCGATGGCGCAGCTGCCCACGGCCGACGCCAAGGCCCATCAGGCCACCGGCGACATCACCGTGCTGGTGGCCAAGTCCCCACAGGCCATGATGTTCTACATGGACACCACGCAGGCGCCGTTTACCGACGTGCGCGTGCGCCAGGCGATGAAGCTGATCGCCGACCGCCCGGCGCTGGTGGCGAGCGCCATCAACGGCTTCGGGTCGATCGGCAACGACATCGTCGGCAAGGGCCTGCCCTTCTACGACAACGACCTGCCCCAGCGCGTGCAGGACATCGACCAGGCCAAGAGCCTGCTCAAGCAGGCCGGCCAGGAGAACCTGACCGTGACCCTGCAGACGTCGCCGATCTTCCCGGGCTTCGTAGAGGCGGCGACGCTGCTCGCGCAGCAGGCCAAGGATGCCGGCGTCACCATCAACCTCAAGCAGGTGCCCCCCAGCGCCTACTACAACCCCTCCGCGCTGTACCTGAAGATGGCGTTCGCCGAGACGCAGTGGCCGCCACCGTCGATCAAGTTCTTCTACCTGCAGGCGCTGTCGTCCAAGGCGCCGTACAACGAGACGCACTGGAAGAACACCACCTGGAACGATCTACTGTTCAAGGCGATCGGCGAGACCGACCAGGCCACGGCCCAGCAGACATGGAACCAGGTGCAAAAGATCCAGTACGACCAGGGTGGCTACATCAACTGGACCAACGCCGACTGGGTGGACGGGCTCTCCACCAAGGTCAAGGGCCTGGAACCGCATCCCGCAGGCGTGCTGGGCAACTACCTGTTCATGAACGCCTGGCTGTCCGCGTAGCGACCCTATGACGACTGTTGCGGAACCTCGAGCGGCCGACCGCGAGGTTTCGCCCGTGCTCGCCTTCGTGGGCCGTCGCCTGCTGGGCGCGGCGGTATCGCTGCTGGTGGCGTCGGTGCTGATCTTCATCGGCACCTCCGTGCTGCCCGGGAACGCCGCCAGCGTGGTGCTGGGCCGCGGCGCCACCCCGCGGCCGTGCAGAAGCTGGAGAAGCAGATGCACCTCAACAAGCCGCTGACGACCCAGTACACCAACTGGCTGGGCGGATTCGTACACGGCGACCTGGGCGACTCCTCGATCGGCCTCGCCCAGGGCCAGAAGCACGCGCCGGTGTGGGCGCTGATCTCCGATCCGGTCAAGAACTCGCTGATCCTGGCGCTCATCACCGCCCTGTTCATGATCCCGCTGTCGCTGGGCCTGGGCGCGATCGCAGCCGTCTACGCTGGTCGCCCGGCCGACCACGCCATCTCGATCATGTCGCTGGCGGCGATCGCACTGCCCGAGTTCGTGATCGGGTCGCTGCTGGTGGGCGTCTTCTTCGTCTGGCTGGACGTGCTGCCGCCGGTCGCGATCATCCCGCCCGGGCAGAGCCCGCTCAGCGATCCCACCAAGCTGATCCTGCCGGTCGCGACCCTGCTGCTGGCGTCGCTGGCGGCGGGCATCCGGATGGTGCGCGCGGGCATGGTCGAGACGCTGCAGGCCGAGTACGTGATGGCGGCCCGGCTGAACGGCCTGTCCGAGCGCTGGGTGCTGTGGCGCTACGCCATGCGAAACGCGCTTGCCCCCAGCGTGCAGGTGCTGGCCCAGAACCTGCAGTGGCTGATCGGCGGCATCATCATCACCGAGACCGTGTTCGCCTATCCCGGGCTGGGGTCGCTGCTGGTGACCGCGGTCGGAAACCGCGACCTGGGCGTGGTGCAGTCGGTGGCGATGCTGATCGCCGTGGTCTACGTGATGCTGAACCTCGTGGCCGACCTGATCGTGCTGCTGCTGGTGCCGAAGCTGCGGGAGCCGGCATGACCGGCAGGCTCCGCTTCATGCGCAGCTTCTCGGGAGCGGTCGGCGTCACGATCGTGGTGTTCGTGGTGGCGGTGGCGGTGTTCGGCCGCTACTTCGCGCCGTACGATCCCAACGTGCCGGTGACCGCGCCGCTCAGCCCGCCGTCCAGCCACTACCTGCTCGGCACCGACTTCCTCGGCCGCGACGTGTTCAGCCGCCTGCTCTACGGTGGCCGCTCCGTGATCACCCTGGCCGCGCTGGCCACCGGGCTCGGCTACCTGATCGGGATGTCGATCGGGCTGATCGCCGGGTTCAGCCGCTCCCGCATCGACCCGGTGCTGATGCGAAGCGTCGACGTGATGCTGGCCTTCCCGCCACTCCTGTTCCTGCTGGTCCTGATCAGCGGCGCCGGCACCGGCGTCGAGGTGCTGGTGATCGGCGTGGCCGTGATCCAGGCGCCCGGCATCAGCCGTATCGTGCGCACAGCCACGCTCGAGGTCTCCGTGCGGGGCTACGTCGAGGCGGCGATCGCCCGCGGCGAGCGCTCCTTCGCCGTGATCGTGCGCGAGGTGCTGCCCAACATCATGGCGCCGGTGCTGGTCGACTCCGGCCTGCGCTTCACGTACTCGATCCTGATCATCGCCTCGGTCAACTTCCTGGGGCTGGGGCTGCAGCCGCCCGCCTCCGACTGGGCGCTGATGATCAGCGACAACCGCCAGTACATTGCGATCCAGGCATGGGCGGTGCTGGCGCCGGCCGCGATGATCGCGCTGCTCACGATCGGCATCAACCTGACCGGCGACGCGATCGCCCGCAGCCTGGGCCGCTCCTACGTGCCCAAGACGGCGCGGAGCGCGGTGGTATGAGCGACGCTCTCGCACCCGTGGTGGAGGTGGACGGCCTATCGCTGGGCCTGACCTCAGGCGACCCGGTGGTCGAGGACGTCAGCTTCAGCGTCGGCGCCGGCCAGATCCTGGGGTTGGTGGGCGAGTCAGGCAGCGGCAAGACCACGACCGCCCTGGCCCTGCTCGGCTACACCCGTCGCGGCGTCGAGCTGCGGGGCGGCAGCGTCAGCATCAGCGGCCAGCCGATCCTGGGCCAGGGCACCAGCAACCTCCGCAACCTGCGCGGCAAGGTCGTCTCCTACGTGCCGCAGGATCCCGGCGGTGCACTCAACCCGTCGCTGCGGGTGGGCGACGCGGTGATGGATGTCCTGCGCGCACACCGCGCCGGCGCGGCGTCGCTCGAGTCGGTCAAGGCGTCGCTGGAACGGGTCGAGCTGGGCGCCGACCCGCGGATGCCGCGCCGCTACCCCCACCAGCTGTCGGGCGGCCAGCAGCAGCGGGTGACGATCGCGATGGCATGCGTCTGCGATCCGCCGGTGGCGGTGCTGGACGAGCCCACCACCGGGCTCGACGTGATCACCCAGGACCGGATCCTGGCTGAGCTGGCCCGCCTCCGCGACGACGACGGCATGGCGATGGTGTACGTCTCCCATGACCTGGCCGTGGTGGCCAAGATGGCCGATCGGATCGTCGTCATGTACGCCGGCCGCGTGGTCGAGAGCGGCCCGGCCGACGAGGTGATCGAGCGGCCCCGCCATCCCTACACGCGGGCGTTGGTGTCCGCCATCCCCGACTTCCGGCGGCCGCGCGCGCTGCGCGGTATCCCGGGCGTGTCGGTCGGCGTGGGCGAGTGGCCGAGCGGCTGCGCCTTCGTGCCCCGCTGCCGTCACGCAATCGACCGCTGCAGCGAGGTGCTGCCCGAGCTCTCGGCCGCGACGCCCGACCACTCGGTGCGCTGCATCCGCTGGCCGGAGCTGGCCCACGAGGGCGCCGAGCCCGGGAACGGCCGCGCCGCGGCCACCGTCGTGGAGGCGGAGGACGAGAAGCTGCTGCAGGTCGATCACCTCGAGGTCGAGTACCGCAACGGCCGGCGCCGGAACATCGTCGTCAACGACGTGTCGTTCGCGATCGAGTCGGGACGCTGCGTGGCGCTGGTGGGCGAGTCCGGCAGCGGCAAGACCACGATCGGGCGCTGCCTGGCGGGGCTGCATCCGCCCAGCGGCGGGCGGATCGTGTTCGACGGCAGCGGGCTCGCGGCCTTCGCCCGCGACCGGCCGCTGGCCGCCCGCCGCCGCATCCAGATCGTGTTCCAGAACCCGTTCGAGTCACTCAACCCGCGCCACAAGGTCAGCTCCTCGATCGAGCGGCCGCTGCGGATGCTGCGCGGCCTGTCCCAGGCCGAGGCCCGCACGGAGGTGGGCGAGCTGCTCGACCGCGCCAAGCTGCCGCGCCGCGTCGGCGATCGCTTCCCTATCGAGCTGTCCGGCGGAGAGCGCCAGCGGGTTGCGATCGCGCGGGCGCTGGCGGCCAAGCCCGACCTGTTGATCTGCGACGAGGTGACCTCGGCCCTCGACGTGTCGGTGCAGGCGGCTGTGTTGGAGCTGCTGTCTGAGCTGCAGCGCGACTTGCGGCTGAGCATGCTGTTCATCACCCACAACCTCGGCGTCGTCGCCTGCGTGGCCGACAGCGTGCTAGTGATGGACCGCGGTTCGCTGTGCGAGAGCGGCTCGGTCGCACAGGTGCTGAACGCGCCGGCCGACGAGTACACCCAACGGCTGCTGAGCGCCGCGCCGTGCCTGCCCGACGGGGCGTACAGCTGAGCGGGCGCACCGCGATCGTGGGCGGCACGGTGGTGGCGCCGGGCGGCTCGCGGCGGGCGGACGTGCTGGTGGAGGGTGGCCTGATCCGGGCGGTCGGCGAGGTCGACCGCGACGGCGCCGAGACCGTCGACGCAGGCGGCTGCCTGGTGCTGCCGGGCGCGATCGACGTGCACACGCACGTGTTCGGCGGGGTTCGCGACGACACCCGCTCGGCGCTCTGCGGCGGCACCACGTCGGCGCTCGCGTTCGTCGATGCGCTGCCCGGCGAGCGCCCGGCCGAGGCCGCCCGCCGAACGCTCGCCGACGAGATGCCGGAGTCGCTGATCGACCTGGCCTTGCACGCCGTGATCTGGGAGCCACAGGCCTACCGCCACGGCGACCTGGCCGAGGCGGCCGCGCTCGGCATCGGCAGCGTGAAGCTCTGGCTGGCCTACCTCGAGCTGGGCATCCAGGCCGACGACGACGTGGCGCTGCGCGTCTTACAGGAGGCGGCGGAGCTGGACATGGTGGTGCTCGCCCACTGCGAGAACGGCCGTGCGATCGACGTGCTCACGCGGCAGCTGGTCGAGCAGGGACGGCTGGGAATCGATTCGCTGCCCCGCAGCCGCCCGATCGAGCTGGAGGCCGAGTGCGTGCACCGGTTCCTGGTGCTGGCCGGGCTGGCCGGGGCGACGCCCTACGTCGTGCACCTGACGGGGCGCGCCCCGCTCGAGGAGATCGCCGCAGCGCGCAGTCGCGGCCAGACCGTGCACGGCGAGGTCTGCACGCACCACCTGCTGTTCGACCGCTCGCACCACGAGCGTGACGACGCCGTGCGCTACGTGATGACCCCGCCGCTTCGCACCGGCGACGACCGGCAGGCGCTGCTCGACGGCCTCCGCGACGGTGGCGTCAGCACGTACGCCTCCGACCACTGCCACCTGCGGCTCGACCGCGACAAGCTGCCGATGCTTGGCGACTTCACGCGGATACCGACGGGGATGCCGGGCATCGGCGCGCGGCTGCCGCTAGGCTTCGGGCTGCTCGCGCCGGAGCGGCTGGTCGAGGTGGCCTGCGTTGCGCCGGCGCGCATCTTCGGGCTGTATCCGCGGAAGGGCGCGATCGCCGCCGGCAGCGACGCCGACATCGTGGTCTGGGATCCGTCGGCGGCGTCGCGGCTGACCATGGAGGCGATCAACGATGGCCTCGACTGGTCGCCGTACGAGGGCATGCCCGTCCCGGGCTCGATCCGCCACGTGCTGGCCGGCGGCGACCACGTCCTGGCCGACGGGCGCTTCGGCGGTGACGAGCACCGCGGCCGCCACCTTCCGGTCGCGCGCGTGCTCGAGACGGCGTGAGGGCCGAGCCGGTCACGGCCGGCTCAGCCGGCGGCAACCTCCGCCAGGAAGTCGCGCAGCTGGTCGGCTGCGCCCGGCTCGATCGCCGGCGGGACCGCCAGCCCGTAACGCTCGAGCGCCTGCTCCAGCCCGGCGCGGCTGCCCACCAGCGCCAGCGTGTACCCGTGTCGCGCGAACTCCTCGGTCTGCTCGGCCACCTGGTCGAGCAGCGGCGCCGCCACGTCGTCGGGGTAGTCGGCGGCGGGCAGCTGTATCGCGCCCCAGCCCTCCTGCTCGATCACGGCCAGGGCGTCGACCCCGCCCGCACCGGGGTTGATCAGCTCGCCGGCCACCAGCGCGACACGGAAGCTGCGCAGGTCGCCCTCCATCTACCCGCTGCCCTCGATCAGCGCGACCAGCTGCGCCCGCTCGTCCGAGGGATCGTGCGTGGGCAGCTGGTGCGACACGCCCATCGCGCGCGGCGCGGTGATGCCGCGCCCGGCCAGCTCGGCGGTCAGCTCCTCGAGGAAGATGCCGCTGCCCGGCGAGAGCTCGGGGGCGCCATCGGGCCACTCGGGGCGGCCGCCGCGGGACGGGTCGGAGCTGGTCACGTGCACGCCCATCGAAGGGCTGCCGTCGATTCCGACCAGGATCACGTCGTCACCGCGGGCGACGTGCACCTCGATTGCGCCCGCCACGGCCGCGGCGATCTTGCGGCAGTGGCGGCGAAAGGCCGTCGTGTCGTACTGCTCCCGCACCGCCCAGAAGCGGTTGAGGCCGGTGAACGCAAGCTCAGGGCAGGGCATCTGCTCGATGCGCCAGCCGCGCTCCCGCAGCTCGTCGACCAGCGGCGAGTAGACGCCCGGGCAGCGGGCGCCGCCGTCGGTCTTCGAGTTCTGGTTGAGCAGGCAGTGGGCGACGAAGGCAACGCCGGGCATCCCGGCAGTATAGGAACAGGAAGGTGGGAAATATGAGCATGCGCAGCGCCATCGTCACGGGGTCGTCGTCCGGCATCGGCCGGGCGATCGCCATCAGGCTGGCGGCCGACGGGTTCGACGTCGTGCTTGCAGACATCCGGCCCGATCCGATAACCGGCGGAGAACCCACCGAGGACGTGATCCTTGGCGGCGGCGGCAGCGCCATTCACGTGGCGGCGGACGTTGCCTCGCCGGACGACTGTGCGGCGCTGGTCGCTGAGGCCGTGGAGCGAGTCGGCACGCTTGACGTGCTGGTGAACAACGCCGTGCTGGCCGGGGCGGAGTCCAAGCCGTTGCTGGACACCGAGCCCGAGGACTGGGACGCGATGATGGCGGTCAACCTGCGCGGCGCGTACCTGCTGTGCCGGGCGGCGGTGCGCCAGATGCTGACACAGCCTCTTGACGGCGACACGCGGGGGCGGATCATCAACATCACCTCACAGCACGGGATGGTGGGATGCCCGGGGCACTTCACCTACAGCGTCGGCAAGGGCGGGCTGATCCAGATGACCCGCCAGATCGCGGTCGACTACGGGCCGCAGGGCATCATCTGCAACGGGGTCGCGCCCGGCAAGATCGTGACTGGGACTCCCGGCGACCTCAGCGCCAGCGAGGAGGGGCTGGCCTACGTGCGGTCGCGCACGCCGTTCGCGCGGCTGGGCCGCTCCCAGGACGTTGCCGTGGCCGTGTCCTTCCTGGCGAACGAGGCCAGCTACGTCAGCGGCAGCAACCTGATGGTCGACGGAGGCTGGAGCGCGTACTAGTAGGCCATCCACCCGCCGTCGACCAGCAGGTTGATGCCGCTCACAAACGTGCACTCGTCGGAGGCCAGGAACATCGCGGCAGCGGCCACGTCGGCGGGCCGCCCTAGCCGCGAGAACGGCGTGCGCGCGTGGGAGTAGGCGAGCACCTCCTCGGAGTCCTGGCGCACCAGGATCTTGCCCGGCGCCAGCCCGTTCACGATCACACCCAGCGGGCCGAAGTCGACGGCCAGCTGGTGCGTGAGGTTGATGACGCCGCCCTTGGCGGTGCAGTAGGCGACGTGCCCCGGCGAGCCGACCATGCCGTGCTGCGAGGAGATGTTGATGATCCGCCCGCGCGCCTCCGCCACCGGCTCCTGGCCGAGCATCTGCTGGACGGCGCGCTTGCAGCAGAGGAACACGCCTCGCAGGCCGACGTCCATGATCGCGTCCCAGTCCTCTGGCTCGGTCTCCAGCAGCCCCTTCGAGTGGCGGCCGGCGACGATCGCGTTGTTCACCATCACGTCAAGCCGGCCACGCCGTTCGACGGCGGTCGTGACCAGCCGGTCGATGTCGTCCCAGCGAGAGGCGTCGGCCTCGACGAAGATGCCGCTGCCGCCCGCCCGTTCGATCAGATCGAGGGTCGGCTCGCCGCCTTCGCGGGGGTCCGGTCGCACGTCGCCGACCACCACGTCGGCGCCCTCTGCGGCGAAGGTGACGGCCATCGCCCGGCCCAGCCCGGAGGCCGCTCCGGTGATGACGATCGACTTGTCCTGCAGTCGCCCCGCGCTCATCTGATCCCCTTTTCTGTGGACGCCCCGAGCATAGCGACGGCCGTGCGCGGGCTCGGGCCGGTCCGTGCCAGAATGCCGGACACCAAACGAACGCAGACGAAGGGGGACCGGATGGACGATGATCGCGCACGAGAGCTGCTGGCGGAGGAGCGGCGGCGGATCGAGGAGGCGCTGGCCACGAGCACCGTTGTCACCGCCGACGACGAGTCCACCACGGAGGACGCCGACAACGCCACGGACACCTACCAGAACGAGTTCGACGAGGGCAGGAGCGACGACCTGAACGAGCAGCTGGCTGCGGTCGAACGGGCCGAGCAACGGCTGGCCGAGGGCCGCTACGGGCTCTCGATCGAGAGCGGGGATCCGATCCCGGACGAGCGGCTGGAGGCGATCCCGACGGCCGAGCGCACGGTCGCCGAGGAGGAGCGCTTCGATCGCGGTGCCTAGATGGTTGATCGCAGCGGCCAGGCTCGCGAGAGATATCGACCAACCATCTAGTCGCCCGCCGTGTGCTGCGCCAGGCGCTCGGAGGCCATCATCCGCGCGGCGCCGTGGACGTCGGCCATGCCGGTGATCGCCGTCAGGAACTGCTCGCGGCCAAGCGCGTAGAGGCTGGCATCACTGGACGCGGTCACCGTGGCGGTGCGCGGCGTGTCGTTCAGAAGTGCGATCTCGCCGAAGCCCTCGCCGCGGCCGAGGGTGGTCGCGAAGCCGGCCGCGGTGGTGACGGCCACCTCGCCGGCTGCGACCAGGTAGAACAGGTCGCCGGGCTCGCCCTCCCGGATCAGCACCTCGCCGGCCAGGGCGTGGCGCGGCTCCAGCATGCGCGCGACGCCCTCCATCTGAGGCGGCGGCAGCGGCCGGAACAGCGCCATCGATCGCAGCAGCCCGATCTGCACGATCGGCACGGTCGCCCTCGCATCTGCGCGCAGGATCGCCGGCAGCAGCACGAGCGTCACCAGCGGCATGATCGCCCCGACGCCCACGATCGCCGCCTTGGTACCACCCAGTCCGATCAGGATCGGCACCACCAACGAGCCCAGCGACAGGCCGAGCATATCGACGCTCTCGATCACGCCGAAGATGCGGCCCAGGACGGCGGGCGTCCCCGTGCGCTGAAGCAGCGTGCGGCCGGACACGTCGAACAGGCTGCGCCCGACGTTCGCCAGCAGCAGCAGGGGGATCGTGATCGCCACCCGCGGCCATACCGCGATCAGGGCGACCGATGCACCCATGAGTACGGCTGCCGCGACCAGTGGAGGCGCCAGCCGCCGCCGGCCGACCAGGCCCACCGTGACGAACACGGCCAGCAGGCCGCCCGCGCCGAAGGTGGCGTTCAGGATGCCCACTCCCGACTGCCCGATATCGAGCTCGTTGAGCGCAAGCACCACGAACAGCACGTCCATCGCGCCCAGGTAGAGCGACTGGGAGGTGAGCACCCCCATCAGCACGGCGGTGCCGCGCTCGCCCTTGAGCGCGCGGAATCCGTCGATGGTGTCCGCGATCGGCGAGCCCGCGTCGCCCGGTTCGGCGGACGGAAGCGATCTCGTCAGCGGCAGCGAAACCAAGGTGGCGACCGCCATGGCGGCGGCGAACGCCGCCACCACCCAGCCGGGCCCGCCGATAGCAATCACGCCGGCGGCCACGATCGGGCCGATCATGATGCCGGCGCTCTCGATCCAGCCCAGCGCGGCGTTCCCGGCGGTCAGCTCGTCGGGAGTGTGCACGGCGGCCGGCAGCACCACGTTCATGGTCGGCCGGGTTGCGTTGAACGCTGGTGCTGCCAGGATCGCAAACACATAGACGGCCGCGGGCGGAGCGTGGGTGAGCAGCGCGATCGCCAGCAGCCCCATGCCGACGGCCTGCGCCGCGTAGCCGGCCACCAGCACCCACCCGGCCTGGTAGCGGTCCGCGAATGTTGCCAGCAGTGGCGCGATCACGACGCACGGCAGCAGCTGCGCGGCCGCCAGGACGCCGCTGGCCTTGGCGCCGCCCTGGTTGTAGGCGTAGACGAGCACGGCGATCCACTCCCCGTACTCGGCGGCGTTGAACAAGGCGAAACCGATCCCGCATCGCCGCAGCGTCGGGTTTCGCGTCAGCTTCGCGAGAGGCGCCAGCCGGCTCAGCACGCAGCGATCCTACGCCGTTCCCTGCTGGAGCACGGCGCTTAGGGGTGCAGGTTGAGCGGATGGTGGCAAGCAGCCAGGTGCTGCTCGCCGTGCTTCACCAGCGGTGGCTCGGTGGTGGTGCAGATATCGGTCGCGTAGCGGCAGCGCGGGTGGAAGCGGCACCCACTGGGCGGCGTGATCGGGCTGGGGACGTCGCCCTGCAGCACGATCCGCTCGCGCTCGACGTCGGGGTCGGGCACCGGCACCGCCGACAGCAGGGCCTCGCTGTAGGGGTGGATCGGCCGGTCGTAGAGCTCGTCGGCCGGCGCCAGCTCCACGATCTTGCCCAGGTACATGACGGCGATGCGGTCGGACACGTGCCGCACCACCGACAGGTCGTGGGCGATGAACAGGTACGTCAGACCCAGGTCGTCCTGCAGGTCGCTGAGCAGGTTCACGACCTGCGCCTGGATAGAGACGTCGAGTGCCGAGACCGGCTCGTCGGCGATGATCAGGCGCGGGCTCAGGGCCAGCGCGCGGGCCACCCCGATCCGCTGGCGCTGGCCGCCCGAGAACTCGTGCGGGTAGCGGTTGTAGTGCTCGGGGCTGAGCCCGACCAGCTCCAGCAGCTCCTGCACCCGCTTGTTGACGTCGCCCCGCGCGCCCACGCCGTGGATCCGCAGCGGATCGCCGATGATCGTGCCCACCCGCTTGCGCGGGTTGAGCGAGGCGTAGGGATCCTGGAACACCATCTGGATCTCCCGCCGCAACGGCCGCATCTGTTTGCGGTCAAGCGTGGAGATGTCCTGCCCGTCGAACTCGATCGTGCCGTCGGTGAGGTCGTGTAGGCGGATCAGACAACGACCGAACGTGGACTTGCCGCAGCCCGACTCGCCCACCAGCCCGACCGTCTCGCCCGGCATCAGGTCGAGGTCGACGTCGTCCACGGCGTGCACGCGCGCCACCTCGTGCTGGAATACGACGCCGCGCTTGATCGGGAAGTACTTGCGCACGCCCCGGGCACGCATCAGTGGCGCGGCAGGATCGCTCACGACGCCTCCGGTGTCGCCGCCCGGCGGGCCTGCTTCTGTTCGGGCGAGAGCAGGCACGCGTCGAGGTGGCCCGACCCCGACCGTGCCTCGAGGGCAGGTCGCTCGGCCCGGCAGCGGTCGAAGGCGTATGGACAACGGGGCCGGAAGCTGCAGCCCGCCGGCAGCGAGATCAACGACGGCGGCTGCCCCGAGATGGCGGCCAGCCGCCTCTGGCGGGGCCGATCCAGGCGCGAGATCGAACCCAGCAGACCCCACGTGTACGGATGCTGAGGGGCCCGGAACAGCTCGCCCACGTCGGCGTACTCGACGATCCGGCCCGCGTACATCACGGCCACCCTGTCTGCCACCTCGGCAACGACGCCGAGGTCATGCGTGATCAGCACCACGGCCGAGTCGAACTCGCGCTGCAGGTTCCCGATCAGCTCCAGGATCTGCGCCTGGATGGTGACGTCGAGGGCGGTGGTCGGCTCGTCCGCGATCAGCACGTCGGGATTGCACGAGAGCCCCATCGCGATCATCACGCGCTGGCGCATGCCGCCCGAGAACTGGTGCGGATAGTCGTCGATGCGCGCCTCGGGGTTAGGGATGCCGACGGCGCCGAGCAGCTCGAGCGTGCGCCTGCGCGCCTGTTTCGCGGACAGGCCCTCGTGTGCGCGCAGCTGCTCGTCGATCTGCCAGCCCACTCTGTAGACCGGGTTCAGCGAGGTCATCGGATCCTGGAAGATCATCGAGATCTGCTTCCCGCGTACCTGAAGCATGTCGCCCTGGGACAGCTGCATCAGGTCGCGCCCGTTGAACAGCACCTCGCCCGAGAACACGGCGTTCTGGTCGAGGACCAACCGCATCAGCGTCATCGCGGTCACGCTCTTGCCGGAGCCGGACTCGCCCACGATGCCCAGCACCTCGCCGCGGTTGACGGCGAACGAGACGCCGTCCACCGCGTGCACGGTGCCGTCCTGGGTGCGGAACGAGACGCTCAGATCGCGCACCTCGAGCAGCGGCGTCCCGGTCATGCCGGCCGCACCCGCGGGTCGAGCCAGGCGTAGCCGACGTCGACGACGGCGTTCGCGATCACGATGAAGATGGCGCCGTAGATGACGGTGGCCATGATCACCGGCAGGTCAAGGCTGATCAGCGACTGGTACGTGAGCAGGCCGACGCCGGGCAGGGCGAACACGACCTCGACCAGCAGCGCACCGCCGCCCACCAGCACCCCGAAGTCGAGCCCGAACAGGCTGACGAAGCTGATCATCGACGTGCGCAGCGTGTGGCGCAGCAGCACCCGCCGCTCACTCAGCCCCTTTGCGCGGGCGGTGCGGATGTAGTCCTCGTTCTCCGTCTCGAGCAGATCGGCCCGCAGCACCCGCGCGTAGAGGCCGATGTAGAGCACCGACAGCACCAGCCACGGGATCACCAGGTGCTTGAACCACATCGCCGGGTCCTCGGCGAACGGCGTGTAGCCGAGCGGCGGCACCCACGAGAACAGGAACGTGTCGTGGTAGCGATCCTGGGTGATCAGGTTGGCCATCTCGCCCAGCCAGAACACCGGCATCGAGATGCCGATCAGCGCCAGCACCATCAGCATGGGATCGAACACGGTGCCGCGCAGCACCGCCGCCGCCACCCCCATCACGATCGACACCACCACCCAGATCACGGCCGCTCCCAGCACCAGCGACAGCGTCACCGGGGTGGCGGCCACGATCTCGGGCACCACCTTCTGGCCCTGGTTGCTGTACGACGTCAGGTCGCGGCTGATGAACAGCTTCTTCATCAGGATCACGTACTGCACCGGCAGCGGACGGTCGAGCCCGTACTGGTGCTTGATGGCCTTGATCGTCTCGGGGCTGGGATTGCGGCCTGCCAGCTTGCGGGCCGGGTCGACGCCGGGCGTGTGGAAGAAGATCATGAACACCAGCACCGTGATCGTGAACACGACGAAGACGGTGGCGATCATGCGGCGGATGACTAACGTCAGCATCCGTCAGTCCTTGATCCGCAGCTTGGCACGGGGGTCGAGCGCGTCGCGCACGCCGTCGCCGAAGACGTTCAGCGAGAGCACCGTCAGCACGATCATGATGCCCGGTGCGATCGCAACCCACGGCCGCGTGTAGAGCAGCTGCTGGCCGTCGTCGATGATCGTGCCCCAGCTTGCGTTCGGCGGCTGCACGCCGATCGAGAGGTAGGAGAGGGCCGACTCGGTGAGGATGGTGGTCGCGATCATCAGGGGCAGCAGCACGATCAGCACCGTGATCACGTTCGGCAGGATCTCGTTGAAGATCAGCCGCCGGTTGGACGCGCCCTGGGCGATGGCGGCCTCGATGAACTCCTTCTCGCGCACCGACAGCACGGCGCCGCGCACCGGCCGTGCCACGTAGGGCACGTAGATGACGGCGATGATCAGGGTCGGCAGCCAGAGGCTGGAGGCGCTGACCGAGAAGGGGCCGATCGTGAGGCCCTGTGTGAGCAGGACGGTCGCGATCGAGATCGCCAGCAGGTACACCGGAAACGCCCAGACCACGTCCAGGCCGCGCGAGATGATGCTGTCGGTGACGCCGCCGTAGAAGCCGGCCACCATCCCCACGATCACCGCGAGCAGGCTGCAGATCACGGCCGACCCGATCCCGATCGTGAGCGATGTGCGGCCGCCGTAGAGCACGCGCGCGGCCACGTCGCGGCCCTGGCTGTCGGCGCCCAGGAAGTAGTTGCGCTGCCAGGTGGGCCCGATCGGCGTCTCGCCCAGCTTCAGAACGCCACCGCCCTGCTGCAGCACGTCCACCTTCTTGCCGTTGACCACGGTAGTGGCGGTCAGCTGGCTGGCGAAGGGGTCGGTGTGGGCGATGTGATCCGCGTAGAACGGCCCCATGAACGACACCACCACGATCCCCAAGAACAGCGCCAGCGCGGCCATCGCCATCCGGTTTCGCACTAGCTTGTGACCGGCCAGCGCCCACGGGCTGCGCCCGGCGACCCAGCCCTCGGGCGGCGCGTCCGAGAGCGGGTCGATCGGGTGCTCGAGCCCTCCGACGGTCGACATCGGAGGAGTGCTACTTCACCCAGGCTTGGTCGATCAGGATGCCGCCCACCAGCACGTTGGGGTCGAAGATGTAGTTGCCGACGCGCGCGGACACGAAGTCGATGTGCTTGGGAAGGAACAGCGACACCCACGGCGCCTGGTCGGTCGTGGCCTTGTCGACCTGGGTCCACATCTGATTGGCCGCGGCCTGGTCGGTGACGCTGGTCTGGATCGCCTTCTCGGTCATCTTCTGGATGGTCGGGTCGCAGAACTCCGACAGGTTGGCGCTGGCCGTGCTGTTGGGGTGGAACCCGTTACAGCCCACCACGACGTCGAACCAGTCCGCCCCGGAGGGATAGTCGGGATACCAGTAGCTGAAGCTGATCTGGGCCTTGTTGCTCGAGTCCTGCACGTAGGGGTACTCAACGGCGGCGCTCAGCACCTTGATCGATGAGTCGTAGCCGAGCTGCTTGAGCAGCGACACGAAGTACAGGCAGACGGCTTTGCTGGCCTCGTCCGGCGTGCAGATCACGGCCACCTTCTGGCCCTTGGTGCCCGACTCGGAGATCAGCTGCTGCGCCTTGGCCATGTCCGGGCCGTGCCACTTGCCGTCGCCGGGGCTCGTGGTGTAGGGGCAGTAGGCGGCGTAGCCGGGGAAGTCGGGCGGCAGGATCTGGCAGGTCGGTGTGGCCACCTGCGGGCCGCCCCAGGCCTTGATGATCGCCGCCCGGTCGGTCGCGTAGTTGACGGCCTGGCGCACCTTGACGTTGTCGAACGGCGTCACCCGCGTGTTCATGGCCATGTGCCAGACCTGCGGCACCGGGTTCAGGTGCACCTGGTTCGTGTACTGGGTGGCGATCTCGTTCAGCCGGTCCGATGGCGGCTGGTCGTACATCCAGTCGGCCTGGCCGTGCTCGACCATCGTCACCTCGGCCTCGCTGGTCAGCGACAGCCGGATGTCGATCTTGTCCGGGTAGCCCTGCGGCTGCGCGTCCTTCGACCACTCCTGGAACTTGGGGTTACGCACCAGCAGGATCTCCTGGTTGGGCGTGTAGTGATCGAACATGTACGGCCCGGTTGCGGGCAGCGGGTTGGAGGGGCCGACCTCCTTGTCCGGCGTGTTCGACGGCACCGCATAGGCGAACGGCAGCGCCAGCTTCTGCAGGAAGTCGGGATCGGGCGAGACCAGGTGGAAGGTGACCGTACCTGCAGCATCGTCGGCCACGATGCCCTTCGACAGGTCGCAGTTCTTGGATGACTTGGCGCAGGCGTCGCCGCCGACGATGCCCTGGTAGAACGAGCCCACCGGCCCGGGTATTGTGAACTCCCGCTCGATCGCGCGGACGAAATCACTGGCCTTCACGGCCGTGCCGTCCGAGTACGAGATCCCGGACCGCAGATGAAAGAGGTACGTCTTGCCGCCGTCGGTGGCCTGCGGGATCTGCTGTGCGAGGTCGGGGACGAGCGTGTTGCCGTCCGAGCCGCCTACCTTCTTCCAGGTGACCAACCCGTCGTAGATCAGGTTCAGCAGCGTCCAGTTCTGGTCGTAGTCGACCGCCGGGTCGATCGAGCTGCCGATCCCGTTCCAGGCAAGCACCATCGTCCCACCCAGGTGACCGGTCGTCGACCCGCCGGACCCGCTCGATCCGCCCGACGACGAGGAGGAGCTCCCGCCGCAGCCGGCCAGCACGCCCACCAGCAGCACCAGGCACGCGCTGGCCATGAATCCGCGACGTCGAGCGTGCTGCATTGAAGCCTCCTGGGTAAAAAAATTTGATCAGCGAGCGCCGTGCGCCGCACGATGATAGGGATTGGTCGCTGCGGAGTCCAGGTTTGTTGCGGGGCGCGCGCAGATCTGTAGGATCGGCCACCCGTGGAACCGTCTGCCGAACAGATCGCCACTGCGTTGTCGCTTCCCTTTGACCGTGCGCAGATGCGCCGGATCGTGACCGACCTGGCCGCGCTGGGCTCGGCGCCCGGTGGCTTCCGGGTGACGGGGACACCGGAGGATCGAGCCGCCGCCCGGCTGGCCGCCGCCGAGATGCGGGCGATCGGCCTGAAGGACGTGCGTATTGAGACGGTGCCGGTATACGGCTGGCGGTTGCGCGGCGCCTCGCTCGACGTCGGCGGGCGTAGCTTCGAGTGCGCGTCGATGGGCGGCGTGCCGGGGACGCCGCCTGGCGGCATCACGGCGCCCCTGGTGTGGGCCGGCGACGCGTCCAGGCGCGTGCTCGACCGGATCGACGTGGGCGGCAGGATCGCGGTGGTGGAGTGGCGCAGCCGCTCGATCTGGCCGTCCGACGTGGGACTCGAGCTCGCGGCCCGCGGCGCGGTCGGCGTGGTCGTGCACTGCCCGCCCGGCGGCCCGTACTACCAGAGCCCGCGTGCCCTGGGATCGTTCAACTCGCGGTGGTACGCGGGCGCGCCGCCCATGGTCACGATTCGCAAGGAAGATGCTGCGCGTGTCCGCAAGCGTATGGACGGCGGTCACGGCGAGGCCACGCTGACGCTGCGCGTGGACGCCGGGCCGTCCCAGGGCGCGAACGCGGTCGGGTATCTGCCGGGGCGGCGGCGGGGCGCGCCGATCGTGGTCGGCGCGCACCATGACGGCTGGTTTCGGGCCGCGTTCGACAACGCCAGCGGCGTTGCCGTGATGCTGGGCATGGCACGAGCGATGGTGGGGGCCGGCGTGCGTCCCGATCGCACGATCTGCTTCACCTCACGGACTGCCGAGGAGTTCGGTCAGGCCGACAGCGAGTACGACTGGTGCACGGGTGCGCACGGCCAGATCGCCTACTCGCACCCGGAGTGGGGCGCACGCAGCCCGTTCCACCTGTGCGTCGAGGCCTCCGGTCACACCGGGCTGCCGCTGCTTGTGGAGGCGCCGCCGGAGCTGACCGGGTGGGCGCGAAACTGTCTGCGGGCGGCCGACCGGCAGGGGCTGCTGACCAGCGGCTGGAAGATCTACCCGCCCGGCTGCGGCACCGAGCTCTGGCCGCTGCTGGTGGCAGGCGTGCCCGGCGTCAGCGTGCTGACGTGGGGCAAGAGCTTCTCGCGCGGCGACTACCACTCGCCGCTGGATACGATCAAGCTGGTCGATTTCGCCCACCTGGAGCGGCTGGGCCGGGCCTACGCGCTGATGCTGCTCGACGCCGACCGCCGCGGCGACGACCTCTGTGACCACCGAGCGCGGGCTCGCCACGTGGAACAGGCGGTGGCGCGTTCGCCGGTGCCGCTGCCGGGGCTGCGCGCGGCGGCTCGCCGGCACGCGGCGGCCAGGGGCCGGCGCGCCTTCACGCCGGTCGGGCGCGGACTGCTCGCCCTCGATGCTGGCGACTCGGCGGCCTATCCGTTCCAGCAGGCGGCTCGCGATCTGACGGCGCTGAGGGCGGCGCTGGCGGCGCTGGCGAAGGGTGACAACCGGGCGGCGGCCAGGCACGCGGCTCGGGTGGGTGACAACGCGCTCTGCGCGGCGGTGTCCCATGACACCATGCGCCGGCGGCTGGCGCGCGTCGAGCGCGACCGCAGCGGTGATGGCTGGGGCGGGCGCAGTCACCTGACCGCGAGCCCGAACCTGTGGCTGGAGCTGGCGTCGCTGCGTGGTGAGCGGGGCGCACCGCCGGCCGAATGGGTGAAGCGGTCGCTGCGCGGCCACGCGGATGACGTGAAGGCGACGCTCGAGCGGGCGGCCGCGCGAATGGAGGCGGCGCTGGCGCGGGCCGGCGGCTGAGGGGAGACCTTCCCCGCGCACCGTTCAGGGCTACGCTGTCTGCATGTCGCAGCCCAGCGAACCGAACGATCCGCCACACACCGCGTCTACGAGCGTCGGTGAGGCCGCGCCCGGCGCACCCGACCCACCGCAAGCGCCTGAGCTGGATGCGCCCGCTGTTCCGTTCATCGGCCGGCGTGGGCACCGGCGGCGAGGTATCGAATCGATCTTCATCCGGTTCGTCGCCACCGGCGGCGTGATCGCGATCGGCGTCGCGGCGGCTGCGATCATGGGCACACAGGATGTCGCCGCCTGGATCATCGGGTTGGTGGTGTCGGTGCTGAGCGTGATGCTGGCCGCGCTCCTGTGGTCGTCTCGCACGCTCTGAGAGGACGGAACTGTTAGCAGTCCGGCTCTCCCCGCTCGCGCCGCTCGAACTCGAGCATCATCAGCCGTAGCAGCGCGTTCAGCTGCACCTTCTCCCGCTCGTTCAGCGCGGCGGTGACCAGCGCCTCCTTCTTGGCCTGCGCGCCGACGGCCCTCCGGTAGGTCTTGCGGCCGTGGTCGGTCAGCTCCACCACCACGCTGCGGCGATCGTCGGGGTCGGGCAGCCGCTGCACCAGCCCGGCCTGCTCGAGCCGGTCGAGCCGGTTGGTCATCGCCCCGCTGGAGAGCTCCATCCGCGCCGCCAGCCGCCCAGGGGTACTCCGGAAGGGCTCGCCGCCCTGGGCCAGGATCGAGAGCACCTTGTTCTCGGCCGTGTCCAGCCCGAACTCCGCCAGCGTCTCGTCCATCGTGCGCTGCAGTCGGCGGGCCAGCCCGGAGATGCGGTCGACGATCCCCTCGACCTCAAGATCGAGATCCGGCAGCACCAGGTGGATGCTTTCCAGAAACGCGTCGACGTGGTCACGATCCTCGGTCTTTGCCATTCCCATATCCTCGCAGAAAAGTAGTTTGACGTCAAGCTATCTCAACGCTAGAATCTCGACGTCAAGATACTTAGGGTGAAGAGAGGAGCGGGACATGCATCCGATGGATAGCCAGGTACGACGGCAGCTGGCGGCCGAGCGGATCGAGCTGCTGCGAGGAGAGGCCGCGGGCCGGGGCGGCGATCTAGGGCTGGCGCGGCGCCTGATCGCGCGGTTCGTCCCGGCCGTCCACGCTGTCCTTGAAGCCCCGAATGCCCTGGCCCAGCGAGCGCCCCAGCTCGGGCAGCCGCGACGGGCCGAACACGATCAGCGCAATCAGGAACACGATCGCAAGCTTCTCGGGTGAGTCGAATCCCATGCCGGGAGTGTAGGCCCGCCGGTGACGAGCGTGGGAGGCCTCTGCCCGGCCGTCGCGAACCCCTCCGCATGCGGATCCGAACGGCGCTTCCGGCAAGCGTGACCTTGATCGTCGCGGTCGTGCTGGCGCTCGCTCCGGAGGCGCACGCGGCCCGCAGCGTGGACGGCGCGGTCGCACCACCGGCCGCCCGCAGCGTCAGCTCTGCCGCCGGATTCGAGGCGGCGGTCGCATCCATGCGCGATTCCGGCGGCACGATCACGCTGAATCCCGGTACGTACGCCACCAAGATGCACATCGGGCCGCGCTCGTCGCGGCGGCTGACCATCTCCGGGCCCCCGCGCGGCAGGGCGGTGGTGCGTGCGATCGTGCTCGACCATACCCAGGCGATCACGATCCGCAAGCTTCACGTCCGGGCCATGGCCCGGGACGGCGGGATCCACACCATCGACTCGCTGCGCATCAAGCTCCACAACCTCACGTTCACGGCGATCGGCACCACGCGCAAGGTCGGCATCAACCTCGACCACTCGCACCATGTGACCGTCGACCACAGCGCCTTCGCCCATTGCGGCGACAACACCCCGCGGTGGTCGATGTGCATCCTGCCGCGCTATGCCTCGAACGTCACCATCGAGCACAACCGGTTCCACGACTGCCTTGGCTGCGACTTCATCCACGGCCGCGCCGGGCCAAAGCTTCGGATCCAGAGCAACACGTTCAACCGGGCGCTCGCCTGCCACCACACCTGGGTCAAGTGCGGCCACCAGGACATGATCGAGCTGTTCCTCGCCGACGGCATGGTCGTCCGCGACAACATCTTCGGTGTGAGCGAGTTTGGCGGCGCGCAGCTCTACATGGCGCTGGCCGTCGACCACGTGCGCGTCCTCGACAACCTGTTCCTGGCGCACGATCCGCGGGCGCCAGCGGTGGTGCCGCGGGCGGGGATCCTGGTCGGCACCAAGGTGGCGCTACGGGTGCCGCACGACGTCGACATCATCAACAACACGATCCTCTCGGGCTCGCCGAGGCCCGACCACGACTCGCTGTCGATCGTTGTCAGCCACCGTTACCTCGGGCTCAAGCGGGCATGGCGGCCGCTGATCGCAAACAACATCCTGGGCAAGCAGCTCTCACCGAATCTGGTGTGCCCGCGGGTGCGCCGGTCGAGCCACAACGTGGTCGAGCGGGGCGCCGCGTGCGGGAACAGCGACGTCGTCGGTGACCCCTTGCTGAACGCCCGTGAACGGCCGACCGCGGCATCCGCCCTCCTGATCGATAAGGCCAACCCGCTCTACGCACCCATCTTCGACCTGCTCGGGCATCGTCGCCGTGGCCCGCCCGACATCGGCGCCTACGAATACCGGGGACGCTAGACCGTCACTGTGTCGGGCAGAGGGCTCCTGAGAGGGTGCGGAAGATCTTCTGCGTGTAGGCTGCTCGTCCGGGTTGAGGTCAAGCTCGGAGCCGCTTGTGAGCTTGCTTCAGGATCAGCACGCTCTGCCGCCTCGGCGGCCGGGGTTGGACCACGAGCTTCAGGGGTACCACCGACACATGGCCGACGCAGCCAGCCCCATGGATGAGGGCACCATCGAGATCGACGATGCGCCCGGGTGGCGCTACCTGCCGTTTGGGGGGAGTGACGACGCGATCGAGGTGACCGTCGTTCGCGACGATGACGGATGCCAGCTGCGCTTCACCGTTCCTGCGGTCGTTCAGCGCGGCGCCGAGCTGGGCCGTATCGCCCGGATCGTGATCACAGCGCAGGAGCGGGCCGACCGCTCCGAGGGTCTCGGTGCCTGAGGCGACGGAGGCCGCGAGGTCGGCGGCAAAGGACGCGGCCTTGTGGTGGGTCCGCACCCATCCGTTGCAGGCCGCAAGGTTTGCGTCGGTCGCGGCGCGGCATCCGCAGCGCACGAAGCAGGCCGTGTCCGAGGCGCAGACGCTGCGCGAGGTGGCGCCCGATCCGCGGGTGCGGCGGTTGCGCGCGCACCTGGCCGGGCCGGCCCGGCGGGCCGGCCGAGACGAGCTCGCCGACCCGTTGTTCTGGTCGGAGTTGGCGCAGGTCGCCCTGGCCGCGGGCGCTGCGTACAGCGAGGCTCGCGACCGGCGGGCCCGACGTGCCCGGCGCCGGCGAGCGCTCCTGGCCGTCACGTCGCTGGCGCTGGCAGGCGCGGCCGCCTATGCCGTGCGGCGGCGCCCGGCTCCGTAGTCATCGAACCGTTACGCAGCCGACGTGTGGCGGATACTCCGCGCTCGTAGCATCGGATAGTGCCCGCGGGATCTCATGTGGGCCGGCGACCAGGAAGGCGGGGAAGAGATGATCCAGCTGATTACCACGTCGAAGCCGGCCCGGTGGGTGCTCTCCGGCATGGTGCTCGCGGGCATCGCGTGCGCGGTGTCGGCGGCGGCGTCGACCGCCGGGGCGCAGACGGCCGCGACCACGACGCCGCGATGCAAGACGCAGGGCCTGTCCGTCTGGCTGGGTGTCGGATCCGGCGGCGGCGCGGCCGGCAACATCGTCTACCCGCTGGAGTTCACGAACGTCTCCGGCCACACCTGCCAGCTCTACGGCTTCCCGGGCGTCTCGGCCGAGCGTGCAGGCGCCCAGGTCGGAAGCGCCGCCGGACGCGACCACTCCGTACCCGCACGGACGGTGACGCTGCGCAACCGTGCGACCGCCCACACCCTGCTGGAGATCGTGGACGTCTCGGCATTTCCGCCCGCGAGCTGCAGGGCGGTCACCGCAAACGGCCTCACGGTCTACCCGCCCGGTGCCTTCACCGCCGCTCCGATCTCGTTCCGGTTCCGGGCCTGCTCGGCTAAGGGGCCGGTGTTCCTGACGGTGCGAGCGGTTCGGCCCCGGGTCGGGATTCCCAGCCACGGCTAGCGCGGTCACCCGTTGACTCAGGCGCGCTCCAGGTTCTGGAGCGCGTCCTTCGGGTACTCCTCGAGCGAGTCCGCGTCACCGCCGCGGAGGTGTGCGACCGGCTGTCCGGCGGCGTCCTCTCCGTCGCCGATGTAGGTGAACACCTGCCCGTCGATCACAAAACGTGTGCCTTCGGCGATCTCTTCCACAGCGGAATCCTCCCGGTTGATGTCACCGGATGCTACTGGGCCTGGGCCTCTCATCGAGCTACGTTCCAGTGAGTGCAGCGGATCCTGGTGACAGGCATGTCGGGGACAGGTAAGTCGACGGCCCTCGCCGAGCTGGCGGTGCGCGGGTTCCGGGTCGTCGAGACCGACGAGCCCGGTTGGAAGGTGCTGCGCGACGGCGAGTGGGTGTGGCGCGAGGACCGGATCGCCGAGCTGCTGGCCGAGAACGGCGATGGGCCGCTCTACGTCTCGGGCTGTGTCTCCAACCAGGGGCGGTTCTATGACCGCTTCGATGCCGTCGTGCTGCTGAGCGCTCCCGCGCACGTGATCCTGAGCCGGATCGCGACCCGCACGACGAACAACTTTGGAAAGGGCCAGGGTGAGCGGGCGCTGATCCTTGCGGACCTCGAGTCGACCGAGCCCCGGCTGCGGGCCACGTGCACCCACGAGATCGACGCGACCAGACCGTTCGACGACGTCGTCGAGGCCCTGATCGCAATAGGCCGGGCCCGTTGACAGCTACCGAGTCAGGTGAAACAGTCGCGACACCACTGGCTCCGGCAACGATCTGGAAGGACTGAAATGCGTGGGCGGCCCGCTTTGCGGCTCGGGCGACCATCATGGGGATCAGGGTTGTGGGTGGCGGCATTCCTGGTGGTCGCTTCCGGCGCGCTGCTGACGCAGGCCGCTCCCGGCGACGCCGCCTCGCGCGGCGGCAGCGACCAGCAGTCACGCCGAGTGCCGCTGCGAGCGGCGGTGCCCCGCGCGCGGATCACGGTCACCTTGCACTTCACGCCGCGCCACGCTCGATCACTGGCGCTGCTCGCGTCCCGTGGCAGCGCCCGGCCGCGGCGGGCGCGGTGGTTGCGCGCGCGGTTCGGGCCGTCCCGTGTGACGACGGCAGCGGCGGACCGCTACCTGGCGCGTCACGGCCTGTCGGTACGTGACAGGGGCATCCTCACCCGCACCTACGCCGGGTCGGTCGCGGCCGCGTCGCAGGCATTTCGCACACCGGTTATCGTCTACCGGCAGGACGGCGCGCTGTTCCGCGCACCGGCGCTGCGGCCGTCGCTTCCGCGAGGTCTGGCCCTGCGCGTCAGCTCCATCGACGGCCTCAGCAGCCGCGCCATCGCGCATCCGCTGGCCGGTCGCCCGGCCGCCGCTGCGGCCCTGAGTTCGTGCGCAGGCGCATCGCAGCTCCAGGCGCTGGGGGGCGGGTACCAGCCGGCCCAGTTCGCCTCGCCCGACGGCTACGACTTCCAGTCACTGCTCGACGCCGGTCAGGCCGGCCAGGCCGACACCCTGGCCCTGATCGAGTTCTCGAACTACACGCCCAGCAACGTGAGCGCCTACCAGGGCTGCTACGGCACGACCGTGCCGATCACCGATGTGCCGGTGAACGGCGGCACGACCGATCGCAGCGGTGCCGCTGAGGTGCAGCTGGACGAGGAGGTGGCCGCCACGGCCGCCCCGGGGCTGAGCCACATCTACACCTACATCGCGCCGAACGACGGCTCGACCAGCTTCGGCTCGGTGGTCGACTCGATCATCGAGGACCAGCCGGCGACGCACACCAACCTCGTGTCCATCAGCTGGGGCGACTGTGAGTACCCGGCGTTGTTCCCGGGCATGCGATCGGATGACGCCGAGTACCAGCTGGCGAAGGCGGCAGGACTGACCGTCGTGGCGGCCAGCGGCGACACCGGTTCCGACGACTGCGGGCCGGGCTCGCACACCTACCGGGTCGACTACCCATCCTCGTCGCCCTACGTGACGGGCGTGGGCGGCACCTCGCTGCACCTGGCGACCGCGGGCAGCTCGCACGAGACGGCATGGGGACACCCCGACAGCGACCGCGGAACGGGCGGGGGCGGCGGCGCTTCGATCCTTTACCCGATGCCTTCCTGGCAGACTGCGCCCGGTGTCATCTCGACCGACACGCACCTCGCGTGCGGCGCCGCGGGCGACCAGCCCTGCCGCGAGGTGCCCGACGTCTCACTCGATGCGAACCCGATCACGGGCTACATCATCTACAGCGGCGGCAAGTGGCGCCTGTTCGGCGGCACCAGCGCCGGCGCTCCGCTGCTGGCGGCAATCATCGCCGACGCCGACACGTACTCGGTCGCGCACGGCGGAGGGCGGATGGCAGGGTCGGCGAACCCGTTCTTCTACGCACACGCGGGGGCGCCGCTGTTCCGCGATATCACCGTGGGGTCGAACAACATCTACGGACAACCCGGCCTCTACGCCACCACCACGGGCTACGACATGGCAACGGGGCTCGGCGTGCCGGACGCGGCGACGCTGGCACAGCTGTTGCTCGCCGACACCGGGGGTGCCGCCGCCGACCAGACGACGCTCACGGGAGCGGAGTCGGCGACGGTGATCACGCCCGCTGCAGGCACGGTGCTCCACGGCACGTTGACAGACCAGACGACGGGCCTGCCGCTGGCCGGGCGCACGGTCACCATCGTCAACACGTTCAGCTACATGGGCGAGGTTCAGAGCGCGGATCTCAGCGCCGTGACCGATACGGCCGGCAACTGGTCGCTGCCGGTGACCACCGCCGCCGTGCCCACGCGGTTGGTCTGGCGCGCGCTCTATAGCGGCGACGCCGGCATCGCGCCGTCGGGCTCCGGCGAGCTCACGCTGTTCGTGCAGCCGTCCTTGACCCTGGCGGCCACGGCCACCTGGACGGGAAGCTCTTACAGCATTGCCCACGGCGTCACGTTCACCGTGAAGGGGCAGAGCACCCCGAACATGGCCGCAAAGCGGGTGACCGTGCAGATGCGCGCCGCGACCGCGACCGCGTGGAAGGCCACCACGACGGCTCCGGTCGTTGCGGCGGACGGCACCTACGCCGCCGGGTTCTCGTTCCCCTCGGCCGGCCGGTTCTACCTGCGGTTCAGCTACACCGGCTCGGCGAAGGGGCCGTGGAAGACCGCGTCCTCGCCCAAGAAGCTGTTCGTCGTCTCCTGAGCCGGGCCGGAGCCGACCCGTGATCGGTCAGGGAGGACCGGTGCGGCTCATGACCTGCTGGGTCGTCTCGATCAGGACGGTTCCGTTCGTCCGCTGCCCGTCCAGCCAGGTCAGCAGCTCCTCGAAGTGAGCGGGTGTGATCGCGTAGGCGTCGCACTTCAGACAGACGTTGTGGAAGACCAGCTGCACCCAGCCGCCGCCCGCGCCCTGGGCGCTGGTGACGTAGCCCTCGATGGTGGCCACCTGCGTGCCCTTTTTCGGGTTGGGCGGGGTGCGCGTTGCGAACGGGTCGAGCGGCGGAATCGTCTCGGTGCCGCCGGCCACGCCCCGCCCGCTGCTGTAGCCGCACTGCGCCACGATCGCCTCGGTGCCGGCGTCGAACGATCCGAACGGGTAGGCGAAATCGGTCGGGAGAAAGTCGTGGTCGACCAGGTTCTGGCGGTCCTGGCAGATCTGCTGCTGCGCCGCCGCCGGCTTCAGATGCTTCAGGTTCTTGTGGGTGAGCGTGTGGCCGGCGATCTCGTCTCCTGCCAGCGACATGGTCGTCAGGTCGGTCCAGGTGAGATGGTCGGTGGTCTCGATGAACCCGGTGTTCACGTAGAACGTCCCCACCATGCCGAGATCCGCAAGCATCTGCGCTGCCGTCACCTGATTGGCATTGCCGTCGTCGAACTGGATCGTCACCACCACCGGCGAGACGGCCGCGGCGGCCGGCGCGGTACGGCCGGCCGAGCCGGCCGTCGCCGCGACCGCGGCAACGGCCAGCATCAAGATCGCGCTTCGGCGTCCCATCAGTTGAGGCCGGCCGCCTGGCGGGCGAACGCCAGCGGGCTTGTCGCCGACAGGTCGATGGCCGGCTCGTCGGTCGACCACGACTGGACGTTGTCCTGGAAGGTGGCGGTGGCGTTGAACGGCGCAAACACGTCGACGCCGTTGACCGGACAGGTGCGCATGCCCGACACCAGCCCCCGGGAGGTGGTCTTGTTGGGCCCTTCCACCACCGCGCCCGCCAGCACCGGAGACGAGCCGTCCAGCGAGCCTGCCAGGTTCGCCACCTGATGCTGCATGCAGTGCGGGAAGGTGGTGCCGTCGCCGACCGCCAGCGAGATGCCCCAGGCGTTCGCCCCCAGCACGTTGGCGATCCAGCGCGAGCTCTGATCCGCGTAGGCGGTGGTCTGGGTCAGCTGGTCGTACTCACTGGCCATCACCGACAGCCCGAACCCATGCGAGGTCGTGTCGAACGCGGCCCACGGGAACCCGAAGCCGAACGGGTCGGCGGCGCCCTGGGCGACGGCACCGTCCAGCTGCTTCTTGAGGTCTGCCACGAGCGCAGCCTGGGTCGTCTGCAGGCCGCTCGGGCTGCCGGCCTGTGCGATCGCCCGGTACAGGTCGTAGTGGGCGAGGCCGCTGACGTCGTAGAGGTTGAGCGTGTCGGCGGCGTCCCCTGGGCCGGTCATGTACGCGTTGGCCCAGTGCGCGGCCTGCCCCAGGTAGTAGCTTGCCGGCTGATGGCCGGTGGAGGCGGCCCCGCCCGCGGCAACCGCGAAGTAGAGCTCGGTTGCGCCCCACTCGAGGTCGTCGCGCCACTCGGTCTCGGGGTAGAAGCTGAACGGGATCACCGTCTGCAGGTCGCCCGTCGGAGCGGTGTTGGCGAGCGCGAAGATGTGCTCGGCGGCCGTGATGCACTGACCGGCCAGGGTCGCGTCGCTGGTCTTGAACACGACGTAGCACTCGGCCAGTGCGGCCGCGTCGCGGCCGGCCAGGTTGGGGCTGATCAGCGAGCCCGGCGCGCCCGCCCGGAACACCGGGCGGTTTCGGATGTAGCGGTCGACCGGGTCCGACCCGCCGAAGGTGTCGTCGGCCTGAGGCAGTCGCCAGATGTCGTGATCTCCGACGGTCTTCCCGTTCCCCTCGCCGATGCCGACCTGGTAGTAGAGCGTCCTGGTCGGGTCGTCCCACATGCGCAGAAGGAACTGGGCGCCGAACTTTGCTTCGGCGGTGAAGTCGGCGCCGGTCGAGCTCGACGCCATCTGCGACGGGAAGTCGCGGACGCCGGACAGCAGCACGCCATCGGTATAGCTCTCGGTCTGCAGAAACTTGAGGTAGTCGCCGGCATCCCACCAGCCGCCGGAGGCGTCGACACGGACACCTAGCGGCGACAGGTCGCCCGAAAATCGGCCGCTGCCGGCGTTGTAGCTGGGCGTCGAATAGGTCATCGCGTTCGCGTCGTTCAGGTGGCCCGGCGCGGTGCGAAGCGCTGAGGGGATGTAGCCGGCACCGTCGCGGGAGTTCTGGTAGTAGGACAGCGCGTTTCGCAGCGCGCCGGCGTAGACGGTCGGGCCGGTGGTGACGACGAAGCTGGGGGAGCTGGCGGCGATCGGGCCGGACACCGAGATCGTGTAGGTGCCGGTCGTGGCCAGGCCCGTGAAATCGATCGCATACACGTTCGGGTAACCGCTGCTCCATGAGCCCAGACGGGCGCCGATCGGCCCGGATACGAGGGTCGCGCCGCTGCTGTTCTTCACGGTGAAGGTGGCGCCGGTCTCGCCGGCGCTGGCCATCAGATAGGCGCGCTTGGACGCGCCGGTCGGGTATCCGACCTGGTTGACCCGAACGAATGCGGAGGCGCCGCCGGACGGGGCATGGCGCGCCGCCGCCGCCGAGCCGCTGGTCAGTACCGCCAGCGTCACAGCCAGGGTCACTGCACGGATGACCGAAATCCTCATGTGTCCCCCAATCTCAGGCTACTGGAAGGAAAGTTTCCTACTAGCAACTGGAGAGGACCCTAGTCCGGCCGCGGGAACGTGTCAAGCGTGGTTTGAGACCGTGTCGAGAACGGCAACGGCGGGTATGTCGCGACCATGGCAGCAACCGTTTTGGAGCCGATCGAGGACGCGCCGGAGTCGTCGGCGCGCGCGGCCGGCCTCAGGTATGTGTCCGACCGGGAGCCCGGATTCGCCCGGCGCAGACGCGGCAAGGGGTTTCAGTACACCGACGCGGACGGCAGGTCCCTGCCAAGGGAGCAGGTGAAGCGAATCGAGGCGCTGGCGATCCCGCCGGCCTGGACCGACGTGTGGATCTGCCGATCGGCGAACGGGCACCTGCAGGCGACCGGTCGCGATGCTCGCGGTCGCAAGCAGTACCGCTATCACCCGCGCTGGAGGGAGGTGCGCGATGAGACCAAGTACCATCGCATGCTCGCGTTTGGCGCGGCGCTGCCGCGGATCCGCCGTCGCGTGGAGAAGGACATGTCAGGGCGGTCGCTGAGTCGCGAGCGGGTGGTGGCCACGGTCGTACATTTGCTCGATACGACCAACATCCGGGTCGGAAACGATGAGTATGCCCGGGAGAACAACTCGTTCGGCCTGACCACCATACGCGAGCGCCACGTGGAGGTGCAGGGCTCGCATATCACCTTCCGGTTCCGGGGAAAGAGCGGAAAGATGCACGAGGTCGAGCTCACCGACCCGCGCGCCGCGCGGGTGCTGAAACGGTGCCAGGAGCTGCCCGGACAGGATCTGTTCCAGTACGTCGACGAGGACGGAGAGGTTGTGGACATCGACTCCGACGACGTCAACAGCTACCTCCAGGAGGTCACTGGAGACGACTTCACGGCCAAGGATTTCCGCACCTGGTCAGGCACCGTGCTCGCGGCCTGGGCGCTGCAGGAGCTTGGCCAGTTCGGATCGGACACCCAGGCGAAGCGGCAGGTGGTGGCGGCCGTGGAATCGGTCTCGACCGAGCTCGGAAACACGCCCGCGATCTGTCGCCGCTGCTACGTTCATCCCGAGGTGTTCGACGCCCACCTGGACGGCCGCCTCGGCGACATACTCGAGAAGGAGGCAGCCCGAAAGCTGTCAAAGGACCTTGACGGGCTGACGCCGCAGGAAGCGGCCGTGCTGGCGCTTCTCACGCGCCGGCTCGCAGAGGAACGCGGCTAGGCAGTCCGCGTCTCACACAGGATGACCGGGCTCGATGTCCGTGGCTTCCCGGGTCAGCAGCGCGGGCTGCTGGGCCACATCCGCATCAGCCAGCGGCTCGAGCAGGAACCCCTCGTGGTCTCCGAAGGGGTGGCGTGACACGACTCGTCCCACGAACCTGATCGGGCACTCGTCGAGCAGGGGAACGCCGCCGATACCCTCCGTCCAGGCGATGTCGGAGAGCTTGTCCGTCTCGTCACCAGTCTCACCGCCGAACCGCTCGGCCAGGTCATGGCGGCCTGCCGGCACCAGGTGCACCGCCAACCCGGGCGCGGAGACGGCGATCCGGTAGGTCAGGTTTGCCGTGGACAGGCAGACGAGCATGCGCGCCGGCTGCATGCTGGCCTGCGTGGCGAACCCGACCAGACAGCCGTCACGGCGACCGCCGTGACAGGCGGTCACGATGTGCAGCGGCATGCTGCCACTGCCGGCCACGCGCTCGACGAGCGTCAGCTCGTTCACGTGTGCGCGGCGGTCAGTGTCGAGGGGATCGCGGTCGACATCGCTCAGGCGACGTCGGCGTCGTCAGCCGCGAACCGGCGCTCGATGAAGTCGTTCAGCACCTTCGTCAGCAGAGTGGACACGACCGCCACGCCGATGTACGCGGCCCATTGCTTCTTCGCCACGCTGTGCTGCCGTGACTTGGTCTTGCGGGCGCGCATCGTCCCGGTCACAGCTGGCCGCACCACGAGTTCCGCTACCTCTGCTACACCCATTTCAGCTCCTCATCGCGTTTCGTCGTGCTGATACCCGCAGGTGCGACGCTTGAAGCGTGACCTAGCCGCCGGACGCGCGATCGCCAAAGCCACCGTCTCGGCGCCGTGTCACGACCTCGCCGGTCCAGCCGCGCAGCGGGCGCATGCCGCTGGCGCGGAGCCGGCGGCAGGTGGTGAGCGTGAGCAGGAACACCACCGGCGGCAGCAACAACCAGACCGCACGCAGCACCTCGATCTGGCTCTGGTAGGGGATGTCGAACGTGACGAAGATGCGGTCCGACGATCCGGCCAGGAACGGCACCAGAACCCAGGTCATGATCGCCGCGCCGAAGGCCGTGCGCCAGGGGTTGTCGCGCGGCCGCTGGAGCAGATGGTGACGCCTGCGGTCGCCGCTCACCGCCCGTTCCATCCAGGGCCACGCATAGAGCAGCCCGAAGGTGACGGCCGGGAACAACGCACCCCCGAAGAACGGGTTGGGGATCGTGCGACCGAACAGGGTCGGCTCGAAGTTCGGCATCAGCCGCAGCGCGCCGATCAGCCAGCCCATGTACCAGTCGGGCTGGACGCCGTTGGTGCCGACCCAGGGCTCATACGGGCCGTACTGCCAGATCGGATTGATCTGCACCAGGCCGCCCAGCAGGAACAGCACCGCCGTGACGGCGAAGAACAATCCGATCGAGCGAAGCGCGTAGGCCGGCCACATCGCCAGGCCGACCACGTTTCGCTCGCGCCGGCCGGGCCCGGCGAACTGGGTGTGACGCAGGATCATGATCAGCGCCAGGTGCACGGCGATCAGCGTCGCCAGCAGCGCCGGGATCAGCAGCACGTGGATGATGTACATGCGCGACTCGAACGCGTCGGCGCCCGGGAACTGCCCGCCCCAGAACCAGCGGGCCAGCTGTTCGCCGATCACCGGCACCGACATCGCGACCGCGTAGGCGATCGAGAGCCCCATGCCCGAGATCAGGTCGTCCGGCAGGGAGTATCCAAAGAAGCCCTCGAGGATCGCCAGCACCAGCATCGTCAGGCCGATCACGTAGTTCAGCTCGCGTGGGCTCCGGAATGCGCCCGTGAAGAAGATCCGCATCAGGTGCAGCAGGATTGCGGCGATGAACACGAGCGCCGCCCAGTGGTGGGTCTGGCGCATCAACAGGCCGGCTCGCACGTCCAGCGACAGGTGCACGGTCGACCCGTAGGCGTCGCTGACGCGTGCACCCTGCAGCGTGGGATCGCTGCCGTGGTAGATCGACGTGTGCAGGCTGGGATCGAAGAACAGGGTCAGGTAGACGCCGGTGGCGACCAGCACGATGAAGGAGTAGAGGGCGATCTCTCCGAGCAGGAACGTCCAGTTCTCGGGGAACGCGTAGCGCAGCCCCTTTGCCAGCAGCGGGCCCGCGCCGGTGCGCCGGTCGAGCGCTGTCAGGGCACGGTCGATCAGCTCTCGCTCACCCCCCACCAGGCCGGGCCGACGGGGCCCGACATCCGGCCGGCCGCCTCCAACGTGCCGTCGGCGGCCAGCTGCAGCGGCAGCTGGGGCAGAGCGCGTCCGGCCGGACCGAACACCACGTCGGCTCCGTGCAGCACGTCGAACGTCGAGTAGTGGCACGGGCAGACCAGGGCCGGCCCGGGCTCGATCTGGCCGTCGAGCGGGTAGCGCAGCATCGCCACCGCGCAACCGGCGTGCGTGCAGATCTTCGAGAAGGCCTGGATGCCGTTGACGTCCCAGCCGGTGCGATCGGCGGCGGGGTGCAGCTGGGCCGGATCGACCGCGCACACGATCACGGGCGACCCCAGCTCGCGCGGGTCCGAGCCCTTTGGGAACGCGGTCAGGAACGACCCGATCTCGAGCTGGTCGGCTCGCACCGGTCGGCCGTGCTCGTCGACCAGCGGCGTGCCCGCCAGCCACGGCGACGACCCGGTGGCGCCGCCCTTGCCCTCCGCCGCCGAGAACACGGGCACCACGGCGGCCGCTCCCAGCGTGGCGGCCGCTGCCCCGCCGGCGAGGCCGAGCAGGCGCCGGCGGCTGATGCCGTGGCCGCCCTCGCGGAGCGCGGCGGCGGCCGTCTCGGCGCTATCGCCTTCGCCGGCCTGCGGCCGTGGTTCGTCCATGACCACCTGCAGCACGACGGCCCTGCCGGCGGTGATCAGCGCGGCAGCGACCAGCGCCAGCCCCCCGCCCAGAGTCACGCCGAACACCTGGGTGGACGCGCCCAGCGCGTAGGCGACCACGAACGCCGCGAACAGCACTGCGGCGGCCGCCAGCAGCACCGCCACCGCCAGCTCGCGGCGGGGTGTGGCCGGGGTGCGACGCACCAGCTCCCGCTCCTGTGACGGCGGCTCCGGATCGGGTGCCGGTTCCGTGTCCGGCGGCGCGAGCCAGGCCGACAGCAGCTTCCTGAGCCGGCTCACGGCTCACGCTCCCCGACCACTCGCGCCACCGCCAGCAACGCCGCGATGCCGATCAACCACGCCACCATCCCTTCCGGGATCGGCCCGAGATGGCCCAGCGACCAGCCGCCACGGTCGTCGGGGTGGCTGCGGACCGCCAGCACGTACCGGGTGATCGAGTCGACGTCGTGCTGGTCGAGTGCCGCGTCGCTGAACCGCGGCATCACGAACGGGCCGATCCGGATCGCCTCCGCGATCTGGGTCGGCGTGGCAGAGTCGAGGGACGGCACGGACGCGCCGGGCACCACGCCTCCGGTGGCGCCGATCTGGTGGCAGCCGGCGCAGGACGAAGCGAACACCTCGCGTCCGTGCGACAGCGATCCCTGTCCGGGGTCGGCGGTGGGGATGGGAGGGCCGCCCAGCGACTGGATATAGGCGACCAGGTCGCGGATCTGGGCAGGGGCGTAGGCGGGGTGATCCCGATGCGGCTGCTGGCCGGGAGCGTTCAGCGGCATCCGCCCTGTCGTCAGGTAGAAGTCCGCCGCCTGTGCGCCCACACCCACCAGCGAGGGCCCGCGCTGCGACACGCCCTGCGCAGTCATTCCATGGCAGCTGGCACAGCCTGCGACGAACAGCTGCCGGCCACGCCCGGCGTCGCCCGCGGTGGATGCGCGAGCGGCGCGCGAGGCGCCTCCCAGCCAGCCGAGCCCGACGATCAGGAACGCGGCCACAACGCAGAGGGCGGCGCCTGCCACCCGTGCCGGCGTGTTAGGCATGCCGCGGCTCGGCATGCTCACGGGCGAGCACGGCGGCGTGCTCGTGGTGGATCGCTCGCCAGCCGACCACAACCGCCGCCAGCGCCAGCACGATCGACCCGCACAGCATGGCCGCGGCAGCCGCGCGCTGGTCGGAGCGGGGGACTCCGGAATAGGCCGGCAGCGACGTCGTCATGAGCCAGATCGAGAGTGCGTCGCCGGCCGGCATGGCGGCGACCAGGTAGAGGATCGGCGTCAGCGGCGAGCGTTCGGCCGGCCATGACACCACCGCTGACCAGAAACCGACGGCGGCGCCCAGCAACACCGCCTGGACGATGCCGTGCGCCCAACCACCGTGCTGAACGACCCGCACGACCCCCGGCAGGTGCGCCGCTGCCTGGGCGAGCACGAAGGCCGCGAAGGCGACGGACATCGAGCGCACCCCCCAGCGTCCCGGTCGAAGCGGCGCCGCCGCCGCGATCAAGGGCCCGGCCCCGTACATCAGCGCCACCAGCTCCACCATGTGCAGGGTGAGGACGTGGTCGGGGGCGGCAGACGAGGGTGGCACAAGTGCCGTCGCCAGCACCACCGCCAGACCGGCCGCCATGCTCGCGGCTCGCCACCTCATCCCATGTCCCTGCCCTGCGCGCGCCGCTCGCGGACGGCGCTGCCCAGGCCCAGCGCCATCACGCCCAGCCCCAGCAGCACCAGCCAGCGCCCGGCCGCGAACGCTACCAGCACCACCAGCAGACCGGCAGCGGTCACCGCCGGAGCGATGCTGATGTCCGGGATCGCGCGACGATCTCCCTGTGCGGGACCGGCCAGTCCCAGGGCGAATCCGGCTGCCGCGCTGGCAACGGAGCTCGCCGCCAGCAGCAGCCACGGTCCCTCGATGTCGCCGCTCCAGGCCAGCAGCCCGGCGGCGAGCAGCGCCAGCATCACCGCCCAGCCGAACAGCGGTGCCCCGAACCTGATCATGCCGACTCCGCCTCGCGCAGGTCGAGCAGCGGCGCGTGTGAGCGGATGGGCGGCAGCGACTCGAAGTTGTGGCGCGGCGGCGGCGACTCCGTCCACCACTCGAGCGTCTGGCCCTGCCAGGGATCGGGGCCGGCGGGTGCTCCCAGCGCCTTGCTCCACACGACGTTCACGAGGAACACCAGCAGCGCGACCGCCACCACGTAGCTGCCGATGGTGGCGACCAGGTTCCAGTCGGCGAGCCCGCGTTGGTCCGGGTAGTCGGCGACACGGCGCACCATGCCGTCGTTGCCAAGGATGAAGAAGGGGAAGAAGGTAAGGTTGGTACCGGCCACCAGCAGCCAGAAGTGCAGCTTGCCCAGCCGCTCGTTGAGCAGCCTGCCGGTGGCCTTCGGGAACCAGTGATAGAGGCCGGCGAACAACCCGAACATGCTGCCTGCAAACAGCGTGTAGTGGAAGTGGCCGACGACGAAGTAGGTGTCGTTGGCCTGGTAGTCGAGGGTGGGACTGGCCACGAACAGGCCGGTCAAGCCGCCCACGAGGAACTGCGCGAAGAAGCCGAGCGCAAACAGCGTCGAGGTGCGCATGACGATCGCGCCGCCCCACATGGTCAGGAAGGCATCGAGGTACTCGACGCCGGCGAACACCAGCAGCGCGATGCTGGTGACCGCGAAGTACTGGTTGGTCACCTGGCCGGTCGTGAGCATGTGGTGCGCCCACACCGCCATCGACGTGGCGGCGAAGCCCATGATCGCCAGCACGAACGGCCCGTAGCCGGCCATCCGCCGGCGCGCGTTGGTGGCCAGCACCTCCAGCGACGCGCCGACGAAGGGGAAAAACATCACGTACACGACCGGGTGGCCGTAAAACCAGAACAGGTTAAGGTAGGCGGCGGGGTTCACGGCGATGTCGGTGTGGCGGGCCACGAAGATCAGGCCCAGGGCGCCCAGCAGCGCCGGGAACGCGAACAGCACGTTCAGGCAGGTCGCGACCATCGTCCAGGTGAAGACGGGGATTCGCAGCATGCTCATCCCGGGCGCTCGGCGAAGCACGATGGTGGCGAGGATCGTGCCCGCCAGGATCATCGAGCTGATCGCCGCTGCGGCCACGCCGGCCAGCCACAGGTCGGTGCCGGTGCCGGGCGAGAACGTGTCGTTGGACATGGGCAGAAACTCCGTCCAGCCGTCGCGCGGATACCCGGATGCGGTCAGCACTGACGAGAAGGCGACGGCGGCGCCGCCGACCAGCATCCACATCGCAAACAGGTTGAGCCGCGGTGCCACCAGGTCGGCGGCGCCGATCTGCAGCGGCACCAGGTAGACGCCCAGAGCGAGCGCTGCCGGGGTCATCACGAAGTAGATCATGGTCGAGCCGTGCAGCGAATACAGCTCGTTGTAGTGATCCCGGGACAGGATCTGAAGCCCGGGTTGGGCGAGCTCGGTGCGCATGGTCAGGGCGACCAGCCCGCCGACCACGAAGAACAGGCCGCAGGCCCAGGCCATGTGCGCCGCGATCCGCTTGTGATCCGTCGCTCCGATCCACGAGAGCACCAGCCCGGGGGAGCGCTCGGCCGGTGAGGCGGCCGTGCTCACATCGCTCCGGCGCTTGACCAGGCCACATAGCCGGCGCCGTCCAGGACGCGCACCGTGAATCGCATGTAGGCGTGGTTCCAGCCGCAGAACTGGGCGCACTCGCCCAGGAACGTCCCGACCCGGCCAAACTGGAGGTCGAACGTGTTCCAGCGGTCGGGGAAGGCGTAGCGCTTGAACCGCTCCGCGGGGATGTACATGCTGTGCAGCACGTCGCGTGAACGGAGGCGGAAGCGGATGTCGCGATCGACGGGGGCCACCAGCGCCGGCGAGTGGCGGCCGTCCGGGTAGACGAACGTCCAGCGCCACTGTGACGCGATCACGGTGATCGTGAACGCGGGGTGCGCGGCGGCCGCATCCACCCGGTCCTCGCTGCGCACGGCCAGCGTGGCCAGCACAACCGCGAACACCACCAGCACGGCCACGTAGACGCCCGTCAGGAGATGGTGTGGGCGCGCGGGCCGTGGTATGCGGCCGGGCCGGTCGCGGAATGCGACGGCGGCGAGCAGCAGCGCACCGTTCACGACCACGAACGCCGCAACCAGGATCAACGCATAGGGGCGAAGCAGCGTCGAATACTGGTGTGCGGTGTCTCCGGCCAGCAGGGGCAGATCGGCGTTCACGGTCCCGGATCGCCATACCCGCGCCGGGGGCGGCGTAATCCACAACCGCCGCTGTTTGCCGATCTCGAGCCGGGGGTAGGTCGCCGCCATGACACGCGAATCCGACAGCAACGAGCCGGCGGCGGACGCCGCCAAGGCTGTCGGCCGGGGCCTGCTCTGGGTCGTGATCGCGGTGGCGATCGTGGTGGTCGTGCTCGGGGTGTTCCTGGTCGGTCCCTTCGGGCTGATCATCGTCATCCCCGCGCTGCTCGCGATCTGGTTCGCCGTCGGGTTCACGGCCGGCGGTCCAGCGGCCGGCGCCTGAGCAGACAACGAGGAGGAGGATCATGGCCGTCAAGAACACGAAGCAGTACGAGGCGCTGAAGGACAAGGGCATGTCCAAGGAGCGAGCGGCAAAGATCGCCAACTCGCCGGACGCCTCCAAGCACGGCGGCCAGCGCTCGGGCTCAGGTGGGGACCCCTCGCAGGGCGGCACCACGGCGCAGAAGAAAGCCGCAGGCCGCAAGGGCGGGAAGGCGACCGCCAAGAAGCACTCGTAGCTGCGATGGAGATCGGCTACCACCTCTCGAGTGAGGAGCTGGATCCGATCAGCATGGTGCGCTGCGCCGCGCGTGCGGAGCAGGTGGGGTTCAGCTTCATCACCGTCTCCGACCACTACCACCCGTGGACACACCGTCAGGGGCAGAGCCCGTTCGTGTGGGCCGTGCTGGGCGGGATCGCGGCGGTCACCAACCGGGTGGATGTGGGAACGGCCGTGACCTGCCCCACCACGCGCATCCACCCGGCCGTCATCGCACAGGCCGCCGCGACGGCGGCCGTGATGATGCCGGGGCGTTTCTTCCTCGGCCTCGGTACCGGTGAGGCGCTGAACGAGCACATCCTGGGGGACCGGTGGCCCTCGAGCGGCGTGCGCCGCGAGATGCTCGAGGAGGCCGTCGAGGTGATGCGGTTGCTGTGGAAGGGCGGCTCACAATCGCACTTCGGCGCCCACTACACCGTCGAACAGGCGACCATCTTCACGCTGCCGGATGAGCCGCCACCGATCATCGTGTCCGGGTTCGGTACCCACTCGATCGACCTGGCTGCACGCGTCGGCGACGGATACATGAACACGAAGCTCGATGCCGACGCTGCCGGGCGCTACCGTCAGGGTGGCGGTGACGGGCTCTGCTACGGCAAGATGGACGTCGCGCTGGCCGACACGGAGGCGGCTGCGCGCGCCCTGGCGCTCGAGACATGGCCCACCAGCGCGCTGGCCGGCGAGCTCAGTCAGGTGCTGCCGCTGCCCGCGCACTTCGAAGCGGCCACGGCGCTGGTCGGCGAGGAGAACGTCGCCGAGTCGATCCTGTGTGACCAGGACCCGCAGGCGCACATCGAGCGCCTGCGCGGGTACAGCGAGGCCGGCTACGATCGCGTGCTGGTGCAGCAGGTCGGGCTGGACCAGGACCGCTTCCTTGACACGTACGCGGAGTCGGTTCTGCCCAGCTTCGCCACCGCCGGGGTGGCGGGCGCGTGAAGGCCGCGGACGCGCTGCGGGCAGCCGGTAACTGGCCGCTGGTCGGGCAGCTGAGGCGCGATCCGCTTGCGCGCGGCCGGGCGGCACAGTCGCAGGCGTCGCGCGAGCTGCGTCCGCGCACGTCGCAAGCAACGAGCGTGGTCGGCTCGGTCTGCCCCTACTGCGCGGTCGGCTGCGGCCAAAAGGTGTACGTCAAGGACGGTGCCGTCACCCAGATCGAGGGCGATCCGGACAGCCCGATCTCGCGCGGCCGCCTCTGCCCCAAGGGCTCGGCCTCGAAGAGCCTCGTCACCAGCAAGCTGCGCCAGCACCGGGTCAAGTACCGCCCGCCCCACGGCGCGGAGTGGCAGGAGCTGGGACTGGACGAGGCGATGGACATGATCGCCGACCGGGTGATCGAGACCCGTCGCCGAACCTGGCAACAGACCGACTCGAAGAACCGAACCCTGCGCCGGTCGCTGGGCGTCGTCAACCTGGGTGGTGCCACGCTCGACAACGAGGAGAACTACACGATCAAGAAGCTGATGACCGCGCTCGGGTTCGTCCAGGTCGAGAACCAGGCGCGCATATGACACTCCTCCACCGTTCCCGGTCTGGGGACATCGTTCGGACGAGGCGGGGCGACCACGTTCCAGCAGGATCTGCAGAACGCTGATTGCATCCTGATCATGGGCTCGAACATGGCCGAGTGCCATCCGGTCGGCTTCCAGTGGGTGATGGAGGCAAAGCGGCGCGGCGCCGAGGTGATCCACGTCGACCCGCGCTTCACTCGCACGAGCGCGGTCGCGAGCTCGCACGTCCAGCTCCGCGCCGGCAGCGACCTGGCGTTCCTGGGAGGCATCGTCCACCACATACTCGAGAACGGCCGCGACTTCCGAGAGTACGTGCTCGAGTACACCAACGCGCCCGTTATCATCGACGACCGCTTCCTGGACACCGAGGATCTGGACGGCCTGTTCTCAGGCTGGGATCCCGAGAAGAAGACCTACGACACCACCACCTGGCAGTACGAGGGCATGGAGGTGGCGGCCAGCGCAGGGCAGCGCGAGCTGGGCGCAGCCGCCGGCGAGCAGGCCGGCCACGGCGGGCACGGGTCGACGCTGCACCACGGCGAGCCGCCCAGCGAGGATCCCACCCTCGAGCATCCGCGCTGCGTCTACCAGCTGCTGCGCAAGCACTTTCGCCGCTACACCCCCGAGTTCGTCGAGCAGACCTGCGGTGTGCCGCGCGACCAGTTCCTGCGCGTGGCCGACGCGCTGTGCGACAACTCCGGCCGGGAGCGCACGTCTGCGATCGTGTACTCGGTGGGCTGGACGCAGCACACCGTCGGCGTGCAGTACATCCGGGCGGCCTCGATCGTGCAGCTGCTGCTGGGAAACATCGGACGTCCCGGCGGCGGCATCCTGGCCTTGCGCGGGCACGCCTCTATCCAGGGGTCGACCGACATCCCGACGCTCTACAACATCCTGCCCGGCTACATCCCGATGCCGCACGTGCACGCCCACCAGGACCTGCGCGCGTTCGTCGAGTCGAACGCGGCACCGGGCGGATTCTGGGGCAACATGGAGGCCTACACGGTCAGCCTGCTGAAGGCCTACTGGGGCGACAAGGCCACGGCCGAGAACGACTACTGCTTCGACTACCTGCCGCGCATCAGCGGCGACCACTCCATCTACAGATCCGTGCTGGGCATGCTCGATGGCACGGTCGACGGAATGATCGTGGCCGGCGAGAACCCGGCCGTCGGATCCGCCAACTCGCGTCTGCACCGCTTCGCGATGGCCGAGCTGGACTGGCTGGTGGTGCGTGACCTGTTCGAGATCGAGACCGCCAGCTTCTGGAAGGACGGGCCCGAGATCGAGCGCGGCGAGCTCCGCACCGAGGACATCGGCACCGAGGTGTTCTTCATGCCGGCGGCGGCCCATACCGAGAAGGACGGCAGCTTCACAAACACGCAGCGGCTGCTGCAGTGGCACCACAAGGCGGTCGAGCCGATCGGGGACTGCCGCTCGGATCTGTGGTTCTACTACCACCTGGGCCGCATCATCCGCAAGAAGCTGGCCGGATCACTCGACGACATCGACCGTCCCGTGCTGGACCTGCAGTGGTACTACCCGACGTCGGGCGAGATCGCCGAGCCAAGCGCCGAGGCCATTCTCCGCGAGATCAACGGCACCGGCCCCGACGGCGAGCTCTCCGCCTACACCGAGCTCAAGGCGGACGGCTCCACCTCGTGCGGCTGCTGGATCTACTGCGGCGTGTTCGCGGACGCGACCAACCAGGCCGCGCGCCGCGTTCCCGGATCGGAGCAGACGTGGGTGGCGCCGGAGTGGGGATGGGCATGGCCGGCGAACCGGCGCATCCTCTACAACCGCGCCTCGGCCGACCCCGAGGGGAGGCCCTGGTCGCAGCGCAAGCGCTACGTGTGGTGGGACGAGCGGGAACAGAAGTGGACGGGCGACGACGTTCCCGACTTCGAGCCGACCAAGCACCCCGACTACGTGCCGCCTGAGGGTGCCAAGGCCCAGGACGTGATCGCCGGCAAACACCCGTTCATCATGCAGGCCGACGGCCGCGCCTGGCTGTACGCACCGGCCGGCCTGGTCGACGGACCGTTCCCGACCCACTTCGAACCGGAGGAGTCGCCGTTCCCCAACGGGCTCTACGGCCAGCGGTCGAATCCAGCCCGCCAGCGGTTCCCGCGCCCGGGCAACGAGTACAACGACGACGCCGACGGCGACCGCTTCCCGTTCGTCTTCACCACGTATCGCCTGACCGAGCACCACACCGCCGGCGGCATGAGCCGCACCCTCGAGTACCTGTCGGAGCTACAGCCGGCCATGTTCTGCGAGGTCAGTCCGCAGCTTGCGGCCGAACGCGGCCTGGAGCACGGCGGCTGGGCGACCGTGCGCACCCGCCGCTCCGCGATCGAGGCGCGCGTGCTCGTGACCGACCGGCTGCGGCCCCTGCGCGTGCAGGACCGGGTCGTTCACCAGGTGGGGCTGCCGTATCACTGGGGCTGGCGTGGGCTCAGCACCGGCGGCTCCGCCAACGACCTGGTCTCGATCACGCTCGATCCGAACGTGCACATCCAGGAGGTGAAGGCGGCCACCTGCGACGTCCGCCCGGGCCGGCTGCAGCCGGGCACGGAAGGTGGTGAGCGGCCATGATCGGCCCACGCGCCGACGGCATCGAGACCTACCACGACCAGCAGCAGCGCATGGGCTTCTTCACCGACACCAGCGTCTGCATCGGCTGCAAGGCATGCGAGGTGGCCTGCAAGGAGTGGAACGCCGTGCCCGAGGACGGGTTGGTGTTCACCGCCGAGTCCTACGACAACACCGGCGAGCTGGGTGCGAACACGTGGCGCCACGTGGCGTTCGTCGAGCAGCGGGTCGAGACCAAGGACGACATTACCGATGCCATGCGCTGGCTGATGAGCTCGGACGTGTGCAAGCACTGCACGCACGCCGCCTGCCTGGACGTGTGCCCGACCGGCGCACTGTTTCGCACCGAGTTCGGCACCGTCGTGGTGCAGGAGGACGTGTGCAACGGCTGCGGATACTGCATCCCGGCCTGTCCATTCGGCGTGCTCGACCGTCGCGAGATCGAGGACGACGGCCGCGTCTGGAAGTGCACGCTGTGCTACGACCGGCTGGGAGACGGCATGACGCCCGCGTGTGCCCAGGCGTGCCCCACCGAGTCGATCCAGTTCGGCCCGCTCGACGAGCTGCGCGAGCGCGCAGATGCTCGGGTCGCGGAGCTCCGGGACGCCGGCGAGCAGGACGCCCGCCTGTACGGCGCCGACCCCTCAGACGGCGTGGGCGGCTTCGGCGCCTTCTTCCTGCTGCTGGACGAACCCGAGGTGTACGGGCTGCCGCCCGATCCGGTGGTCACCACCCGCGACCTTCCCGAGATGTGGCGGGCGGTCGGCGCGGCCGCCCTGGGCCTGGCCGGAGCGGTCGCGCTCTCGATGCTGGGCAGGCGGGAATGACGTCCACCGACCGCACCAGCCGAGACTCCTACTACGGCCGTCCGATACTGAAGGAACCGGTCTGGAAGCCCGAGGTGGGCTGGTACCTGTTCACCGGCGGCCTGGCCGGCGCCTCGGCCAGTCTGTCGCTGGCCGCCCGGCTGACCGGCAACCGCTCTCTGGCGCGCACCTCCTCGCTGGTGGCCGCCGCGGCCGTGAACGTCAGCCCGCTGCTGCTGGTCAAGGACCTGGGCCGGCCGGAGCGGTTCCTGAACATGCTGCGGGTGTTCAAACCGACCTCGCCGATGAGCGTCGGCTCCTGGTTGCTGGCTGCTACCGGCGCCGCCCAGAGCGCTGCCGCGACCTGTGAGCTGCTGGACGTTCTACCGGGGGTGCGGGATGGCGCGCAGGCCTGCTCGGGGTTGCTGGGACCGCCGCTTGCGACCTACACCGGGGCGCTGCTCTCCGACACCGCGGTGCCGGTCTGGCATGAGGCTCGCCGTGAGCTGCCGGCGGTGTTTGCCGCATCGTCGTGCGCCTCGGCGGGCGCCGCCGCGACGCTGGTCGGCAACGAGCGCGCGACCGGCCCGGCGCGGCGGCTGGCCGTGCTGGGCGCGGGAGCCGAGCTGATTGCGACCAGCATCATGGAGCGCCGGCTGGGAGTGCTCGCTGAGCCCTACCGGCAGGGTGGGGCGGGACGCTATGCGAGGGCCGCCAAGGCTGCGACCGCTCTCGGCCTGGGCGGTACGGCGCTGGGCCGCGGCCGTCTTCGGCGAGCCGGCGCGGCACTGATCCTGGGTGGGGCAGTGCTGGAACGCTTCGCGATCTTCGAGGCGGGCAAGGCCTCCGCGCGTGATCCTCGCTACACCGTCGCTCTGCAGAAGCAGCGTGTCGGTTAGCGCGGCGCGGTCACCGGGAAGGTTCCGTACGTGCGCGCGGGCTGGCCTTTCCCAATCCTCGCTCGGCGCGCAGCACACCGTCGGAGGATGCGGTGGGACCAGCCCCGCATCCTCCGACGAAAAGCCCGGCTGGCCGCCATGGCCGGCCGGCGAACGAGGAGGTTTGATCGATGTCGTCACAGAAGCAGAAGCAGGCCGCCCGAAAGAACATCAAGAAGGCGCAGGCCGCTCGACACGAGAACGGCGGCAACCGCGACTCCGGCATGTCGACCTCCGAAAGGGACCGGCTCGACGACTCCCAGTTCGCGTTTCCGGACGAGCGCAAGGAGCCGCTGAACGACGCCGCACACGTGCGAAACGCGATCGCCCGCTTCGATCAGGTCGAGGGCGTGTCGGATGCAGAGCGTGACGCAGCCTGGAAGCGGATCCTGCGGGCCGCGGACCGCTTCGGGGTCGACGTCGAGGCGCGCAGCTGGAGAGAGCTGACCAGGAACTAGCAGGGACATCACCTGCTGCGTCAGGTGTTGGTGATGAAGCTGATCCGGCCCGATGTTTCCAGCACGGCGTAGCGGACGACGTCCAGGGTGGCGATGTTGTTCTGACGGGCCTGGGCCGCCAGCTCTGCGGTCGTGATCCGCTGTCGCCTCAGATTCCGCTCTATCGGCCGCCCGTCCTCCAGCAGGATGATCGGTTCCCCTTCCAGGGTCATCCGCAGGATCGGGAGCCGCCAGTTGAGGTAGGCGGTACCGAGCGACAGCAGGGTGATCGTGGTGATCACGATCGCAGCTCCGGTCACCGAGTAGTCGCTTTGAGTGATCCCCTGCTGCAGCAGGTCCCCGATCACGACCAGCAGCACCAGGTCGAACGGTTCCAGCGACGAGAGCTGCCGACGGTTGACGATCCGTACCAGCACGACGACCAGCGGAAACAGCAGGAGGCATCGCAGCACGAGATCCATCAGGGAAACACCGTCACCGTCGAGCGCTGAGCGACCAGCTTCTGACCGCCGTCTGCTATCTCGGTCACGGTCGGTCGCCGCCAGGCCAGGTTGGTGGGATTCACCGACCATTCGAACCAGACGGTCATCGTTCGCCCCGCCGCCAGCGGCGGATACGCGAACGTGGCGCCCTGTCCGGCACTGGCCTGCTTCGCCGGGGCCGGTTGAACGGAGTTCAGGGTCATGCCGTCGAACCATCCGCCGCTGAGCGCCACCGTGGGGGCGGCGATGTCGCGGTGTGCGGTGATGTCGACGCGGGTCTGAAAGATCAGCCCGTTACGCAGGCGGGCGGGGGTGCTGACGCGGAGCGTGGCCGCCCGGGAGACGGTCGTGTGCGATGTCGGATGCTGACCGAAGGCGTTGCCCGCGGCCAGCACGACGAACAGCGCCAGCAGCGCGGTGATCACGCGCCGGGCCCGGGACGCCCACGCCCAGTGGCGGCCCTCCAGGTCTCGATGCCGCGCCAGGGAGAGTTCCGTCAGTGGCTCGCGCTGTTCCTGTGTGTTCATCGTCCTTCAGGCCGTGTGCTGTGCCTGCGACCTCCATGGCTTGCGAACCGAAGAGTGCGACACGGCGGCCCCGCAAGGAAGAGGCACGCGCTTGGAATGTGATACCCGTACTCGCTCCGGTGCAAACCCGGGGCCTCAGCCACCCGGCGCCGACGAGCCCTCGGGCGATATCTTTCCCACGGCCAGCCGTTCGGCAAGCCGCGAGCTGAGCGCCATGATCGTAAGCGCGGGGTTGGCGCTGCCCTGGGTGGGCAGCGCGCTGCCGTCGGTGACGAACAGGTTCGGAACCTCCCAGCAGCGGTGGTCGCTGTCCACGACGCTGTTTTCAGGCGACGTTCCCATCCGGCAGCCGCCGATCAGATGGGCGTAGCGATCGATGCTGAGCACGTCCTGCGCATCCGCGGCGTCCCAGATCTCGTTCAGGACGCGCTTCGCGTAGGCGATGCTGGCGCGGTCGTTGTCGCATTGCGTGTAGTCGAACCGTGCCAGCGGCGTACCGTTCTCGTCGCGTTCGTCGGCGAGCGTCACCCGGTTCTCCGCGCAGGGCAGGAGCTCGCAGAGGGCGCCCAGCACCGACCAGTGGTTGTAGTCGCGCATGTACTCGCGCAGCGCCTGACCCCAGTGGCCGTCGGCCAGAACGTGTTCGGCCCATCCGATCGGAAGCGGGCTGACGGTCTGGATGCTGAAGCCGCGCGCGAAGCCGCGGGCCTCGTCGGTCTCGTAGAACGCCTCGCTCGACACCTCGGGCGGGGGTGCCTTGTACATCCGCAGGGTTTCGGGGAATCGACCCGCCACCTGGGGCGCCCCCTGCACCATCACGTAGCGGCCGAGCTGATCCTGGTCGTTGCCCAGGCCGTGTGGGTGCCGACCCGTTGTCGAGTTCAGCAACAGTCGTGGTGTCTCGATCGAGTAGCCGGCGACGGCGACAGCCGCCGCCCGCTGCATCTGCAGCGATCCGCCGTGCGCGTATGTCACGCCGACGGCCCTGCCCGTCTCGCCGATCTCGACTCGCAGCGCCATGCTGTCGGCGCGCACCTCGACACCGTGCTCCAGCGCGTCGGGCAGGTGCGTGACGTACGGGCTGGCCTTCGCGTTGACCTTGCACCCCTGCAGGCAGAAGCCGCGGTAGATGCAGTGCGGACGGTTTCCGAACTGGCCGTTGGCGATCGCGACCGGCCCCACCCGCATGTCGATCCCACGTGCCATCGCGCCGCGCCAGCCGTGCGCGGCGGCGCCCGAGATGGGATGAGGAGCGTGCGGATAGCCGTGCGGGTCTCCCCATGGCCAGTGTTCGCCGGCGACCGGCAGCTCACTCTCAAGCAGCTGGTAGTGCGGCCGCAGCTCCTCGTAGGCGATCGGCCAGTCGACGCCGACGCCGTCCTCGCTGTGGATACGAAAATCCGACGGGTGAAAGCGCGGCGCGTAGCCCGCGTAGTGCACCATCGAACCACCGACGCCGCGCCCGCTGTTGTTCGCTCCCATCACGACGGGATCCTCACCCCCGATGATGCGGGTCTGCGTCCAGTAGAGGTGCCACGATCCGGCCTCGTCGCTGACCCAGTCCTGGTCGGGATCCCAGAATGGGCCTGCTTCCAGGATCACGATGCGCCAGCCGGCACGCGCCAGGCGCTGCGCCAGCACGGTCCCGCCCGCCCCGGCGCCGACGATCACGAGGTCGACCTCCTCAGAGGTGCGGAACCGGCGCATGCGCTCGCGGCCCGGAAGCGCACGTCGATGCGGGTGCAGCAGGAACGCCGAGTCGTTGTCGGGCGGGCGCAGGCTGCCCTTCAGCACTCTGCGCCCGCTCATGGGGCCATGCCGGGATCGCTCTCGACGTCGTGCTGGAAGTCCGCGACGAGCTCCCGTGCCTCCGCTCCCTCCCACGGCTCTCGCTGGTTCGGGCCCAGCCGCATGTAGCCGCGCGGATACCCGGGGCCGCCAAACCCGATCTCGTTCCAGGCCCAGGGGTGGGCGTAGAAGGCGGTGACGATGGCGCCGGTGACCACCGACCATGCGTGTGCCGGTGAAAGCTCGCTCCAGGCGCCGTCGCGCAGACCCCCGTCCGCGAAGCGGCCGATCACGCCGTCGCGGGCCTCGGCGTCGTGGCCGGAAAAGCGGCAGCCCGCCACCTGTGCCGCGGCCTCGTCCAGGCCGCGCGCGACGATCCGCCACGTCTCGCCGTCGTCCGGCATGTCCGCGTAGCGATGTCCGGTACCGCGCTCCTCAGAGAGATTGTGGTCGACGTAGCGCAGCACCTCGATGCGAGGGTCCTCGTCCTGGGCCATGATCGCGTCGCAGAACGCCTCCAGCGTCTCGATCTGCTCCTGCTGGAAGTAGCGGTAGGCGGGAGCATGCAGCCGGCCCATCACCACCGAGCGGGTTGGTTCATCCCAGCGATCCGATTGAGCGAGCACATCGTGGTCGGGATAGCGGCCGTGCATCTGCGGCGTCACTCCACGCCGTTGACGGGGCAGGCGACGCGGTTCGGCTGGTTCGCCGTCCCGGTTGTTCGGCAGGTGCCCGGCGCCCTCGAACGCCATCGCTCAGCGCTCCCGGCGCGACGCTGCAGCGAGCAGGCCCGCCGCTCCCACCAGCACCAGCGATCCCGGCGCGAGCAGCGGCGGCCCCATGACGATGTTGTAGATCGGCTCGCGGAAGCCGCCCGGCTTGCGCATCACGCCACGGATGTGCGTGACCACGCCGACCATGCCGTCGGCGGCGTACAGCAGCGACACGGCGGGCAGCGCCGTGCGCGCGATGCGAGGCGAGACGGCGCCGCCGACGCCGGCCGCGACCAGCGGCGGCGTCAGCACGATCGGCGTCCACATCCACTTGTCTCCGAACGATCCGCGGTAGTGCTCGAACCACATCTCGACGCCCAGGGGCAGGGCGCTGGCGGCCGTAACCAGGGCCAGCGACCGCTGCAACCGGCCCTCCCGGATGTTCGACAGCACCCTTCGTGCGACTCGTTTACGGGCCTTACGCGGCATGGCGTTCCAGCTGCTCACGGTTCAGCTCCAGACCAAGGCCGGGCCGTTGCAGATCGGGAGCGATCGCGCCGCCTATCACGCGGGGTGCGCCGTCGAACAGGGCGGCCTCGATGCGGGCGTGATCGTGGAACCACTCGAGCGGGGCGATCTTTCCGACCGCGCAGCAGGCGTGCAGGTGCACCGCCGGCGCGGTATGCGCGGAGATGGGAAGCTGGAACGCGTCCGCCAGGCCGGCCGCCTGCAGGAATCCGGACAGCCCGAGACAGCGGGTCGCGTCGGCCTGGAGCACGTCCACCGCGCCGGCCTGCAGCATGCGCCGGAAGTATCCGCCGTCGTATCCGTACTCGCCCGCGGCGATCCGCATGCCGACGGGCGCGCGATCGCGCAGCAGTCGCAGCCCCTCCAGGTCGTCCGACGAAACCGGCTCCTCGAACCAGCTGACGCCGAGATCGGCGAACTCCATGGCAAGCGCCAGTGCCTGCTTGCGTTCGTAGGCCCCGTTCGCGTCGACGAACAGGTCGCACGCCGGGCCGATCGCGTCGCGCGCGATCCGGACACGGTCGCGGTCAACCGCAGCGTCTGCGCCGACCTTCATCTTGACGGCGCCGAAGCCGGAGCCCGACCAGGTGCGCAGCTGGTCTGCCAGCCGGTCGTTCGAGTACGAGGTGAACCCGCCGCTTCCGTAGACCGGCACCCGCCCCCTCGACAGGCCGAGCAGCGAGGCAAGCGGCGTCTCCAGAAGCCTGGCCTTGAGATCCCAGAGGGCGATATCGACCGCCGAGATGGCGTGCGCGGAGATGCCCGGCCGACCGATGTTCCGCACGGCACGCTGCAGCGACCGCCAGGTGCCGGCCACCGCCATCGCGTCGGATCCGCAGACCGGCCCGGCCAGCTTCGATCTGATCACCTCCGCCACCGCCGGGTCGCCGTACGTGTACCCGACGCCCGCGATGCCGTCGGCCTGTACCTCGACCAGGACGATCGTGGTCGAGTCCCAGCTGATGGTGCCGTCCTGCTCGGGCCCGTCCGTGGGAAACGTGACCGCGGAGGCGCTCAGCCGCTCGATCACGACCGGTGAGCGGTGGGAGCGGCCCCCGGTCACCGCGACGGGACGAAGTCGGCGAGCTTGTCCTTCAGCGTCTGCTGTACCACCGATGCGAAGTCGGGGTCGCCCTTGCCGAGCGAGAACATCATCGCCTTGGCCTGCTTGAGCGTGATGTGAGGCGGCAGCGGCGGAACGCTGGGATCGGTCACCGCCTCCAGCAGAAACGGCCGGTCGGACGAGAGCGCCTGCTGCCAGGCGTCGCCGATCTGGTCGGGGCGCTCGACGCGAACGCCCTTCAGCCCCGCCATCTGCGCGAACTCGGCGTAGGGGAAGTCGGGCAGGTCCTGCGATGCCTCGAACTTCGGGTTGCCCTCCATGGCCCGCTGTTCCCAGGTGACCTGGTTCAGGTCGCGGTTGTTCAGCACCAGCACGACGAGCCGGGGGTCGCTCCATTCACGCCAGTACTTGGCGATCGTGATCAGCTCGTTGATGCCGTTCATCTGCATGGCGCCGTCGCCGACCAGCGCGAACACGGGCCGGTCCGGATGGGCGAACTTGGCCGCGATCGCGTACGGCACGCCCGGCCCCATCGTGGCCAGGTTGCCCGAGAGCGTGGCCATCATGCCGCGCCGAAGCTTCAGGTCCCTGGCGAACCAGTTGGCGGCGGAACCGGAATCGCTCGTCAGGATCGCGCCGTCGGGCAGCTTGGGGGAGAGCTCCCAGAACACCCGTTGCGGGTTGATCGGATCGGCGCTCTGCATCGCCCGGTCCTCCAGCAGCTGCCACCAGTCAGAGACGTTGGCCTCGATCGTGTCGCGCCACCGCCGATCGGGCCTCTGCACGAGCAGCGGCAGCAGCGCGCGCAGCGTGGCCCGTGCATCGCCCACCAGGTTCAGCTCCATCGGGTAGCGCATTCCCAGCATGCGGCCGTCGATGTCGATCTGCACGCCTCGAGCCTGTCCCTCCTTCGGCAGGAACTCGCTGTAAGGGAAGCTCGAGCCGACCATCAGCAGGGTGTCGCAGCTCTGCATCATGTCCCAGCTCGGCTTGGTCCCGAGCAAGCCGATCGACCCCGTGACGAACGGCAGGTCGTCAGGGACCGCCGCCTTGCCCAGCAGAGCCTTCGCCACGCCGGCGCCCAGCCGTTCGGCCGTCTCCACGACCTCATCCGTGGCGTGCAGCGCCCCAGCGCCCACGAGCATCGCCACTCGCTCGCCGTTGTTCAGGATCTCTGCCGCTCGCCGCAGGTCCTCGTCCTGCGGAACGATGGTCGGGGTC
>JBJMJD010000029.1:0-22511 GCA_045806525.1 Gaiellales bacterium | reverse complement strand
CGGCCAGCTGCACGTGTGGCTCGCCGATCATGTCCGTGGGGCAACCGGATGGCGGCGCAGCCTGGCGTTGCTCGCTTGGGCTCCGTGCCGCGCGATGTACGTGGCGGGTTACGGAGCACTCATGATGCTCGACGAGCCCGCCCGCCGCGCGGCATAGCTGCGACGGCAGCGGGACGGCCGCGCGCCGCGCCTTGGGCGCGTACCTATCCGCGATACCGGTCAGCGCACGGCATAGCGATGAGGGACCGGCCTGGTTGGGCCGATCCCTCGTATCGGGGCGCCGAGATTCGAACTCGGGACCTCACCGACCCGAACGGTGCGCGCTACCAGGCTGCGCCACGCCCCGCGACAGCGCCGGATTATCGCACAGGTGCGTCCGGCGCCCCGCCGCCATCACGCCTGGCGCAGTAGGCGTCGAACGCCATCAGCGTGCGCAGCCAGCGGCCCTGAGCCTCGACCTCGATGTCGTACAACAGCCGGTCGAGCTCGAAGATCCTGACCGCCCGGTCGATGCTGGCCTGGATGCGAGCGCGGAGGCCGCCACGCGCCGCGCGGTTGAAGGAGTCTCGAGTCACGCGGCGCGTGGCAGGCGAGGGTACGTGCCCGTCCAACCGCTGCTCGAGTGACACGATCCCCCTCATGCGCGACACAGTGCACCACTCTCCCCGGCTTCACAAGGGGTGGGGTGGGAAAACCACCCACCCCACCCTACTCGAAGGCGTTCCGCAGCCGCCACGGCGTAGACTCACGCGCGTGATCACCTGCCCTCGATGCGGCGCTGAAAACAAGGAACAATCGCGATTCTGCAACGCCTGCGGCGCCGCCGTGGGGCCCGACAGCGAGCCCGCCCGCGAGGTGCGAAAGACCGTCACCGTGCTGTTCTGCGACGTGGTCGGATCGACCCAGCTGGGTGAGCGGTTCGATCCCGAGATTCTGCGCGATGTCATGGCGCGCTTCTACGCCGCCATCCGCGAGCCGGTGGAGCACCACGGCGGCACGGTCGAGAAGGTGATCGGCGACGCCCTGGTCGCGGTGTTCGGCATCCCGGCCGTGCACGAGGACGACGCTCTGCGAGCCGTGCGCGCCGCCCTCGAGATGCGCGACGCCGTTGCCGAGATGGGCGAGATCGAGGCCCGGATCGGTGTCAACACCGGTGACGTGCTGGCAACCGGCGCCACGCAGGGGGAATCGCTGGTGGTGGGTGACGCCGTCAACATCGCCGCGCGGCTCGAGCAGGCCGCCGCACCCGGCACGGTGCTGGTGGGAGAGGCCACATGGGCCCTGGTGGCGCACGCCGCCCGGGGTCACCAGGTGGAACCGCTGGCGGCGAAGGGTAAGAGCGAGCCGCTGGCCGCCTGGCTGCTCGAGAGCGTCGACCCGCTGGCGCCCGGCCACCGCCGCCGCCTTGACCTGCCGATGGTCGGGCGCGCCACCGAGCTGCGGCTGGTGCGCCTGACGGCAGACCGCTCAGTGCAGCTGCGACGCCCGCACCTCGTGACGATCCTGGGCCAGCCCGGCATCGGCAAGTCACGCCTGGTCTCGGAGCTGGAGCGCGCCGAGGAGGCAACCACGCTGGCGGGGTACTGCCGGGCAACCGCGTCGGCCTCGCCCCTGGAGCCGCTGGTGGAGGCCGCCCGGGCGGCCATCCCGGACGGGCGCTTCACCCAGCCGGCGGTATCGGCACTGATGCCGGGCGATTCCGAGGCCGCCTCGGTCACCGCCTGTTTGGCCGACGCCGACAATGCCGGAGCCGTCGACCTATCGTGGGCGGCGTCACGGCTGGTGGGTGCGATGGCGGACGTAGGCCCGGTCACGATCCTGTTCGAGGACGTGCACTGGGCCGAGGATGTCCTGCTCGACGCGATCGAGCAGCTGGCAGACCGTCGCAGGCGGCGGTCGCTGCTCGTGGTCTGCACCGCCCGGCCCGAGTTCGTCGAGCGCCGCAATGGGTGGGGCGCCGGCGCAAACACGCTGTCGTTCGCGCTGGAACGCCTGGACGACGCGGAGACGCGCCACCTGCTCGTCGGCGCCAGCCCGGGCCTGCCGGCCGAGCAAGCGGATCGCGTGGTCGCGGCCGCAGAGGGCAATCCGCTGTTCGCCGAGCACCTGGCGGCCCTGATCGCCGACCACGACCCCTCGGTGGGACTGCCTCGATCGATCCAGGTGCTCCTGAGCGCGCGACTGGAGGCGCTGCCCGAGGCCGAGCGGGAGGTGGTCAGCGTTGCCGCCGTGGCCGGCCGCGAGTTCCCGGTGGCGGCCGTCGAGGCGCTGACCGGCAGGGCCGTTCAAGCGGAGCTCGGCCGCCTGGCCCAGCACGAGCTGGTCGTGCGAACCGGGCGGCAGGGTCGCCGGCAGTTCTCCCATACCCTGCTGCAGGAGGCGGCGTACGGCCTGATCCCCAAGCAGCGGCGGGCGGAGCTGCATACGCAGATGGCGAGCTGGCTTGACGATCAACACGCGTCCGACGCCGCGGTCGGCGATCACCTGGATCGTGCCTACCGCCTGCGAGCCGAGCTGGGACTGACCGACGAGGCGACCGCAGCGATGCGCGAGCAAGCCGGTGCGCGGCTCGCGACGGCGGGCCGTCGGGCGGATGCGATGGGGGAGCCGGTGCGTGCCAGTCTCTTGCTGGAGCGCGCGCTGGAACTGCTCCCCGACCGCAGTCCGGTGCAGGCCGCTGCCATGGTCGAGCTGGCGGCGGCCGGCTGGAACCTCCTGCCTCGTCCCGAGCGCAGGCGCCTGTTGGAGGACGGAGCAGACCGGGCAGCTCAGCTCGGCCTGCGCGCCCTCGAGCTGCGCGCACGCGTGCTGCTGCTGGGCACGTCGGACGGATCCTACGACCAGCGGCGGGCGCTTGACGAGACCAACGCCGCGCTCCGCGAACTGGAGACGCTCGGCGATCAGCGCGCGCTGGCCGCGGCGCTCTGCACCCGCGCGGAGGACGAACACAGCCTGGGCCACGCCGCCGACGGGCTGGCGTCGACGCGCCGCGCGGTGGACGCGCTTCGCAGCTCGGGCGACGATGCCGTCTGGGCGCTCGCGCTGCTGGGCGAGATGCTGATCGCCTCACCGGTTCCGGTGGCCGAGGCCGAGGGCGTCCTGAGCGAGCTGATGGACGAGTTCGGGGTGCGACCGACCTTCCGGTTCGAGCTGCTACGAGGACAGGCTGCGCTCGCACAGCTGGGCGGTGACGACGAGCGAGCATGGCGTCTGCTGGACACCGCCCGCGGCCTCGATCGAGACCTGGGGCGTCGCACCGGCCCGTATCTGAGCCGCACCGAGACGTCGATGTTGCGCCGCGCGGGGCGATACGAGGAGCTTCGCGGCACGCTCCTGCCGTACATCGCAGAGCTGGAACGGCTGGAACGGCTGGGCTTTCCCGAGGCGCCCGTGGCGCGCAGCACGCTGGTGGTGGTCGAGGTGCGACTGGGGAACGTGAATGCCGCCCGTGCGGCGGCGGCCGGCCTGCGGGGCGCGGCCGGGTATGAGCCGTTGATCTACTCCCGGATGGCGCTGGCCGAGCTGCACCTGTTCGAGGGCGATCCTGAGCGGGCGCTCGTCTGCGCGCGCGAGGCGGCGAGCGTCGCCGCCGGCGGTGACTGGCTGCTGCTGAACGGGGACGCCCGGCTCACGCTTGGCCGCGTGCTCGCCACTGCCGGCGATCCGGCGGCGAGCGAGCAGGTTCGCTCCGCGGCCGAGCTGTACGCCGCCAAGGGCTACAAGGCGGGAGTGGCGGAGGCCGAGTCGTTGCTTCGCTGATCGACCCGGCCCGCGGCTGTGCGGCCCCTGGGCCCGCGGCGGGTATGCTCGTCGGCCGATGGCCGAACGCGACCAGATCGTGAGCTTCCTGAACGAGCTGCTCGACATCCGCACCTACCCGGACGGGATGCCGGTCGGAATGCAGGTGCCGGGAGCGGCCCGGGTGCGCCGTGTCGCGACCGGCGTCAGCGCATCGCTGGAGCTGTTCCAGCGCGCCGCGCAGGACGCGGCGGACATGCTGATCGTCCACCACGGCCTCTTCTTCGGCTCCGGGCCGCGGCCGCCGCTGAGCGAGCAGGACCGCGATCGGCTGAAGACGCTCTTTGACCACGACATCACCCTGGCCGGGTACCACCTGGCGCTGGACGCGCACCCGCAGGTCGGAAACAACGCGATCATCTGCGATCGCCTGGGCGTCGCCGACCGGGAGCCCTTCGGCGTGCACGGCCCCCACACGCTCGGCTTCGTCGGCGCACTCGACCGGCCGCTCTCGATCGAGCAGCTGGTCGAGCGCGTGGAGCAGCGGATCCGACCCGGACCGCTGGTGCTGGGACGCGGCCCCGACAGCATCGAGCGGGTCGCCGTGATCAGCGGCGGCGCGTCGCAGTACGTTGCGGAAGCCGCTGAGGCCGGCGCTGAATGCTTCATCACAGGCGAGCCCAACGAGCAGGCGAAGTGGGCGGCGGACGAGGCCGGCATCCACTGCATCGCCGCCGGCCACTATGCGACCGAGGTGTTCGGGGTGCAGGCGCTGGGAGCCCTTGTGGCCGAGCGATTCTCCGTCGAGCATGGCTTCATCGACATCCCCAACCCGGTCTGAGCGATTGACGCCGTCCAGGCACCAGGCTACGATCCGCACATGGATACGCGATCGGAGCAGGCCTGAGTTGCCGGCGATCAGCGAGAACCGAGGGTGACCTGACACCCACCGAGCGAGCCGCGCTTGGTGGGTTTTTTGTTGCCCTGATCACCTACGACAGGGAGTGGGACATATGGCGAATCATCTGACGCCGGAGGAGCTCTCGAAAGAGTTTGACCTGAAGCGCGAAGAGGTGATCCGGCTCTGTCACGAGCAGTCAGTCCCGATCTACCACGGCAAGATTGACAAGAGCCTCTTTGCAGCTGTGAAGGAAGTCAGCGCCCTCCAGGCTCAGTAGGTGACCCCACTGGGGCCCCGGGCCGGGCGCTTGCGCCCGCCGGGGCCCCGCGTATGCTCGTAGCCTTGACCCGCCGTCTGATCGCCACCGTTGTGCTGCTGCTGTTCGCCTGGCCGGCGGGCGCGTCGGCGTCGGTCAAGAGCGACGTGTCGGCGATCGTGGCCTCCTCCGGATTCGGCGGCCCCACGACCGGCATCGCCATCTGGGACAGCACCACCCACCGCTCGCTGTTTCGGCTGCACGAGCGCACGCAACTCAAGCCGGCGTCCAACATGAAGCTGACCACCTCAGCCGCCGCCCTGGCGGATCTGGGCGTCACCGCCCGTCTCTCGACCCGCGTCTACCGCACCGGCGTGCTGTCGGGCGACAAACTCACCGGCAGCCTGTGGCTGGTCGGGGGCGGCGACCCGTCGCTGTCCACCGACATCTTCGCCAGGCGCGCATTCGGAGGCGCCGCCGGCCACCTGTCCGACCTGGCCGCGGCGGTGCGCGCGGCGGGCATCCGGCAGGTCACCGGGCGCCTGAACGGCGATGCAACGATGTTCGACAGCCGGCGCACGGGTCCCTACTGGAAGCCCTCCTACTGGCAGGACTGCCCGCCCATCTCGGCGTTGTCGGTGAACAAGAGCCTGATCTCGTACTTCAAGCCCGAGAGCTACAGCCGGCCTGTGCTGCACGCGGCGACGGCCTTCCGGGCGGCGCTGAGCGTGCGTGGCGTGAAGGTGGGACACGACCCACGCACGGGGGCGCTGCCGGCCGGTGCGACGCTGGTGGCCACCGAGCCGTCACCCCGGATCTCACGGTTGGTGCTGCTGATGAACCGAGCGTCGGACAACTACTTCGCCGAGGTGCTGAACAAGCGCGTGGCGGTGGCAGTTGGGATGGCCGGCACGATGGCGAACGGCCGCCACGAGACGCGGCGGTACCTCAACTCACTGGGCGTGAACATGCGTGGAGCGAAGCTCTACGACGGCTCTGGCCTGTCGCCGCGCGACCGCCTCTCGGCACACCAGATCCTGGCGCTTCTGAACAAGGTCAGCACCCAGGGCTACGGCAAGACGCTGCGAGCATCGCTGCCGTTGGCCGGGGTCAACGGCACCCTCAGCAACCGCATGCGTTCGGGCCCGGCCCACCGAAACGCGCAGGCGAAGACCGGCACGCTGGACGACGCGTCCGCCCTCTCCGGCTACGTACACAGCCGAAACGGCCACCAGATCGTGTTCTCGGTCCTGGTCAACCACCGGCGGCTGAACATTCTGGCCGCACACAAGCTGCAGGACCGGATCGTGCAGGCGCTGGCCGGCAGCCGGCCGCGTGGCTGAGCCGGCTCAGCCCGCCAACTCCGCCTCCAGCTGCTCCAGCGAGACGACCGCCACTCCCAGCTGCTCGGCCTTTGCCAGCTTCGAGCCGCCGCCCTCGCCGGCCACCAGGTAGTCGGTCTTCTTCGAGACCGAGTCGGTGACCTTCGCCCCCAGCCCCTCCAGGTGCTCACGGATCGAGTCGCGCGAATACCCCTCGATCGAGCCCGTCACCACGACCACCTTCCCCGTCAGCGGGCCGTCGGGCGCTCGCTCGCGGCGAGGCCCGCTCAGCCGCACACCGGCCCGGCGCAGCCCCTCCACCACCTCGGCGTGCTCCTCGTCCAGGAACCAGCTGGACACCGCCTCGGCGATCACCGGGCCCACTCCGGCGGTGGCCGCGATCTGCTCCGGCGTGGCATGTGCCAGCTCCTCGACCGAGCCGAACTCGTCGGCCAGGAGCTGCGCGTTCACGAACCCGACGTGCGGGATGCCGAGCGCGAACAGCACGTTTCCGAACGGCCGGCTCTTGGAGCGCTCGATCGACGCGATCACGTTCTCGGCCGACCGCTGCTGGAAGCCCTCGAGCGGCAGCAGGTCGTCGACGGTCAGCGCGTACAGGTCGTGGGGCCGCGTGACCAGCCCCAGCTCCAGCAGCCGTGCGATCAGCTTCTCGCCGACGCCGTCGATATCCATCGCGCCGCGGCTGACGAAGTGCTTCAGCCACTGCAGCCCCTTGGCGGGGCAGGCCCGGTTGGGACAGCGGTGCATGACCTCGCCCGCCACCTTCACCACCGGCGTGCCACAGGCCGGGCAATTGGCCGGCATCTTCCAGGGCCGGTTGCGCTTGCGCTTGTCGCCCTCCGGCAGGTGCGGGCCGACCACCTGCGGGATCACGTCGCCCGCCCGCTGTACGATCACCGTGTCACCCTCGCGGATATCCTTGCGGTTGATGTCCTCCTCGTTGTGGAGCGTGGCCATCGAGACGGTGACGCCACCCACCACCACCGGCTCCATCACGGCGTACGGGTTGAGCGCGCCGGTGCGGCCCACGTTCACCCCGATCCGCAGCAGCTCGGTCAGCACCGTGGTGGGGGCGAACTTGAAGGCGATCGCCCAGCGCGGATCGCGGTTGACCGACCCCAGCTCCCGCTGCTGGGTGTAGCTCGAGACCTTGACCACACAGCCGTCGATGTCGTAGTCGATGTCCTTGCGCCGTGCCTCCCATGCCCGGCAGGCCTGGAGCGCAGACTCCACCGAATCGTGCAGCTCGACCCGCTCGCTGGTGCGGAAGCCCTGCTCGCGGAGCCAGGCCAGCGCCTGCCAGTGCGACTCCAGCGGAAGGCCGCCGTGCGCGCCGATCTGGTAGGTGAATATCGACAGCGGCCGCGAGGCCGTGACCGCCGGATCCTGCTGGCGCAGGGAGCCCGCCGCGGAGTTGCGCGGGTTCATGAACGTGGGTAGACCGGCCTCGGCCCGCTCGGCATTGACCCGCTCGAATCCGGCCAGCGGCAGGTACACCTCGCCCCGCACCTCCACCATCCGCTGCTCCGGGATGCGCAGCGGGATCGAGCGGATCGTCCGCAGGTTCGCGGTCACGTCCTCGCCGTGCACACCGTCGCCGCGCGTCGCACCGCGCACCAGCACGCCGCCCTCATAGACCAGCGACACCGCCAGGCCGTCGATCTTGGGCTCGGTCACGAGCTGGAACGGCTCGCCCTCCCCCAGCCGGCGCACCAGCCGCTCGCCCCAGGCCAGGAACTCCTGCTCGTTCTTGGCGTTCGCCAGCGACAGCATCGGCTGCGGGTGGGCGACGGTCGCGAACTGCGTGGACGGCGGCGCCCCCACCCGCTGGGTCGGCGAGTCCGACGTGACCAGCTCCGGGTGGTCCGCCTCCAGCTGCACCAGCTCGCGCAGCAGGGCATCGTATTCGGCGTCGTCGATCGACGGCTGGTCGAGCACGTGGTAGCGATGGTTGGCCTCGTTGATGCGGTCACGCAGCTCGGCTGCCCGCCCCTTGTCGGTCATGCCGCCACCTCGCCCGGCGACTCGAACACCAGGTCCGGCAGCTCGGCCAGCAGCTGCTCGCGCGGGAAGATGTCGCCCCACATGGCAGCGGCCGCCGTGACTCCGGCACCGTGCGCGGCGCGCAGGTCGAACGGCGAATCGCCCACGTACACAGCCGCGCCCGCCTCGGCGCGGAGCTCGCGCAGCGCGAACAGCAGCGGAGCCGGGTCGGGCTTGTGCGCGGCGGTGTCCTCCTTGGCAACGATCACCTCGAACAGCGACCGCTCCAGCTCCAGGCAGGTGATCCCGAGCTCGAGCGTGGAGCGGATCTTGGCGGTAACGATGCCCAGCCGCGCCCCGGCTGCGTGCAGGCGCCGCAGCATCTCGGGAACGCCGTCGAACCCGGTCAGCAGATCCGCGTGCGAGGCCTGATTGTGCGAGACGTACACCTCGAACAGCTCGTCCGCGCGCTCGCCCGCCAGGCTCCGCGCCTGCTGCTCCAGCGTGAGACCGATCCCGGCCCGCAGCACGTCGTCGTCCGGCACCGCCCCCAGCACGCGCTGCGCGGCGTACCGGAACGAGGCCAGGATCAGCGCCTCGGAGTCGGCCAGCGTCCCGTCGAAATCGAAAAGCCACACAGAATGCCCGGACATATGACGGCATCGTAAAACCGATGGGCTGACGACGGCGTAACGCCCGATATGACCAACCGACGATTCACCCGCACCGCTCTGATCCTGGCGCTGGTCGGAGCCGTCACGCTTGCAGCAAGCGCCTGTGGCAGCAGCGGCGGCGCTGGCAGCTCGTCCACCACCGTCACGCAGGCGGCGGGCGGCGGCGGCGCCAGCTCAGGCAAGACCGTCGACGTCACGCTGAAGGACTACTCGATCGCCGTTGCCTCGACCGGCAGCCTGGCTCCAGGCACCTACACCTTCCACGTCAGAAACAACGGTCCCTCCTCGCACAACCTGACCATCAACGGCCCGGGCGTGTCCGACAAGGCCACCCCGACCTTCGCCGCGGGCGGCAGCATGGATCTCACCGTCACCCTCAAGACCGGCAGCTACGACCTGTTCTGCTCGGTCCCCAGCCACAAGCAGCTGGGGATGGACACCCACCTCACCGTCGGCAGCGCCTGATCCTCTAGGTCGGTGGGCGGTCGGCTCGGGCCGTCCGCCAGCAGACCCTGAGCTGACTGGTACGGTGCCCGCGTGACCGCGCCCCGTACGCTGCTCCTGATCCGCCACGGCGAGACGGTCTGGAACGCGCAGCGGCGGTACACGACACGCAGCGACGTTCCGCTCAGCGAGGTCGGCCTGGAGCAGGCCCGCGCCGCGGCCGCTGCGCTCTCGGCGACCGAGATCGATCGCATCTACAGCTCGCCCTTGCAGCGAGCCCGCGCGACGGCCGAGACGATTGCCGCCCGCCAGCCGGGCCGCCCGGCGGTGGTCGCCGATGACCGCCTGGTCGAGATCGACGCCGGTCCGTTCGAGGGCATGACCGAGGACGATCTGCAGTCCGGGCCGATGGCCGACGACTACGCCCGCTGGCACACCAACGCCGGGCCCGAGTTCCCCGCCGCCGCGGAGACGTTCGACGCCGCGCTGGCGCGGGCGTCCGCCTTTCTGGACGAGCACGCCGGCGAGACGGGCACCACGCTGGTCGTCAGCCACGGCTCGCTGACACGGCTGATCGTCTCCAGCTACTTCCTGGGCGGGCCGCCTCCGCTGCACCGGCACCTGTGGCTGGACAACTGCCGGATGGCGGTGGTCGAGTGGCGCGGGGGCTTGCCCAAGATCACCGGCTTCAACGTGGCGGCGCCTTAGAGAGACCAGCGTTCCAGCGCTTCGATACCCAGGGTGCTGGTTAGGTCGAGGTGGATCGGGGTGATCGCGATCTTGCCCTCGGCGATCGCCCGGAAATCGGTGCCGGGCTCGTCGTGGTAGGAGGGCTCGTCGCCGTAGATGCGGTAGCGGCGGTGCCCGGCCGCGTCGGCCTCCTGCTCCAACGTGTCCGCGTAGATCCGCTTGCCCAGTCTGCCCACGGCGACCCCGTCCGGCTGCGACGGCACGTTCACGTTCAGCACCGTGCCGGCCGGAAGGCCGTGCTCGATCACGCGCCCCACCAGCTCGCCCAGGAAGTCAGCCGCCGGCCCGAAGTCGTAGTCCTCGTGCCGCCGGAAGTCGGAGCCCGACGCAGTGGGCGCGCCCTGGGAGATGGCGATGCCCTGGATCCCCAGCAGGATGCCCTCGAAGGCCGCCGCCACGGTTCCCGAGTAGGTGACGTCGTCGCCCAGGTTGTAGCCGTAGTTGATGCCCGACACGATCAGGTGGGGTCGCTCGCCGACCAGCCCCAGCTCGCCGAAGCGGACGCAGTCCACCGGCGTGCCGTCGGTCGCAAAGCCGGTGCTGCCGTCGCGCAGCTCGACCTCGGCCACGGTCAGCGGGCGGTCGATGGTGATGCTGCGCGCCGAGCCGCTGCGGTTGGAATCGGGAGCGATCACGGAGACGCTGCCGTGCCGCTCGAGCGCCCGTTTGGCCTCGAACAGGCCGCGCGAGGTGATGCCGTCATCGTTGGTGAGCAGAATGTGCACCGAACGTCAGTCTAGGGTCACTTGACCGGGCCGTAGTCGACTGCGACCAGCGTCAGCCCCTGCGGCGGCGCGGTGCGGCCCGCCTCGCCGCGGGGGCGGCCCTCGAGCAGACGCCGGAAGCGCTCCGGATCCGGGTCCTCCAGCATCGTCCCCACCAGCACCCGCACCATGTGGCGCAGGAACGCGTTGGCGGTGATCCGGAACTCATAGCGCCCGTCCGCATGCGACCAGGTTGCGGCCAGCACCGTCCGCTCGAAGAACACGTGGCGGGTATCGGTGGGCGTGAAGGCGCGGAAGTCGTGGCGTCCAACGATCGCCTCAGCGCAGGCCGCCAGCGCAGCGTCATCCATCTTCCGCACACGGTGCAGCTGGAAGCGGGCCAGGAAGGGGTCGGCTGCGGGTGCCGTCTCGATCCGGTAGAGGTAGCTCCGCGAGACCGCGTCCGCGCGGGCGTCGAAGCCGTCCGGTGCCTGCACCAGATCGCGCACGGCGATGTCGGACGGAAGCTTGCTGTTCACTGCCCGCTCGTGCAGAAGCCGGACGGCATCGAACGAGACCACGTTCGCCGACGCGTGCACGCCCGCGTCGGTGCGGCCGGCCACGCGCAGATCGGCGCCGCCCACCGCCTCAGACACCGCCGCCGACACGGTCGGGACGTCCGGCTGTGGCGCCCAGCCGCTGTACGCGGTGCCGTCGTAGGCCACCGTCGCGCGCAGGCGCATCAGTCCGGCGGACCCACGCGGAAGTCGTGCAGGGCGGCGGCGAAGGTGCTGCGCAGCCCGTCGAAGGCGGCGTCCGGTGCCGAGGCAACGATCGCGTACCCGACCTCGCCGACCAGCAGGCACCACATGCGCTGGCGCATGACCCGGTCGTCGTAGCGCCAGCGGTAGGTGCGACGCACCGCGGCGTGGCCGGCGACCGTCGTCTCGTGGTCCTCCAGCAGGTCGACCCCCTCGAAGCCCGCGCGCACGGCGGCGTCCTGCATGGCGGCGTACCGGGCCAGCGTGGTGCCGCCGTCGACCTCGTCCATGGTCACGACCAGCGAGGGCGAGCCCTCCCCATCGTCGGGGCCGACGTAGGTCAGCACCGAGCGATCGACCCAGCCCGGCGGCAGGCCGAGGGAGACGCTAGGCGCGCGCGATCGGCTCGTGGTCAACGAGCTCGATGTAGGCCATCGGCGCGGCATCGCCCTGCCGCGGGCCCAGCTTGACGATGCGCGTGTAGCCACCGGGGCGCTCGGTGAACCGCGGGGCGACCTCGTGGAACAGCCTGTGCACGCTGTCCTTGCTGCGCAGGTAAGCGACCGCCTGCCGCTGGGCGGCCACGTCGCCCGGGTCCTTGCGGGCGAGCGTGATCAGCTTCTCCGCGATCGGCCGCAGCTCCTTGGCCTTGGCCTCGGTGGTCTTGATGCGGCCGTGCTCGAACAGCGAGCCCGCCATGTTCGAGAACAGGGCCTTGCGGTGAGAGGCGTCTCGCCCCAGCTTGCGGCCTTTGCGGCGGTGCCTCATTGCCTACTCGGCTCCCCGCAGCGTGAGACCGTGAGCCGCCAGCGTCTCCTTGACCTCTTCGATCGACTTCTTGCCGAAGTTCGGGATGGCGGCCAGCTCGGCCTCGGTCTTGGCGACCAGGTCGCCGATCGTCTCGATGCCGACCCGCTTCAGGCAGTTGTAGCTGCGGACGCCCAGCTCCAGCTCCTCGATCAGGATGTTCTCCATGCCGTGCGCGCTGGGAGCGGCCACCTCGGCGCCGCCGCCCTCGGGGCGGATCGCCAGCTCGGCGGCGTCGATGTCGGTGAAGATCGACAGGTAGCGGATGAGCAGCTCGGCGGCGTCCTTGACGGCGTCCTTGGGCGTCATCGAGCCGTCGGTGGTGACCTCGAGCTTGAGCTTGTCGAAGTCTGTGCGCTGCCCGACACGGGCGGCGTCGACGTCGTAGGAGACGCGCCGCACCGGGGAGAAGATCGAGTCCACCGGGATCACGCCGATCGTGGTCTCCGGGCCCTTGTTGCCGTCGGCGGCGACATATCCGCGGCCGCGGGCGATGGTCAGCGTCATCTCGAAGCGGGCACCGGCGCCGAGGTTGCAGATCTCGAGGTTGGGGTTCAGGATCTCGAGGTCGGCGGGCGCCTCGATGTCGGATGCGCGCACCACGCCGGGGCCGTCCTTCTGCACCTGCACCTCGACCTCGCCCGACTCGCCGTGCAGCTTGCAGATCAGGTTCTTGAGGTTGAGGATGATGTCGGTGACGTCCTCGCGGACGCCGGGCACCGAGGTGAACTCGTGAGCGACGCCCTCGATCTTGACCGAGGTAACGGCGGCACCCTCCAGCGCGGACAGCAGCACGCGCCGCAGGCTGTTGCCGAAGGTGTATCCGAAGCCGCGATCGAGCGGCTCGACGACGAACGTGCCGGACTGGTCGCCGACGTCTTCGGATGTGATCTTTGGAATGAAATCAAGCATGTTTGTGCAACGCCCCTTGGTTCTTACTTGGAATAGAGCTCGACGATCAGCTGTTCCTGCACCGGCGTGTCGATGTCCACGCGGTCGGGGAGCCGAAGCACCTTGCCCGTGAGATTGTCATGGTCGGCCTGCAGCCACGGCGATACCGACGCGGTCAGGTCGGTCGCATCGGTGACCGTCGCCTTGGCGGCGGCGGCCTCGCGCAGCGCGATCACGTCGTCCTCCCCCACCTGGAAGGAGGGGATGTTGACGCGCTTGCCGTTCACCTCGAAATGCCCGTGGCGCACCAGCTGGCGAGCCTGCGAGCGAGACGCCGCGAACCCGAGCCGGTAGACCACGTTGTCCAGCCGCAGCTCCAGCATCCTCAACAGGTTCTCCCCGGTGATGCCGCTGCGCTGGCTGGCCTTCTCGTAGTACGAGCGAAACTGCCGCTCGAGGATGCCGTAGTAGCGCCGCGCCTTCTGCTTCTCGCGCAGCTGCAGCAGGTACTCGGACTGCTTGGTGCGGCCGCGGCCGTGCTCACCCGGCGGATAGGCCCGCCGTTCGATGGCGCACTTCTCGGTCAGGCAGCGCTCGCCCTTGAGAAACAGCTTCATGTTCTCGCGGCGGCACTGCTTGCATTTGGGGCCGATCATTCGAGCCATGGCTAGACCCTCCGCCGCTTGCGCTGCCGCACGCCGTTGTGGGCCTGCGGCGTCACGTCCTTGACGCCCATCACCTCGAGGCCGGCGGCCTGCAGCGACCGGATCGCGGTCTCACGCCCGGAGCCGGGGCCCTTGACGAACACCTCGACCTTCTGGAGGCCGTGCTCCATGCCCTCACGGGCGGCGGCGTCGGCCGTCACCTGCGCCGCGAACGGCGTCGACTTGCGCGACCCCTTGAAGCCGACGGCGCCGGCGCTCTTCCACACGATCACGTTGCCCTCCTTGTCGGTGAGGGCGACGAGCGTGTTGTTGAACGAGGTCTTGATGTGCGCCTGGCCGATCGCAACGTTCTTGCGGGCCTTGCGGCGGACGCGGCCGCGGGTGCCGCCTCTACGTGGTGCTGGGGGCATTCAGTCCTTTCCGATTACTTCAATGACGTACGAAAAGCGAGCAGTGCGAGGACGAGGGAGGGGACAGTGCTGCGCACGGGCCCGGCCGTGGGAGGAAGCAATGCGACGCTTTGCAGCCGTCATTACTTCTTGCGCTGCTTTCCGACGGTCTTCTTGGGCCCCTTGCGGGTGCGCGCGTTGGTGCGGGTGCGCTGGCCGCGCACCGGCAGGCCGCGGCGGTGACGAACGCCCCGGTAGCAGCCGATCTCCATCAGGCGCTTGATGTTCTGGGAGCGCTCGCGGCGGAGGTCGCCCTCCACCGTCAGCGACGCATCGATGTGGTTGCGGAGCCGGGCCACCTCTTCCTCGGTCAGGTCGCGCACCTTGGTATCGGGGTTGAGGCCGAGCTCCTGCAGCACCTTGTTCGAGGTCGAGCGGCCGATCCCAAAGATGTAGGTGAGGCCGATCTCGACGCGCTTCTCACGCGGGATGTTGACGCCTGCAATGCGTGCCATACCGAGCCTCCCTTATCCCTGCCGCTGCTTGTGGCGCGGGTTGGTGCAGATCACGAGCACGTTGCCGTGCCGGCGGATGATCCGGCACTTCTCGCACATCGTTCTCACGCTGGGTCGAACCTTCAACTGAGGACTCCTTGGGGACGCGCCCCGCCACGGGGCAAAAACGGCCGCGGGCATAGGCATTCACCCCGCCGGGCAAACGAGAATCCTATCATCCCGTGGCAACCTGGCGCGCGGTTGACCGCGGTGTCAGCACCCGCGGGCCGGCCTCGGTCACGGCCACCGTGTGCTCGATGTGCGCGGCCAGGCCGCCGTCGTCGGTATAGATCGCCCAGCCGTCGTCGCCGCTGACCACGCCCCAGCTGCCCGCGGTGATCATCGGCTCGATCGCGAACACCATCCCGGGGGCAAGCTTCGGCCCGCGGCCGGCCGGCCCGTAGTTGGGGATCTGCGGGTCCTCGTGCATGCTTCGTCCGACGCCGTGGCCGACCAGCGCTCGGACGACACCGAAGCCGTTCGCCTCGACCACCTCCTGGACGGCGTGCGAGATGTCGCCCAGGCGGTTGCCGGGCCGGCACTGCGCGATCGCGGCGTCCAGGCTCTTCTGACAGGCATCGATCAGCGCGTAGGCCTGGTCGGAGACGGTCCCGATCGGGATCGTGATGGCCGAGTCGGCCACGAAGCCGTCGAGCGTGACCCCCACGTCCACCGACAGCAGGTCGCCGTCCTCCAGCCGGTAGGGGCCGGGGATGCCGTGCACGATCATCTCGTTGGGCGACGCGCAGATCGACCCGGGGAAGCCGCGGTAGCCCTTGAAGGTGGGCACACCGCCGCAGGAGCGGATGTACTCCTCGGCCAGCGCGTCCAGCTCGCCGGTGGTGACGCCCTCGCGGGCGCTGCTCTCCATCAGCTCCAGCGTCGAGGCGACCACCCGGCCGGCCCGCGCCATGATCTCGATCTCGGCTGCGGTCTTGCGAACGATCATGAGCCATCCCCCAGTTGGGCCAGCAGCGCATCGATCTCGGCGGAGACCTGCTCGCGGGTGCCTCCGGCGTCGATCCATACGACCAGGCCGGCCGCGTCGTAGTGGTCGAGCACCGGCGTGGCCGCCTCCACCCACTGCTTCTGATAGCGGGCGCGGATCACCGGCTCGGTGTCGTCGTCGCGCTGATAGAGCTCGGAGCCGTCGATGTCGCAGACGCCGGGCGCCTTCGGCGGTGCGGTGACAAGGTGGTAGACATGCTCGGCCTCGCGGCAGACGCGGCGACCGCCCACCCGCTCCAGCAGCTGCTCAAGGGCCAGATCGAAGACCGGCACCGACGAGATGCTGCGGCCCAGGTCGGCCAGCATGGAGTCCAGGGCCTGGGCCTGGGTGAGCGTGCGCGGGAAGCCGTCCAGGATGAACCCGCCCTCGGTGTCCGGCGCCGACAGGCGCTCCCGGAACATGCCGATGATCACGTCGTCCGGCACCAGGTCGCCGCGGGCCATGATCTCCTTGGCCACCAGCCCCAGCTCGCTACCGTCTCGTACGGCCTCGCGCAACATGTCGCCGGTGGCGATGTGGGCGAGCCCGCGCAGGGGCGCGACGCGCGCAGCCTGGGTGCCCTTGCCAGCCCCGGGGGGGCCCATGAAGATCAGGTCGAGAGGCACCTGCGGCCTACTTCAGGAAGCCCTTGTAGCTGCGCATCGACAGCTGCGACTCGATCTGACGCATGGTGTCGATGGCAACGCCGACCACGATCAGCACAGAGGTTCCGCCCAGCGCACGCGCGGTGGCCGTGCTGAAGCCGCCGAACTTGATGAACAGCGTCGGCGCGGCGGCGACGGTGGCCAGGAACAGCGACCCCGCCACGGTCAGGCGCACCAGCACCGACTCGAGATACTGCGCGGTGGGGCGGCCGGGCCGGATGCCGGGGATGAAGCCGCCGTACTTCTTGAGGTTGTCGGCCTGCTCGAGCGAGTTGAACACCACCGCCACGTAGAAGAACGTGAACGCGAAGATCAGCAGCGACTCGCCGATGATGTAGGGCCACGACGTGAACTGGAACCACTGCGCCACCTTGGGGCCGAGCGTTCCCGGCAGCAGGCTGGCGACGGTCGCCGGCAGGATCATGATGGCCGAGGCGAAGATCACGGGGATCACGCCCGCCATGTTCACCCGCAGCGGCAGGTAGGTGCTGCCGCCCGAGGTCATCCGCCGGCCGACCATGCGCTTGGCGTACTGGATCGGGATCTTGCGGATCCCCTCCTGCACGTAGACGACGCCGGTCACGACCGCCAGGATCACGATCGGCAGCGACAGCTTCTCGAACCCGGAGCCATTCCACCAGGCGTTGATGCCGGCCGGGGCGCTGGTCAGGATGGACGAGAAGATCAGCAGGCTCATGCCGTTGCCGATGCCCTTCTGGGTGATCAGCTCGCCGATCCACATCAGCAGCGTGGCGCCGGCGGTGAGCGTCATGACCACCAGCGCGTAGCTGCGCAGCGAGTGGTCGACCAGCACGTTGCCGAGGCTGGTCGCGCCCAGCAGGCTGGAGTTGTTGGCAAACGCGTAGGCGTAGCCCAGTGACTGGGCGGCGGCCAGGGCGACGGTCAGGTAGCGGGTGTATTGGGTGATGCGCCGCTGGCCCAGCTCCCCCTCCTTCTGCAGCGCCTGCAGCGACGGGAACACCGGCGTCATGACCTGCAGGATGATCGACGCCGTGATGTAGGGCATGATGCCCAGCGCGAAGATCGAGAGCCGGCTGAGGCCGCCCCCGGAGAAGGTGTTCAGCAGGTTCAGGAAGCTGGAGCCGCCGACGTTGATCGCGTCGGGGTTGACCGCCGGAGCCGGCAGGTGCGAGCCCAGCCGGTAGACCGCCAGCATCGCCGCTGTGAACAGCAGCTTCGTGCGCAGGTCGGGGACGCGCCAGGCGTTGAGGAAGTTCTCGAGCATCAGATGGTTGATTCCATGGAATGCGTGGATGCTGGGCGCAGGATGGGGTGCGCTGGGCGACGGGAGCGTCCGACGGGCAGGCTGGATGATGTCCTGGCCGAGGACGATCGTGGCGTCCAGCGTGTCCCAGACCAGTCCAGCGCCGCGTTGTTCATGGAATCAACCATCTAGCTCGTAGTCTCGTCCTCGTCGTCAGCCGAGTCCGTGGCCTCGGCCACGGGCTCCTGCTCGGCCGGCGCCTCATCGGCTTCGGGCTCGGCCGGCCCCTCCTCTGTCTCCGGCTCGGCCTCAGCCTCCTCCGCTTCCTCGGGCTCGGCCTGCTCGACCCTGGGCGCCTTCTTCTGCTTCGGCTTGGGCGCCGCCTCGGCCGCGGGCTGCTCCTGCTCGGCGGCCGCGGCCGCCTTCGCCCGCCGCTTCTTGGGCTTGGCGTCGGCGTCGGGCTGGGGCCCGACCAGCACGACGCTGCCGCCGGCGGCCTCGATCAGCTCGACCGCCTTCGCCGAGAAGCGATGCGCGTGGACGGTCAGCTTGACCGTCAGCTCGCCGCTCCCGAGCACCTTGATCGGGTGCTTCAGGGAGCGCACGACGCCGGCCTGCTTGAGCAGCTCCGGGGTCACCTCTGTGCCCGCGTCGAACCGCGCCAGCTCGCGCACGTTGACCGGCGTCGTGTGGGTGCGGAACGGGCCCAGCGGCATCGACTTTCGGTGGTTGGGGCCGCGCAGCTTGCCCAGCCGCATGTACAGCGGCATCTGCCCGCCCTCGAAGCCCGGGCGCATGCTGTGGCTGCCCGACCGCGACTTCTGGCCCTTCTGGCCGCGCCCGGCGGTCTTGCCGCTGCCCGAGCCGTGGCCGCGGCCGACCCGCTTGCGATCGCGGTGGCTGCCCTCGGCCGGCTTCAGCGTGTGCAGGTTCAGTTCACTCATCGTTCTCGACCTTCACGAGCGAGGCCACCTTGCGCAGCATTCCCTGCAGCACGGGCGAGTCCTCATGGACCGACGACTGGTTGATCTTGCGCAGCCCCAGCGCCCGCATCGTGCCGCGGTGCTCGGGCCGGGTGCGGATGGTGCTGCGCACCTGGGTGACGCGGAGCTTGGCCATCAGGCGCCCTCGGCCGCGGCGACCGCGGCTGCCTCGACGGCGGCGGCCTGCTCGGCGACCACCTCGGAATGGGGCTTGATCACCTGGGCCACCGTCTTGCCCCGGAGCTTCGCCACCTCCTCCGGCCGCTTCAGGTTCTTGAGCCCGTCCACCGTCGCCATCAGCAGGTTGATCGGGTTGGCCGTGCCCAGCGACTTGGCCAGGATATCGCGCACCCCGCCCAGCTCCAGCACGGCGCGCACGCCGGCGCCTGCGATCACGCCGGTGCCCTCGCTGGCCGGCTTCAGCATCACGCGGCCCGCGCCGTAGCGCCCGACCGTCTGATGCGTGATCGTGGTCTTGTACTTCGGCACCTGGAACATGTTCTTCTTTGCGTCCTCGACCGCCTTGGCGATCGCCGAGGGCACCTCGTTGGCCTTGCCATAGCCGACGCCGACGCGGTCGACCTCGTCGCCGACCACCACCAGCGCGGTGAACGAGAAGCGCCGGCCGCCCTTCACCACCTTGGCCACGCGGTTGATCTTGACCACGCGCTCCTGCAGCTCGCGGCTGTCACGTTCGTTTCGAGCCATTAGAAGTGCAGTCCCCCTTCGCGGGCGGCGTCTGCGAGCGCCTTCACCCTGCCGTGGTAGAGATAGCCGCCGCGGTCGAACACGACAGTTTCGATGCCGGCCGCCTTCGCGCGCTCGGCGATCAGCGTGCCGACAGCGACCGGCGCATCGGCGCGCGACGTCTTGACCAGCTGCTTCTCGCCGCTGGACGCCGCCGCCAGCGTGTGGCCGGCCTCGTCATCGATCAGCTGTGCGTAGATGCGCGCGTTCGAGCGGTACACGGCCAAGCGCGGCCGCGCGGCCGTTCCCGACAGCTTCGCACGCACCCGGCGATGCCGCCGCTGCCGTGCCTGTTCCTTCGTCTGAACGCTCATGCCCGCTTACCGACCTTCCGTACGACGTGCTCGTCCGCATACCTGATGCCCTTGCCCTTGTAGGGCTCCGGCGGGCGCCACTTGCGGATCTGGGCGGCGACCTCGCCGACCACCTGCTTGGAGATGCCGCGCACGACGATCTGGGTCGGCTGCGGCACCTCGAAGGTGACTCCCTCGGGCGCCTTCACCGACACCGGATGGCTGAATCCCAGCTGCATCTCGAGATCGCTGCCGCGCAGTGCGGCACGATAGCCGACGCCCTGGATCTCGAGCCGCTTCTCGAACCCGTCGGTGACGCCGGTGACCATGTTTGCGACCAGCGAGCGCGTCAGCCCGTGCAGGGCGCGGTGATCGCCGCGGTCGCTGGGCCGCGACACGAGCAGCGTGCCGTCGTCGAGCGTGACCGTCATATCGGGGCTGACGCGCTCCGACAGGGTACCCTTGGGCCCCTTCACGGTCACGCTGCCGCGCCCGATCTCGATGTCGACACCGGATGGCACTGTGATTGGTTTTCGTCCGATACGGCTCATCTGGTCACCACACGTAGCAGAGCACCTCGCCGCCGACGCCCGCCTCCTGGGCCTGGCGGCCGGTGACGACGCCGCTCGACGTTGACAGGATCGCGACGCCCATTCCGCCCAGCACCTTATGCGGGCGGTCCTTGCGTGCGTAGATGCGCCGGCCCGGCTTGGACACGCGCTTGAGGCCGGAGATCACGCGCTCGCGGTTGGCACCGTACTTGAGCGTCACCACCAGCGTGTCGTGTACCTCGCCCTTGTCCACCTTGAAGCCCTCGATGTAGCCCTCCTGCTCGAGGATGCGCGCGATCTCCCTGCGCATGCCGGAGCTGGGCATCTCGACGAACTGGTGGAGCGCCAGGTTGGCGTTCCGCAGGCGAGTCAGCATGTCTGCGATCGGATCAGTGATCATCTGCTCACCAGCTGCTCTTGGTCATGCCCGGCACCACGCCCTGGTGCGCGAGCTCGCGGAGACAGATCCGGCAGACGCCGAACTTGCGGTAGTAGCCGCGGGCGCGGCCGCAGCGTGCGCAGCGGTTGTAGGCCCTGGTCGGATACTTCGCCGGGCGCTGCTGCTTGACCCTCAGTGATTCCTTAGCCATCTAGAAACGTCCCTCGTCGGTCGCGAACGGCATGCCCATGGCGCGCAGCAGTTCGCGCGCCTGGTCGTCCGTTGCTGCTGAGGTGGTGATCGTGATGGTCAGGCCACGCACCTCATGGATGTCGTCGTAGTTGATCTCGGGGAAGATGATCTGCTCGCGCACGCCCATCGAGAAGTTCCCGCGGCCGTCGAACGAGCCCGGGTTGATCCCGCGGAAGTCGCGGATGCGCGGGAGCGCGATCGCCATCAGGCGGTCGTAGAACTCGTACATGCGATCGCCGCGCAGCGTCACCTTGCAGCCGATCGGCATGCCCTCGCGCAGCTTGAACCCGGCGATCGAGTTCTTCGCGCGCGTGATCACGGGCCGCTGGCCGGCGATGGTGGCCAGCTGCTCGGCGGCGTCGTCCAGCGCCTTGGCATTGGTCTTGGCCTCGCCCACGCCCATGTTCAGCGTGATCTTCGTGATCCGGGGCACGGCCATCATCGAGGACAGGCCCAGCGACTCCTGCAGAGCCGGCCGGATCTCGTCGAAATATCGCTCCTTCAGGCGCGGAGTCGGCGCTTCCACGGTGCTCATCCGTCGATGTCCTTCCCGCAGGCGCGGCACACGCGCACCTTGCTGCCGTCGTCGGTGAACCGGTAGCCGACCCGCGTCGGCTTGCCGCACGAGGGGCAGACCAGCTGCACGTTGGACAGGTTCAGCGGCGCCTCCTTCTCGATCACGCCGCCGGGAATCACCTGCTGGTTGCTCGAGTTTCGCGGCGCCGGCCGCGGCTTGGTGTGCCGCTTGATCATGTTGACCTTCTCGACCACGACGCGGCCGCGCTCCGGCAGCACGCGCACGACGGTGCCGCGCTTGCCCGAATCCTTGCCGGCGATCACCTGCACGGAGTCGCCCTTCCTGATCTTCACCTTTGCGTCTGCCACTGTCCTAGAGCACCTCTGGCGCGAGCGAGACGATCTTCATGAAGTTGCGCTCGCGCAGCTCGCGCGCAACCGGGCCGAAGATGCGGGTCCCGCGGGGGTTGCGCTGGTTGTCGATGATCACTGCGGCGTTCTCGTCGAAGGCGATGTACGTGCCGTCCTCACGATGGTGCTGCTTCTTGGTGCGCACGACCACGGCCGTCACCACCTCGCCCTTCTTGACGCTGCCGTTCGGGGTCGCCTGCTTGACGGTGCCGACGATGATGTCGCCGACCCCGGCGTAGCGGCGCTTGCTGCCGCCCTTGATACGGATGCAGAGCAGCTCGCGGGCGCCGGTGTTGTCGGCGACTCGCAGGCGCGTCTCCACCTGGATCACCTGGCCACCTCGACGATCTCGGCCACGCGCCAGCGCTTCGTCTTCGAGAGCGGGCGCGTCTCGACGATCCGCACCACGTCACCGACCTTGGACTGGTTCTCCTGGTCGTGGGCGTGGAGCTTGATCGAGCGGCGCATCGTCTTCTTGTACTTGGGATGCGGCTTCAGGACGTCGACGCGGACGACGACGGTCTTGTCCATCGCGTCGGAGACTACGACGCCGCGGCGCTCCTTGCGGATGCCCCGGCTGCGCTCGGCGGTTGTGGCGGTGTCGGCGCTCATGCCTCAAGCCCCGCGCTCGCCGTCTCGTT
>JBJMJD010000028.1:0-24234 GCA_045806525.1 Gaiellales bacterium | reverse complement strand
TCGCGCCGGCCCGGTAGGCTTCTGTTCGTGATCGTCCTGATCGTGATCATCGCGCTGGTCGTGCTGGTGCTGGGCTGGCTGATGTACACCTACAACCGGCTGGTGCGGCTGCGCAACGAGACCGATCAGGGCTTCTCGGGCATCGACATCCAGCTGAAGCGGCGCGCCGACCTGATCCCGAACCTGGTGGAATCGGTGAAGGCCTACGCGGCGCACGAGTCGGGTCTATTCGAGGAACTAGCCCAGGCCCGGGCCAGCACGCTGTCGGCACAGGGGGTGGCCGGTGCGGCCGATGCGGCCGGCAAGACCGGGGCGGCGCTGGGGCGGCTGTTCGCCGTGGCCGAGGCCTATCCACAGCTGCGGGCCAGCGAGAACTTCAAGCGGCTGCAGGACGAGCTGACCGACACCGAGGACAAGATCGCGGCAGCGCGCCGGTACTACAACACCGTCGTGCAGGCCTACAACACCGCGCAGCAGACGTTCCCCGCCAGCGTGGTGGCAGGCACCTTCGGGTTCAGTCCACGCGAGTTCTTCCGGCTGGACGACGACGGCGACCGCGCCCCCGTCGCCGTCTCGGTGTGACATGACGCTGCAGCAGCAGATCCGCGCGAACCGTGTGCGCACCACGTTCGTGCTGTTCGGGTTCGCGATCCTGGTGGGCATCTTCTCGGCCGCCGTCTACTTCGCCTACCAGCCCGGCGTGGCGGGGTTCATCGGCATCATCGCGATCGTCTACGGCATCGTCTCGTGGTTCGCGGCCGGCGCGATGATCGCCGCCGCATCCGGCGCGCACAAGGTCACCAAGGAGCAGCAGCCGGAGCTGTACCGGGCGCTCGAGAACGTGGGCATCGCAGCCGGCCTGGCCAAGACTCCCGACCTGTACATGATCGACGACCCCTCGCCGAACGCGTTCGCAGCGGGACGCGACCCCGACCACGCCTACGTCGCCGTCACCGCCGGCCTGGCCAAGATGATGAACAAGCGCGAGCTGGAGGGGGTGCTGGCGCACGAGGTGTCGCATATCCGTAACCGCGACGTGCGGCTGATGAGCCTGGCCGCGGTGCTGGTGGGCGTGATCGCGCTCGCCTCCGACCTGCTGATGCGGATCACGATCTTCGGCGGGGGCAGCGACGAGCGTGAGGGCGGCCTGGGCGCGATCGGCGTGATCGCGGGCCTGGTGGCGGCCGTGCTGGCCCCGGTGGGCGCGACGCTGCTGCAGATGTCGCTGTCACGCCGACGTGAGTACCTGGCCGATGCCAGCGCCGCCGAGATCACCGGCGACGCCGAGGGCCTGGCGATGGCGCTGGCCGCCCTGCGCGACGACACGCAGCCGCTGCACACGGTGACGCGCGCCACGGCGCACCTCTACATCGAGTCGCCGCTGCGCGACCACAAGGGGCTGCGCTCGAGCCTGGGCGGCATGTTCGACACGCACCCGCCGCTGGAGGACCGGATCGCGGTGCTGGAGAAGCTGGGCGGGTTCACGCTGCCGGCTCCGGCCTCACAACCGGCCACCGCGCGCTAGCCTCGCGGCCAGCTCCGCCCCGGCCGCCTCGAGGTCGCCCTGCTGCAGGGTGTCTGCACCCAGCTCCGCGAGCGCGGCGGCCGCCTCCGCGTCGACGACGCCGCCCACGGCGACACAGGTCACGCTCGCCGTGCGGCAGCGCTGCGCCACGGCCGACACCACCTTGCCGCGCAGGGTCTGGCCGTCGATCCGGCCCTCAGCGGTGATGCAGAGACCGGCCCCGTCTAGGGCTCGGTCAAAGCCGACCTCGTCCAGCACCAGCCGCGCGCCCGGCACCGCCTCGGCCCCGAGATCCATCAGCATCGCGCCGATACCGCCGCCGGCGCCGGCGCCGGGCCGCCGCGCCGACGCCAGCTCCAGCGCTGCCAGACGCCGATCCAGCTCTGCCACCTGCTGTGGGCTCGCGCCCTTCTGCGGCCCGTACACCGCAGCCGCGCCGGCCGCGCCCAGCAGCGGGTTGTCGACATCCAGCGCCGCCACCAGCGACACGCCCTCCGGCACCGGCCCCAGCGCACCCCGCAGGCCGACGCCGCCGTCGGTGGTGGCGGTGCCGCCGACGCCGACGACGATCCGCGTGCCGCCATCGGCGATCGCCCGGGCGATCAGCTCGCCGGCACCCAGTGAGGTCGCCTCGAGCGGATCTGGCGGCAGGTCGGCGACCCGCCACATGCCGCAGGCCTCAGCCACGTCCAGCGCCGCATCGCCCGCACCGAGATCGGCGTACCGGGCCTCGACCGGCCGGCCTCGCGCGTCGTGCGCGGGGGCCGATCGCCAGGTGCCGCCGCGCGCCGTCAGCAGCGCCGCTGCCGTGCCCTCGCCGCCGTCGGCCAGCGGCACCAGCCGCAGATCGTCCTGCCTGCGCGATCGCCATCCTCGTGCCAGCGCCCGCGCCGCCTCATCGGCGCTGTAGGTGCCCTTCAGCTTGTCCGGCGCGATCACGACCCGCACCCACGGACCCTATCCGGCGGCGAGGATCCGGGTGCTGGTGGCCTTCCAGGAGGCGATCACCCGTACCCCCGGCTGGAGTGCCAGCCGCTCGGCTGATTCGGGCGTGATCTCGGCGGCGATGCCGTCGATGGTGACGCGCACCCGGTTTCCCATCGGCACCACCCGCTCGATCGCCCCTGCGACGTGGTTCTGGGCGGAGTCGTCGACCGGCGCCAGCGAGAGCGTGATCTCCCAGGGGGCGACCAGCACCGCGACCCGCCCGGATGCATGGCCGGCGATCCGCACCGAGCCACCGCGGTCGAGGTGCACCAGGCCTCCGGACGCCATCCCCGGAAGGTAGTTGGTGCCGGCGAACTCCGCGACGAACGACGTCAGCGGCGCTTCCAGCAGCTCGCGCGGCGTGCCCTCCTGCACCACCCGGCCCTGCTCGATCACGGCCACCCGGCCGGCCAGCGACACCGCCTCGTCGTAGGCATGCGTGACCACGATGGCGGGCACGGCCGCATCCCGCAGCACCGCGGCCAGCTCCGCCGCGACCGCGCCGCGCGTGGCCGGATCGAGCGCCGACAGCGGCTCGTCCAGCAACAGCGCCTGCGGCTGCAGCGCAAGCGCCCGCGCCAGGGCCACCCGCTGCCGCTCGCCGCCGGACAGCCGCGGCGGGCGGGCCCCTGCCAGGTGCCCGATCCCGACCCGGTCGAGCAGCGGATCGATGTCCGTGCCGTCGGCGCCGTAGGCGACGTTCTGGCGCACCGTCATGTGCGGGAACAACGCGTAGTCCTGGAACACGAACCCGCAGCGGCGCCGCTCCGGCGGCAGGTCGCGCCCGTCGCCGAACCAGAGATCGCCGTCGCACTCGATGCGGCCGCGCGAGGGCGCATCGAGCCCCGCGATCAGGCGCAGCAGCGTCGACTTGCCCGCACCGGAGGGGCCGACGACGGCCAGCACGCCGTCGACGTCGAGCTGAACGTGCAGCGTGAAGCTGCGCAGCTCACGTGTCACAGAGGCGTGAAGCGCCGTGCCCTCCCAACGCCGAGCAGCTTGACGGTCAGAAGCACGCCGCCGCTGGCGGCGATCAGCACCGCGGCGGTCGCCAGCCCGGCATCCAGGTCGTCGGACAGGCCCAGGTAGATCTCGATCGGAGCGGTGCGCGTAACACCCGTGAGGCTGCCGGCGAAGATGATGGTGGCGCCGAACTCGCCCACGGCGCGTGCCCATCCCAGCGCCATGCCGGCGCCCAGCCCGCTGCCCGCGAGCGGCAGCGCAACCCGCCGGAACGTGCGGCCGCTGCCGGCGCCCAGCGTGCGGGACGCCTCCAGCAGCGTGCTGTCGACCGCCTCGAAGGCCGATACGGCCTGGCGGATGTAGAGCGGGGAGGCGACGAAGGTCATCGCCATCACCACCGCCAGCCGCGTGAACGGGATCGAGATGCCGGCCAGCGCCAGCTGGTGGCCGAGCAGCCCACGCCGCCCGAACGCCATCAGCAGGCCGATGCCGGCCACAGCCGGAGGCAGCACCAGCGGCAGCTCGACTGCGGTCATCACCAGCGAGCGGCTGGGAAAGGAGCGGGTCGCCAGCAGGTAGGCGAGCGGCGTGCCGACCACCACCATCACCGCCAGCGACACAAGGCTCAGCTGCAGCGACAGCCACAGAGCGGCGCGTGCCTCCTGGGAGCGGATGCCGGCCGCGAGGTTGCCATGCAGGAATATCGCGATCAGCGGCAGCAGCAGGAACGACAGCGTCAGGCCGGCGGCCAGCGCCCCGATCAGCTCGAAGCTGCCGGGCCGAATCCGTCGCGTACCAGAACCTGCTGCCCCTGTGGGCTCATCACCAGGTCGATCCACTGCTGCGCCGCCTTTGCATTCTTCGAGCCGGTCACGATACCGATCGGATAGGTGGCGGTGGCCTGGGCGGAGGCCGGCAGCTCGAACGATGTGAGCTTGTCGCCGGCGCTCCTGGCGTCGCTGGTGTAGATGAACCCGGCGTCCGCCTCCCCCAGCTCCACCTTGGTCACGATGTCGGTGACCTTGGCCTCCTGGCTGACGATGTTCAGCGAGGAGGGCTTGATGCCCAGGTTGTCGAGCACGGTCAGCGTGTAGGCGCCGATCGGCACGCTCGGGTCGCCCACCACCAGCTTGGCGCTGCCGATGTCGTTGACCGACGTGATCCCGGCCGGGTTGTCGGCCGGCGTGGCCAGCACCAGCGTGTTGGTCGCGAAGTTGGTGGTCCTGCCCAGCAGCTTCTCGCCCTGCAGCTGCTCGGGGTACTTGGTGCTGGCTGCGGCGAAGACGTCGGCCGGGTCGCCCTGCTCGATCTGTGCGGCCAGCTGGTCGGATCCGAGGAACTCGAAGTCGACCTTCCAGCCTGGGTGCTGCTGCTGGTAGGTGGTCGCGATCGTGGGGAAAGCGTCGATCAGCGACGAGGCCGCGAACACGACCAGCTTGCCCCCCGATGGGGCCGACGAGCCGCCGCTGGACGAGCCCGAGCCGCTCCCGCAGCCCGCGGCCGCAACCAGCGCGAGCACCAGGAGCAGCAGCCGCGATCTCACAGCCGCGCCACCATCACGGACGTGGCCTTGACCGTGGCCACCGCCCTCACCCCCGGCACCAGACCGAGCTCCTCGACGGCATCGCGGGTGATCACCGACACGATGTGGTTGCCGCCGGATTCCATCTCGACCTGAGCGATCACGCCGGTCACCTCGACGCTGGTGATGACGCCCTCGAACCGGTTGCGCGCCGAGAACGAGGCATCGACGTGGTGGACGACGTGGCCGCCCAGACGCGCGACCTCGTCCTCGTCGACGACGCGGCGGTTGGCCGAATCGCGCTCGGTGGCTATGCGGCCGCTGCGCTCCCAGCGCCTGAGCGTGTCCACGCTGATGCCCAGCGCTCGAGCGGCATCCCCGACGGGTAGCATCCGTCCCATAGACCCGCGCACGCTAGCACCTATGTATCACCTATGCAAGACGTGATCTGGACGCCTCCAGCGGCGGTGATCGATCGCGCCCGGGTGACGGCGTTCATGCGCGAGCAAGAGATCTCCGACTGGCGCGGGCTGGGCAGCCGGGCGCAGGACGACATCGGCTGGTTCTGGGACGCCGTGGTCACGCACCTTGGGCTCGAGTTCACGACGCCCTACTCGCAGGTCTACGACCAGAGCGACGGACCGATGTGGACGCGCTGGTTTTCCGGCGGCCGGATCAACCTGACCCACAACTGCGTCGACCGGCACGCCCGCGACAGCCCCGAGCGCACGGCCGTGATCTGGGAGAGCGAGGACGGCAAGGTGCGGACGGTCAGCTACCGTGAGCTCGAGGCCGAGGTCAACCGCGTGGGAAACGCGCTGCTGCAGCTGGGCGTCGAGCCCGGCCAGACGGTTGGCCTGTTCCTGCCGATGTCGGTCGAGGTGGTGGCAGGCTTCTACGCGATCTGCAAGATCGGCGCCATCGCGGTGCCGATCTTCTCCGGCTTCGGCGCGGCGGCGGTGGCGGCACGGCTGAAGGACGCGGGTGCGGTGGCGCTGCTGACGGCCGACGCCGTGCCGCGCCGCGGGAAGCCGGTCTCGATGAAACAGGTCGCCGACGCGGCGCTCGAGCAGGCACCCACGGTGCGACACGTCGTGGTGTGGGACCGGCTGGGCACGCGGCCGTCGATGCGGGGCGGGCGCGATCACCACTGGCACGAGCTCGTGGCCGGCCAGCCCGCGCAGCTGCCCGCCCCGCCGCTCGACCCGGAGACGCCGATGATGGTGATCTACACGTCCGGCACCACGGGGCGCCCCAAGGGCGCCGTGCACGTGCACGGCGGCTTCCTTGTCAAGATCGCCGAGGAGTGCGCGTTTCAGACCGACGTCGCAGCCGACGACCGGTTCATGTGGGTGACCGACATGGGCTGGATCATGGGCCCCTGGGAGGTGGTCGGCGCGGGCGCGCTGGGCGCGACGCTGGTGCTGTCTGAGGGCGCGCCCGACCATCCCGGCCCGGGCCGGCTGTGGCAGCTGGTGGAGCGGCACCGGGTCTCGGTGCTGGGAGTCTCCCCCACGCTGATCCGGGCGCTCCGCGGCCACGGCGACGCGCCGGTGCTGGAGCACGATCGCAGCTCGCTGCGGATCCTGGCCTCGACCGGGGAGCCCTGGAACCCCGATCCCTATCGCTGGCTGTTCGAGGTGGTGGGCGAGCGGCGCTGCCCGATCATCAACCTGTCGGGCGGCACGGAGGTCGCGGCCTGCTTCCTCTCGCCGATGCCGGTGATGCCGCTCAAGGAGTGCACGCTGGGCCTGCCCTCGCTGGGCATGGCGATGGACGTGCTGGGGCCCGACGGCGAGCCGGTGGCGCCGGGCGAGGTGGGCGAGCTGGTGTGCCGTACGCCGTGGCCGTCCATGACGCGCGGCATCTGGGGCGACCGCCAGCGGTTCCTGGAGACGTACTGGTCGCGCTGGCCGGGGATCTGGGTGCACGGCGACTGGGCATCGGTCGACGCGGACGGCTACTGGTACCTGCACGGGCGATCCGACGACACGCTCAACGTGGCCGGCAAGCGGATCGGGCCGGCCGAGTTCGAATCGGCGGCGGTGCGCTGCGCCGGTGTGGCCGAGGCCTGCGCGATCGGCGTCCCGCACGACGTGAAGGGCGAGGTGGCATGGCTGTTCTGCGTACCGCAGATTGGCGCCGAGCCGGACGACGCGCTGCGGGCGGCCGTGCGCGAGGCGGTCGTTGCCGAGCTGGGCAAGGCCTTCGCGCCCGACCGGATCCGCTTCGTGGCAGCGCTGCCGAAGACGCGCAGCGCGAAGATCGTGCGGCGCGCCGTGCGCGCGGCCGTGCTAGGCGAGGATCCGGGTGACGTCTCCTCGCTCGAGGACCCGGATGTGCTCGCGCTGTTCGGGCCGGACCGCCAGCCGCCGTGCTAGCGTCTGCGCGGTTTCCGATCCACGCGAAAGGACGGCTGTGACCGAAGGCATCCTCGACGGCAAGCTGGCACTCGTCGCCGGCGTCGCCAACAAGCGCTCGATCGCATGGGCCATCGCCCAGGCGCTGCACGGCGCTGGAGCGAGGCTGGCGTTCACCTACCAGGGAGACCGCCTGGAGGATTCGGTGCGCAAGCTGGCCGAGACCGTCGGCTCCGACGTTGTGGTGCCGTGCGACGTGTCCAGCGACGAGAGCATCGAAACCGCCTTCGACCAGCTCGGCGAGCGGCTGGGTGGCCTCGACATCCTCGCCCACTCGATCGCCTTTGCGCCGGCCGAATCGTTCGAGGGCCGCTTCATCGACACCTCGCGGCACGCGTTCGTGACGGCCCTGGACATCTCGGCCTACTCGATGGTCGCCATGGCACGGTCGGCCGAGCCGCTGATGGCACCGCGCGGCGGCGGCGCGATGGTGACGCTCACCTACATGGCCAGCGAGCGCGCATTCCCCAAGTACAACGTGATGGCGGCCGCGAAGGCCGCGCTGGAGTGCTCGGTGCGCTACCTGGCCTACGAGCTGGGCCCGGCGCAGATCCGGGTCAATGCCATCTCGGCCGGGCCGGTGCGCACGCTGGCGGCGAAGGGCATTCCCGGGTTCGACCAGATGGAGGCCGTGATCGAGGCCCGGTCGCCGTTACAGCGCAACATCGAAGCCGGCGACGTCGGCAACGCCGCCCTGTACCTGTGCAGTCCGCTGGCCTCGATGGTCACCGGCACCACGCTCTACGTCGACTCGGGCTACCACGCGATGGGGATGTAGGCGGTGCTGTCGTGGACAGTGCTCGGCGGTAGCCCGGCATGGCCCAACCCCGGCCAGGCGGCCAGCGGGTACCTGCTCGAGTCAGAGGAGCGGCGGATGCTGATCGACTGCGGATCGGGGATCGCCCAGGAGCTGCGCGCGGTCAACCCGCCGCCGCTGACCGACATCCTGATCACGCACTTCCACGCCGACCACTGGTTCGACCTGGTGCCGCTGCACTATGCCTTCCGCTACGGCAGCTGGCGTGACCGGCCCAAGCCGCTGCTGCACCTGCCTCCCGGCGGCCGTGCGGTGCTGGACACGGTCGCCTCGGTCTGGGACGGATCGGTGGAGACATTCGAGGCCGCGTTCGACCTGACCGAGTACGACCCCCACGATGACCTGCGGCTGGGTGACCTGCACATCACGTTCGCCCCGTGCCTGCACTACACCACCTGCTACTCGGTGAAGATCGCGACGCCGTCAGCGGTGATCGTGTTCTCGGCCGACACCGCCCCCACCGAGCGGCTCGCGCGCTTCGCACACGGCGCCGACCTGTTCGTGTGCGAGGCGGCGCTGGGCGATGCCTCGAACGACTCCAGCGAGCGCGGTCACATGGACGCGGCCGAGGCCGGGCGCGAGGCCCGCCGGGCCGGCGCGAAGCGGTTGCTGCTCACCCATATCCCCGAGGAGATCGGTTACGACTTCGTGCGCGAGCGGGCCGGAGCGGAGTATAAGGGACCGATCGACCTCGCCATACCGGGGCTGCGCATCGACGTGTAGCCGCAGGCTCAGGAGGCGAGCGTCACCCGGGACACACCCAACATGCCCTCGGCCGCCTTCTCTGCGGTGCGCTGCAGGCTCTCCGACATCGACGGGTTCACGGCCGCGGTCTCGGCCAGGGCCTGCACGCCCAGCTTCGCGTGCACCGCCAGCGCCACCGTCGTGATCACCTCCGATGCGCGCAGCCCGACCATCGCCCCGCCCAGCACGGTGCCGTCGTCGGGATCCGACAGCAGCTTGATGATGCCGTCCGTCTCGTTCTCCATCACCGCCCGCGGGTTGGCCCGGATCAGGTGCTTCGTGACGCTGACCGGGATGCCGTCGATGCGTGCCTGCCGCTCCGAGATGCCGGCCTTGGCGATCTCCGGCCGCGTGAACACGCACCAGGCAACACCGGTGTAGCTGACCGCGTCCACCGGCAGGCCGAGCGCGTGCATCGCGGCCGTGCGGCCGTGCATGGCGGCCGTGTTGGCGAGCATGATCTGGCCGGTGACGTCGCCGCAGGCGTAGATGTTCTCGACGTTCGTGCGGCAGAACTCGTCGATCGGCAGCGTGCCGCGGTCACCGAACGTGACCCCGGCCGACTCCAGCCCCAGCTCGGTGGTGTTGGGACGCATCCCGATGCAGAGCAGCACGTGCGAGCAGTCCAGCTCGCGGCCGTCCTCTAGCACCAGCCGTACGCACTCTCCGTCCTCGGTGTCGATGGCGGCCGCGCGGCCGTTCTTGATCACGTCCATGCCGCGCTTGAGAAACACCTCCTCCAGCACCTCGGCCAGATCGGGGTCGTCGTTGGGCAGGATCTGGTCGCGGGCCGACACCAGCGTGACGCGGGAGCCGCAGCGCGAGAAGAAGTCCGCGAACTCGCACCCGGTCGGCCCCGCCCCGAGCACCACCAGGTGCTCGGGCAGGTGGCGCAGGTCGAACACCTGGCGCGTGGTCAGCACGCGCTGGCCGTCGGGGCGCGCGAACGGCGGCACGAACGGAGAGGCGCCGGTGCACACCAGCAGCGCGTCGAACCGGACCTCGATGTCCTGGTCGTCAACGCGGGTGCGAAGGGCGTCGGCCGATGTGACAACACCGTGGCCGGGCAGGACGCGGACGTTCATGCCGTCCATGCGCTCACGCACTCCCCGGCTCTGGTGCAGCGCCACGGCGCGGGCGCGGGCCAGCGTGCGACGCAGGTTGACCTCGGGGAAGCCACGCGCGAAGTCGACGCCCTCCTCCTCGGCCTGGCTGATCTTCAGCATCGCGTCGGCCGTTGTCAGCAGCGTCTTTGACGGGATCGCGTCGGTCATCGTGCAGTTCCCGCCCAGCTGGTTGTCCTCGATCAGCGTGACCTCGGCGCCGAGGTGGGCGGCGGTGGCGGCGGCGGCGTACCCGGCTGGTCCGCCGCCCAGGATGGCAAGTCGCATGCCGATCATCGTAGACTGTCGGCATCGCCGCCACAGCTGCCACCTTCGACGTCACCGCGATCCGGGCGCAGTTCCCGTCGCTGCGGCCAGGCCGCGTCTACCTGGACAACCCCGGCGGCACGCAGGTACACGAGTCCGTGATCGAGGCGGTGTCCGACTACTACCTCCACAGCAACGCGAACCTGGGCGGCCCCTTCGAGACGTCTCAGGCCTCGGAGGCAGTGCTGTCCGGCGCACGCCGCGACCTGGCGGCGATGCTCGGCTGCGACGCCGGCGAGGTGGTGTTCGGCGCCAACATGACGACGCTCACGTTCCACGCCTCGCGGGCGCTGACGCGCGACCTGGGCGAGGGCGACGAGATCCTGGTCACCCGCGTTGACCACGACGGCAACGTTGCACCATGGTTGCTGGCGGCGCGGGACAGGGGCGTCACCGTCCGCCAGGTCGACATCGACCCCGAAACGTGCCTGATCGATCTCGACGACTTCGCCGCCAAGCTGTCCGACCGCACCCGCGTCGCCGCATTCAACTGGGCATCGAACGGCGCCGGCACCATCTCCGACGCGGCGGCCATGTGCCGGATGTCGCGGGAGGCGGGCGCGCTCAGCTACGTGGACGCCGTCCAGTACGCACCGCACGGGCCGATGGACGCGCACGAGCTGGGCTGCGACTTCCTGGTCTGCTCCGCCTACAAGTTCTACGGCCCCCACGTGGGCGTGCTCTACGGCAGGGCTGAGCTGCTGGAGGGAATCACGCCCTACAAGGTGCGGCCGGCCCACGACGAACCGCCCGGCTCCTGGGAGACGGGCACGGTCAACCTCGAGGGCATCGCCGGCACGGCCGCCGCCGCCCGCTACCTGGTGTCCATCGGCGCTGAGGCGATCACGGGCTACGAGCGCCTGCTGACCGAGCGCCTGATCGCGGGGCTCGACCGGATCGACGGCGTGAAGCAGTACGGCACGCGTGCCCTCGACCGGCGTGTGCCGACCGTGACCTTCACGGTCGAGCACCACACGCCGGCCGCGGTGGCTGCTGCGCTGGGTGCGCAGGGCATCTTCGTCTGGGACGGCAACTACTACGCCCTCGAGCTGATGGAACGGCTCGGCCTCGAACGAAACGGCGGGGCGGTGCGCGTGGGCGCCGCGCACTACACCACGGCCGAGGAGATCGATCGCTTCCTGGAAGCGGTGGCCGCGCTCTAGATGATTGATCGATCATCTAGGCTCACTCGAAGAGGGTCAGCTCGGGCACAACGTCGCCCCTGAGCACGCCGAAATCGAGCTCGACAAAGCCGAGGCCACGTGCCTCGCACATCACCCGCGCCTGCGGCGCGATCTCGGGCGCCACCAGGATGCCGCGGCATGGCTTGTGGGCCGGATCGAGGTCGACCCGCTCGCAGTAGCGGGTCAGCTGTTCGACGTGCGCGGCCACGGCGCGGGTGCGCTTCACCTCCACCACTACCGTGCGGCCGTCGGCGTCCCGGCAGAACAGATCGATCGGGCCGGTGTCGGTGAAGCGCTCCCGCTCCAGCACCACCAGCCCCGGTTCGATCGCCTCCGGCGCCCGCTCGAGCAGCAGGTGCCACTGGCGCTCGGCGCCATCGTGCTCGAGCACAGCGTCGTCGAGCAGCTCACGCCGCTCGTCGGTCAGCACCTCGTGCACCACGATCACCAGCGTCTCGTCGGAGGCTGCCCGGTAGACCCGGATCACGTCGGAGTCCTCGGTGACGGAGGTGGGGCCGGCCATGTAGTTGAGGGGCTTGTAGCCGCGGTCGGCGTGCACGCACAGCGAGCCGTCATCCTTGAAGAGGATGACGCGATCTCCGGCTTCGAGCCGCGTGGTGGCACGGCCGTGATAGGCGATCTCGCAGCGGGCGACGAGGATCCGCATCGCGAGAGCGTAACCCGCAGCCCATCCAGGGCGCCGATCGATCGCCGATAGACTCGACGGATGGCGCCTGCAAGCTCGTTCGGCGAGCTCTCCATCTCCCAGATACCCAGGAGTGGCTGGACGAGCGCGGAGCTGGTGGAGCGCACCGCCGGCCGGCCTGGGTGAGCCTCTGGCGGCGAATCTGAGCTTTCGATGCCTAAACCTGTCGAGAAACGGCCACCCCCTTCGTCTAGCCACGACATCCCACGAAGGAGGACACCTTGAAGTACATGCTCCTGATCCACCAGGGCACCACTCCAACGCCGAACTCGCCGGAGGACTGGGCGCGGCTGTCGCAGGACGAGCAGCAGGCCGTCTACGCCGCCTACCAGAAGATCAACGAGAACCCCGGCGTGACGGCCGGCCTCGGCCTGGCGCCGCCCGAGACCGCCACCACCGTGCGCGTGCAGGACGGCCGCACGTTGACCACCGACGGCCCGTTCGTCGAGACCAAGGAGGCGCTGGGCGGATATCTGATCTTCGAGGCGGACGATCTCGACGCCGCCATCGAGCTGGCGGCCAGCATCCCGGCGGCATCCATGGGTGGCGCCATCGAGGTGCGTCCGGTGGTTGAGTGGTAGCACCGCTCGAGCAGGCGTTCCGCGACCAGTGGGGGCGCGTGCTGGCCACGCTGATCGGCTTCCTCGGCGACTTCGACCTCGCCGAGGAAGCCGCTCAGGAGGCATTCGCGATTGCGGCCAGGCGCTGGCCGGTGGACGGCACGCCGGCCAACCCCAGCGCATGGCTGATCGCGACCGGCCGAAACCGCGCAATCGACCGGATCCGGCGCGATCGCGCGCTGGCCGCAACGACGCAACGGCTCCAGGCGCGCGAGGCCGCGGAGGTGGAGATGGACGACACGAGCATATTTCCGGACGAGCGGCTGGAGCTGCTGTTCACCTGCTGCCATCCGGCGCTGGCCACCGACGCGCAGGTGGCGCTGACCCTGCGCGCGCTGGGCGGCCTCACGACCGTGGAGATCGCGCGCGCCTTCCTGGTGCCCGAGCCGACCATGGCCCAGCGGCTGGTGCGGGCCAAGCGCAAGATCGGGGCCGCCGGCATCCCGTTTCGGGTGCCTCCCGCCCACCTGCTGCCCGAACGCCTGGGCGCGGTGCTCGCGATCGTCTACCTGATCTTCAACGAGGGGTACGCGCGCCGCGGCGACCTGGCCGCCGAGGCGATCCGGCTGGGCCGCGCGCTGGCCGGGCTGATGCCGGACGAGCCCGAGGTGCACGGGCTGCTGGCGTTGATGCTGCTGCTCGACGCCCGGCGCGAGGCACGGTTCCGGGGCGACGACCTGGTGCTGCTGGACGACCAGGACCCCGCGCTCTGGGACGCGGCCCAGATCGAGGACGGCCGCACCGTGCTCGACCGGGCGCTGGCGCTGCACGGGCACGGGCCCTACGTCGTGCAGGCCGCGATCGCGTCGCTGCACGCCGAGCGGCCACGGGACTGGCCCCAGATCGCCGCGCTCTACGGCGAGCTGTCACGGCAGACCGGCTCGCCGGTCGTGGAGCTGAACCGCGCCGTCGCCGTGGCCGAGGTGGAGGGCCCGTCGGCCGGCCTCGCGATCGTCGATCGCATCGACCTCGCCGACTACCGCTACCTGCACTCGACCCGCGCCGAGATGCTGCGGCAACTGGGTCGCACCGACGAGGCCCGCGGCGCCTATCGGCGCGCGCTCGAGCTGGTGCACGATGACGCCGAACGGCGCCTGCTCGAGCGCAAGGTGGCGGAACTGGACGGGCCGTCTCCCATGGCAGGCTAGGCCTGAAGCACGCGGCCGAACAGCTCCAGCAGGCGCGACCAATGCCGCTCGGTGGCGGCCCTGTCATAGACCTGCGCGTCGGTCTGGGTCCAGCCGTGCAGCGCGCCCACGTACAGCTCCGCGGTGTGGCGCACGTGTGCCTCGGCCAGCGCCCGGGTCAGCCGCCCCATCTGCTCCGGATCCATCCCCCGGTCGTTGTCCGCGTGGCCGATGTACAGCTCGCCGGCCGCATGCACGGCGGCCAGGTGCGGGCTGTCGGGCTGGTCCGTGGCCATGCCGGCGCCGTGGAAGCTGGCGGCCGCCGCCACCGCCTCGGGGAACTCTCCCGCGAGCCGCAGGCTGAAGCGCCCGCCCATGCAGTAGCCGACCGTGCCGATTGCACCCTGACGCACCTCGGCGCGATCACGCAGGAACGCCAGCCAGGCGGTGCCGTCGGCATGTGCCGCCTCCGGCGTGAGCGCCTGCATCTTCGGGCGAAGCTGTGCGAACAGCGCCGAATGGTCCTCCGACTGCATCAGCTGCTCCAGGTTCTCGAGCACGGGCGAGCGACCATGCCGGTAGAACAGGTTGGGCACCAGCACGCAGTAACCACCCGCGGCCAGCCGTGCGGCGTGCGCCTCGAGCGCCGGGCGGATCCCATAGGCATCCATGTACAGCAGCACTCCCGGATGGGCGCCGCCGGAATCCGGCCGCACGAAGAACGCATCCGCCGTGCCGTCGGCCGCAGCGATGTCGACGGACTCTGCTGTCACCTCCCTGCTCATGACGGCGAGTGTCGCACACGGCGGGACGTGATCAGCATCACGGCGCCACCGGGTGTAACACTTTCGGCGTGCAACGACAGGTAGCAGCATGACCCACCCGCACACCCAGGCCGAGAGCGCCGAGGCCCGTTTCGCCGAGATCTTCCAGAACCTCGGCTCGATCGTGCGATACGCAGCCGCGCGGGGCAGCCGCGACCCGGAGGGCATTGCCGCGGAGGTGATGACGATCGCATGGCGCAGGCTGCCGTCGCTTCCGTCCGACGACCCCAGGCCGTGGCTGTTCGTCACCGCCCGCAACCTGCTGATGGCCGAGCGGCGCCGCACCGGACGCCAGGCACCCCTCGACGAGCGGCATAGCGAGATGCCCGCGCCGGAGGCGCGGAGCGGCGACCCGGCCGTCACCGCCGCCCTGATGCAGCTCCGCCCGGCCGACCGGGACGCGCTGCTGCTCGTGAGCTGGGACGACCTGACAGCGGCCCAGGCGGCCAGGGTGGCGGGGGTCAGCCCGGTCGCCTTCCGCGTCCGGCTGTATCGCGCGCGGCGCCGCTTCGAGCAGGCGCTCTCGGCGCAGCAGGGCGGCGTCAACGGATCTCGCACCGTCGGAATGGAGTCGACATGAGCCGCAGCACGGATCGTCTCGAGCGGGCCCGGCCGGGCGTCACCCACACGATCGACCGCGACGCGCTGTTCGCGCGGATCGTGACGTCTCCGCAGGACCGTGAGCAGCCACAGATCAGCGGCTCCGCCCGGCGGCGGCTGCTGATCGGCTGCATCGCCGTGGCCGTCCTGTGCCTGACCGCGGGCACCGCCTTCGCCGTGACGGGGTTCAACCTGTTCGGCTGGCACACGGACACCACCATCGTCAAGAGCCCCCGTGAGTGGCAGCGGCTGTACCACGACGCCACCCGCCGGCTGACGCTGCCCCCGGGCGAGCACTGGCCCGACCGCACGCTGCCGCCCGACACAGTCACGTCGCGCACCCAGCCCGGGGGCACCGCCGTCGCCATCTCGCAGACGGCATGGGAGTGCTACTGGGTGGCCGCCATCCGCCACGGGGACGCGGCGGCCGGACGGCAGGCGCACGCGGTGCTCGACAACCTGCTTGCCCACCATGTCTTGGTCGCACCGCCAGGGTCGCCCGAGAACGTGGCGCCGCCGGCAGGCACGAAACCACCGTTCGCCATCTTCGCCTCCGACGGCGGCATCCAGTTCGTCCGCACGATGTACCGCGATGCGGCCGACGGCCATCCCTCAACCCTGATCCAGAGCTGCCGCGCGAACGGCCCGATCGGCACCCGCTGAGGGTCACCGGCACCGACGCGCAGGGCCGTCTACGATAGCGGCCATGTTCACCAAATCCGTTCTTCCCAACGGCCTGCGCGTCGTCACCCACCCCATGACCGGCGCCAAGTCGGTGGCGGTGATGGTGATGCTCGCCGCCGGCAGCCGCTACGAGAGCCGCGAAACCAACGGCATCGCCCACTTCGCCGAGCACATGTTCTTCAAGGGCACCGACAAGCGGCCCACCGCGAAGGACATCTCGGCCGAGGTGGACGGCATCGGCGGTGAGTTCAACGCGTTCACCGGCAAGGAGTACACCGGCTACTACATCAAGTGCGCGGCCGAGCACCGCGCCCTGGCCCTGGACGTGCTGGCCGACCAGCTGCTCTCGTCACGCTTCGACGCGGAGGAGATCGAGCGCGAGAAGGGCGTGATCATCGAGGAGCTGAACATGTACGTGGACACGCCCCGTGACCGGATCGATTCGGTCTACGAGACGCTCCTGTTCGGCGACCAGCCGCTGGGCTGGGACATCATCGGCACCAAGGACTCGATCCGGGCAGCCACCCGGCAGACGTTCGTCGACTACCTGCACGACTGGTACACGCCGCGGCGGATGGTGGTTGGTGCCGCGGGAGCCGTCGACGGAGATTTTCGGGCCGAGGTGGAGGCCCAGTTCGGCCACCTCGACGACCGGCCAAGCAGCGACTGGAGTCCGGTCGAGTTCGTCCAGACCGAGCCGCGGGTGCTGCTCGAGACCCGTGACTCCGATCAGGCCCACCTGCGGATCGGGGTGCGCGGCATCCAGACCACCAGCCCCGACCGCTACGCGATGCAGGTGCTGACCGCGGTGCTGGGCGGCGGCATGTCCTCGCGGCTGTTCATCGAGGTGCGCGAGCGGCTCGGTCTTGCCTACTACGTCTTCGGCTACCACCAGAGCTACCACGACACCGGCACGTTGTTCGCCCAGGCGGGCGTCGACACCGAGCGGATCGACCAGGCGGTGGCCACCATCGTGACCCAGTTCCGCAAGATCGCCGACGAGCCGATCGCCGACGACGAGCTGCGCCGCTGCAAGAACTACCTGAAGGGCCGCATGGTGCTGCAGCTCGAGGATCCCAAGGGCCTGCTCATGTTCGGGCTCCGCCGCGAGGTGCTCGAGGACCGGGTGGCCGAGATCGACGAGGTGCTGGACGGTGTCGAGGCCGTGACGGTGGAAGACATCCAGCGGGTGGCGCGGCAGGTGATCGTCGACGACGGCCTCAACTTCAGCCTGGTCGGCCCGTTCGAGGATGAGCAGCGGTTCTTCGACATCCTGACGGCCTGAGCCGCCCGCGGGCTAGGGACGGATTTCCAGCTCGTAGTCGAACTGCGTGAGCACATCCGGCTCGCCGCCCGTGACCACCACCAGGTCCTCGAGCCGGACGCCGCCGAAGTCCTTGCGGTAGACGCCGGGCTCGACCGTGACGACGTCGCCGGCCGCCAGCGGCTCCTTGCAGCCGAGGCCCATGTAGGGCGCCTCGTGCACCTCGATACCGACCCCGTGCCCGAGCCCGTGGAAGAAGTCCTCGCTCAGGCTCTCGCCGTCGGCCAGCCCCCGCTGCGTGCGAAAGCCGCCAGCTTCGATCGCATCGCAGGCGACCTCCCACGGCACGGTCCCGGCCACACCGTCGGTGATCGCAGCCGTGCTGCGCTTGAGCGCGTCGAGCACGGTGGCATGCATCACCGACAGCCGCTCCGGCGCCTCACCGAAGCAGAACGTGCGGGTCATGTCGGCGCAGTACCGGCTGGCGGCGTGGCGCGGGAAGATGTCCACGATCACCGGCTCGCCGGCGTGGATCGGTCCGCTGCCGAGATCGTGCACCAGCGCACCGCGAGGGCCGGCGCCGACCAGCGGCGGCTCGCCCTCACAGCCGTGCTCGCGCAGCGTGTCCACGATCGCATCGCGGACGCGCTCGCACGTGACCTGCTCGCCGTCCGCCATCAGCACACCCGACTCCTGTGGCGTTGCCGCGCCAAGCAACTCCCGCACCGAGCGGAACGCCTGCTCGGTTGCGCGCTGGGCGACGTTGATCGCCGCCAGCTGAGCGGCGTCCTTGCTGCGCCGCCGCCGCTCGAACAGGTCGCGGTCAGGGGTGACGGTGTGGCCCTTTCCGCGCAGGTAGTCGGCAAGGCTGACCGGGAAGGACGGCGGAACGACGACGGCCTCGGCGCCGGCCCTCTCGAGCACCCGCCGCACGACCTCCATCTCGGCGTCGTGGTAGCTCCAGCCCTTCGCCATCAGCTCACGGCCGCCGAACTCGTCGTCGGTCCAGACATCGCTGGCACGTGAGTCGCGTCGGATCACATCGGCCTCCACCACGCTCGCCACGATCACGCGCTGTCCGTCCAGTTCCAGGTAGGTGAACGGGTCGCCCACCGCCACTCCGGTGGCGACGAACATGTCCGCGTCGCGATGGGAATCCGCATGGATGAGCAGGTTGTCAGTCATGGCGGCAACCTACCACGCAGGCTACGGTTGGCCCGTGGACGACCAACCGCGCGAGACGATCGCCGCCGTGGTGCTGGCTGCCGGCGAGGGCCGGCGCTTCGGCGGACCCAAGCAGCTGCACGTGATCGACGGCACCACCATGCTGGAGCGGGTGCTGATCGCGGTCGAGCGGTCGGGGATCGCGACCCGGCTGGTGGTGCTCGGCTCGCGCGCAGAACAGATCACGGCGGACGTGCCCCTGCACGGGGCGGTCGCAGTCGCGTCACCGCGCTGGGTGGACGGGCAGGCGGCATCGCTGCGAGCCGGCCTGGACGCGCTGCCCGCAGAGATCGAGGACGCGCTCGTCGTGCTGGGCGATGGCCCCGGGCTCGACCCGCGGGCGATCCGGCGCACGGCGGCCGCCGGGCATGGCGTTCGCGCGGCGGACTACGGCCGCGGTCGCTCGCACCCCGTCGTCCTGCCACGCTCCCACTGGGCCGCACTGCCCGCGACCGGTGACACGCCCGCACGCGACCTCGAGGCGAGGCTGGTCGACTGCCGCGGGCTGCCCGAGCCCGGCGACGTCGACTACGCGGCGCCCTGACTGCGGCAGTGCAGACGCACCCGCTCGACCAGCCCCTCCGGCACCGGATCGCCGCAGCAGACCGTCTTCACGGTGTCGCGCAGCTTGGCCTCGAAGTGGTAGCGCTCGCGGCAGTAGGCGCAGGTGCCGAGGTGCTGCTCGATCATCGATACCTCGTCCGGCGTCAGCTGCCGGTCGAGATACGACTGCAGCTGGCTTTCGACGCCCAGACATGGATCAAGGCTCATGATGCGTCCTCCGATGCTCTGCTTGCCAACGCCTGCTTGAGGGCACGGCGTCCGCGGTGCAGCCGCGACATGACCGTCCCGATCGGGACGCCGAGGATGTCCGCGGCGTCCTGGTAGCTGAAATCCCCGATGTCGACCAGCACCACCACCTCGCGGAACGTGGGAGAGATGTCACCCAGCGCATCGGCGATGGCACCGCCGGAAAGACGGTTCAGCACCGCTTCCTGCGGCTCGGCGCCCGCCTCGGAGAGGTGGTTGTACAGGTAGTACTCGGACGTGTCCTCGAACGACTCCTGTGCCGGGCGGCGGCTCTGCTTGCGGGCCTCGTCGAGAAACACGTTGCGCAGGATGGTGGCCAGCCAGGCGGCGAGGTTGCTGCCCAGCCTGAACCCGCGCCAGCCCCGGAACGCACGCAGATAGGTCTCCTGTACCAGCTCCTCGGCGGTCTGCTGTGAGCCGCTCAGCCGCAGGGCGATCCGGTACAGCTGGTCGGCATGCTCGAGCGCCTCCTCCTCGAAGTGCACGCGGTCGCGCGACTCCGCCGCCCGCTCGGCAGCGGCCGTCGGCTCCGCCTGATCGGAAGGACGATCGGCCACGACTCCCACGCTATCAGCAACCAGCAACATCCGAATCGGTCAACGTCCGCGCCGCCCGCATATTCCCCACGGCAAGTTTTAGTCACTTGAGCTAATATTGGCTGGCCGTGATCCGAGACGACCACCACAGGGTCGACCTGCTCGTCGCCGGCGCCGGCCTGGCGGGCCTCTACGCGGCTCTGCAAGCGGCCGAGCTGGGCGCCCGGGTGACGCTGGTCAGCAAGGGATCGCTGCGGTCGTCGAACTCGTTCTACGCCCAGGGCGGCGTCGCGGCGGCGATCGGGCCGGATGACGACCCGTCACAGCACATGGCGGATACGATGCTGGTCGGACGCGGCCTCTGCGACCCGCGCGCGGTCGAGCTGCTGGTGACCGATGCCCCCGACCGGATGGCCGACCTGGAGCGCATGGGGGTGCCGTTCGACCGCGACCGCAACGGCCGCCTGGCGCTGGGCCGCGAAGGCGGTCACGGCCGCCGGCGAATCCTGCACGCGGGCGGCAGCGCCACCGGCCAGCACATCGCCGAGGTGCTGATCGATCGCGTCCGCTGCCAGCCGCTGATCACCGTGCTCGAGCACACCGCGATGCTGGAGCTGATCGCCGAGGGCGGCGGCTGTGCCGGCGCATGGGTGATCGGCCACGACGAGCTGCGGCCGCTGCGCTCGCGCATGACGCTGATCGCCACCGGGGGCGCCGGCGCGCTGTACGCCCGCACCACCAACCCGCCGGGAGCGCTCGGCGACGGCATCGCGATCGCACGCCGCGCCGGGGCGGCGATCTCGGACATGGAGTTCGTGCAGTTCCACCCCACGGCGCTGGCCGTCGGCGAACGGGCCTTCCTGATCTCCGAGGCGGTTCGCGGCGAGGGCGCCCACCTGGTCGACGAGCGCGGCCGGCGCTTCATGCTGGAGGTGCACGCCGACGGCGAGCTGGCACCGCGTGACGTCGTGGCGCGGGAGATCCAGAACCGCCTGGCGGACGGAGAGGTCAGCTACCTGACGCTGGGTCACCTCGACGCCGCCGCCGTGCGCGGCCGCTTCCCGAACCTGGTGGAGGGCGCCGCGCGGGCCGGCCTCGACCTGACCCGCGACCGGCTTCCGGTATCGCCGGCGGCGCACTACCTGATGGGCGGTATCGCCACCGGCCTGGACGGCGCCAGCGACATCGCCGGCCTGTATGCCGTGGGCGAGTGCGCGTCCAGCGGCGTGCACGGCGCGAACCGGCTGGCGTCGAACTCGCTGCTCGAGTGCTTCGTCTTCTCCCACCGCGCAGTCGCCGCCGGGCTGCACGCCGCACCCGTTCAGGTCGAGACCGACCCGCCACGGCAACCGCTGGCCCGCGCGCCGCTGCCGGAGCTGCGGCGTCGCATGTGGAGCGATGCCGGCCCCCTGCGTGAGACCGCCGGCCTGGAGCGGGTGCTGGAGTGGCTCGCCGACCAGCCGGCTTCCAACCCACGCGACGTCGCCCGGCTGATCGCAGCGGCCGCGCTGCGCCGGCGCGAGAGCCGCGGCGCGCACGTGCGGCTCGATTTCCCGTCCGAAGACCCTGCCCTCGCCCACAGGATGCCGTGCCCGGCACAACCCCAGACAGTGTGATCGCCCGCGCCCTGGCCGAAGACGTCGGCAGCGGCGACGTCACCACCGATGCGATCGTGCCCGCGGACATGCGCGGCAGCGCCGATGTCGTCGTGCGCGAGGCCGGCGTCATCTGCGGGCTCGACCAGGCCTTCGCCGTCCTGCTCCAGCTCGACCCGGAGGCTCGCTTCGAGCGACTCGCCGAGGACGGCGATCGCATCGAGCACCCGCCCCAGGTGGTGGCCCGGCTGCACGCGTCAGTGCGGGCGCTGCTAACCGGCGAGCGCACCGCGCTCAACCTGCTGCAGCGGATGTCCGGCATCGCCACGACCACGCGGCGCTACGCCGACATGGTGGCCGGAACCGGGGTTCAGCTGCTGGACACGCGCAAGACGGCCCCCGGCCTGCGGGCGCTGGACAAGCACGCCGTCGCCTGCGGCGGCGGCAGCAACCACCGCGCCGGCCTGCACGACGCCGTCCTGATCAAGGACAACCACGTGGCGGTTGCCGGCGGCGTGCCGGCCGCGATCGAGCGCGTCCGCCTGCGCCAACCCGGGCGCCCGGTCGAAGTCGAGGTCGACACGATCATCGAGCTTCGGCAGGCGCTGGACGCCGGCGCCGACGTGATCCTGCTCGACAACATGCCGCCCGCGCAGCTGCGCCAGGCGGTGGCGACGACGGCCGGCCGGGCGCGCCTGGAGGCGTCCGGCGGCATCACCATCGACACGATCCGCGAGGTGGCCGAGACCGGGGTCAATGCGATCTCGGTGGGGGCGCTCACGCACTCGGTGCGCGCGCTCGACATCGCACTGGAGGTACCACCATCAGCATCCTGACCGAGCCCCATATCGAGACCATGCAGCACGAAGTGCGCGCGCTGGCACGCGAGCGCAACGCCGTGATCCTGGCTCACAACTACCAGGTCGCCGAGGTACAGGACGTGGCCGACTACGTCGGCGACTCGCTGGGCCTGTCGCAGCAGGCCGCTGCCACCGACGCCGACGTGATCGTGTTCGCCGGCGTGCACTTCATGGCCGAGACGGCCGCCATCCTGGCACCCGAGCGCACGGTGCTGATTCCCGACCTGGAGGCGGGGTGCTCGCTGGCGGCCAGCATCGACGCCGAGGCGCTCGAGCGGTGGAAGCAGGAGAACCCGGGCGCGGTGGTTGTCAGCTACGTCAACACAACGGCCGAGGTGAAGGCGCTCTCCGACTACTGCTGCACATCGGGAAACGCGCGCGCCATCATCGAGGCCGTCCCCGAGGATCGCGACATCCTGTTCTTGCCGGACATGTTCCTCGGCGCCTACCTGGAGCGGCTGACCGGCCGCCGTATGAAGATCTGGCCGGGGGAGTGCCATGTCCACGCCGGCATCCGCCCGCAGGACGTCAGCCGGATGATGGAGGAGCGGCCCGAGACCGACCTCCTGATCCACCCCGAGTGCGGGTGCGCCAGTCAGTGCCTGTACGCGGCTGCGCACGATGCCAAGCTGGCAGAGACGACCCACGTGTTGTCAACGGAGGGAATGGTGCGCCACGTGGCATCCTCGACGCGCAGCGAGTTCGTGGTCGCGACCGAGACCGGCATCCTGCACCGTCTCCGCAAGGAGGCGCCCGACAAGCGGTTCTACGCGATGTCGGAGCGGGCGGTGTGCCGCTACATGAAGCAGATCACCCTGCCCAAGCTGCGGGACAGCCTGCGGGAGATGCAGTACCCGGTGACCGTCCCCGACGACGTCGCCGCGCGGGCGCGCGGTGCGATCGAGCGGATGGTGGAGATCGTGTGAGCACGGCGCCCGTCACGCTCGTGCTCGTCCCGACCGAGCTCGAGGCGCGACGGCTGTCGCTCCGGCATGCTCCCCTGGAGCTGTGCGGGTTCGGCCTGGCCCGCGCCGGCGTGGGCGCGATGCACGCAATCGCCCAGCACCGGCCGCAGCGGGTGATGCTGGCCGGGGTGGCCGGCAGCTACGACGCCGGGCTGGCTCCGATCGGGGCGGTGCTGTCCCCCGGGCTGGTGCGGTGCCACGGAATTGGCGTCGGCGACCAGACGCCCTCCCAGCTGGGGTTTGCCGATAGCGACGAGACCGCCCTGGACGGTCAGGACGGGTTGGCCCTCTCGGTGGCGCGGGCGTCGCAGTCAGCCGATCAGGCACGCTCGCGCCGCGCCGCGGAGCCGCGCGCGGTGCTCGAGGAGATGGAAGGATACGCGGTTGCCCTGGCGGCAATGACGGCCGGGATCCCGTGCACGATGTTGCGGGCGGTCTCGAACATGGCCGGCGACCGCGATCTGGCCGGCTGGTCGCTTGACGCGGCGCTGGATGCGCTGCGCGAGCGGCTGGGTAGCATGCTCGCATCGTGAAGCTGCGCGTCGGCATCTCTCCCTGCCCAAACGACACGTTCGCCTTCCACGCGATCCTGGAGCGCCGCATCGACATGCGCGGGTTCGAGCTGGAGGTGGAGCTGGTCGACGTGCAGCAGCTGAACGACGGGCTGTTCGCCGGCCGCTACGACGTCGCCAAGGCCAGCTTCCACGCCGCCCTGCTGCTATCCGACCGTTTCGCGGTGCTGGCCAGCGGCGCCGCACTCGGGTTCGGCGTGGGGCCGCTGCTGGTCGCGGCTGCACCGGGACGGACGCCGTCACCGCAGTCGCGGG
>JBJMJD010000027.1:0-32518 GCA_045806525.1 Gaiellales bacterium | reverse complement strand
GGGCAACGAGGAGCGGCGCCGCCGCGGCGCCGCTCCTCGTTGTCGGCACCAATAGTCGCTCCCAGTATGCGAGTTGGGGGACCCGCGACCGATCAGTACCCCCAAATGCACGCGCCAGCTGCGCGTCAGGTCGGACGTCGCACTCGTCGAGCGAGCCATCCTGCGGTCGCACCGGCGAGCCATCCGACCAGGTTCAGACCGAGCACCGTGACGAACAGCGGTGGCCACCACCATCGCCCCCAGATGTATTCGCAGTCCGAACAGTTCCTGTGGTTGGGATCGGTGTTCGCGGTGAGGAGAGCCAAGCCGAACCACGCAACCACGAGGACGACTCCGAGCAGAACCAGCACGCAGTAGCGACGCCTCGTTGAGGCGATCGCCAGTCCGACAGCAAACGCGACCACAAACGCGCCGCCGCCGAGAAACAGCAGGCTGGTCATGCCTCAGCCATTGTGTCAGCGCCTGACCGAGCGGTGCGGCCCGATCCACGATCCAGCGGGCACCGACGCCCCCGCACCTCGCTTGGCTAGGGGATTCCAGGGCATCTCGATGTGACAGGGGTGGCAGGACTTGAACCCGCGACCTACGGTTTTGGAGACCGCCGCTCTACCAACTGAGCTACACCCCTCGGAGCGCGTGGAAGGGCCCACGCGCACGGGCAATCCTAGCCCACCGCCACTCAGCCCAGGCCCGCAGCGTCCAGCAGTCGCCGCAGGCGGGGCGGGTTCCCCGGGCTCTCGACCAGGCCTGTCAGGCCCATCCCCAGGATGGTCGTCCGCGACGCCACCTGCTCCACGATGGCCACGCCCCGCTCGAGGCTGAGGCCGTGCGGCTCCGGCATGAAGCAGTCGATCTGGCCCGGGTCGAGCACGTCGCAGTCAAACGCGATGTAGGCGCCGGCCACGCCCTCGAGCGCCCCCAGCTCCGTGGCCAGGCCGCGTTTCATGATGAACTCCTGCTCCGGTGGATCGAGGCTGCGCGCACCGATCAGGCAGCTGTCTTCGACTCGCGCGTGGCCGTCGTCAAGGATCATTCGAAACGGCATCCCCCACTCGTTTCCTGAGGGCGAGGTCTGGGGTGTGTTCAGGTCGCCGTGGGCGTCGATCCATACCACCGCCAACCGGCCCGCCCGGTCGGCCAGCCCGGCCACCGCGCCGACGTGCGTGCAGCAGCAACCTCCCAGCACGACCGCCCGCTCCGGCAGCACCGAGCGCACCCGTTGCGTCTGCTCCGAAACGGTCGTCGCCGCCACGACGGCGGCCTCCGAAACGCCGACGTCCATCATGGCCGCCCGCGTCATCGACTCACCGCCGTCGCCGAACGCAGTCGGCACCCGCACCAGCCGGCCCTCGCTCACTCGGGCATCAGCTGCTCGAGCGCGCCTGGCAGGCCCGACAGGTCGCTGATCTCCCGATCCGGCACCGGCCCAGGCACCTCGGCCAGACGGTTCACCCACACCGTTGGCATCTCCATCTCGCCGGCCGGCGCGATGTCGTGGAACAGGCTGGCGCCCACATGCACGTGTCGCTGCGGGTCGGCGTCGGTCAGCTCGAAGAATCGGTTCCAGTGGCCGGGATGCGGCTTGTACGACCCCACGTCCTCGGCCACGATCACGCGGTCGAACCGCGTGCCCAGCCGCGGCAGCGACTGCGCGATCAGGTCGCGGTCGCAGTTGGATAGGATCGCAAGGCTCCAGCCGCGGCGCTTCAGCTCGGCCAGCGAGTCCGGCACCTCCGGAAACGCAGGCCAGCTGGCCAGCGACTCCGAAAGTGCGTACGCGTCGCCATCGCCCAGCATGCGCCCCTCGTCCAAGGCCAGGCCGGCCAGGCACAGGTCGAGCACCTCGCGGTAGCGCCGGTAGCGCTCGGCCTGGATCTCCGGCTCGATCTGGTGGTAGCGGTGCAGCAGCCGCGGCACGTCCGCATCGGCCCCGAAGACGCCGGCCAGGGCGGCCGAGACGCCGCTGTTCCAGTCGATCAGGGTGCCGTAGCAGTCGAACGTCGCCCAGCGGCCGCTGTCCATGCCGCCAGCCTACCCCGTGCGCCACCGGCCCTGCTCGTCCTTTGCGATCCGCCCGGCAAGCTCAAGCCGCGTCAGGCCCGCGGCCGCCCGCGCCGGCGGCAGCTGCAGCCGCGCCACCAGCTCGTCGGGCAAGGCGGGGGCCTCGCGCAGCGCCTCCAGCAGCAACCGCTCGTCACCCGGCGGGAGCGGCGGCGGCTCCGCCGGACGCTCGAGGCCCAGCCAGCCGCAGAGGTCATCGGGACCCTCGATCAGCCCCGCCCCCGCCTTCAGCAGGCCGTTCGTGCCGGCCGCCGACGCGATGCCCGGAGTGCCGGGCACGGCCAGCACGTCGCGTCCCAGATCGAGCGCGTGGTCGGCAGTGATCAGGGCGCCGCTGCGCGCCCGTGCCTCGACCACCACCGTGGCGTCGGCGAGCGCAGCGATCAGGCGGTTTCGGGCGGGGAACCGCCAGGTGGCGGGGCGGGTGCCCGGCGGGTACTCCGACACCAGCAGGCCGACTTCGCGAATCTGCTCGAACACCGCCCGGTTGCTGCGCGGGTAGACGACATCGACGCCGCAGCCGAGCACGGCGATCGTCACTCCACCCACCGCCAACGCGCCGCGGTGAGCGGCCGCGTCAATGCCGAGCGCGAGGCCGCTCACCACCACTCCCCCGGCCTCGGCCACCGCGCCGGACAGCCGCTGAGCCAGCAGCAGGCCTGCGTCGGATGCCTTCCGCGCGCCCACGATCGCGGCGACCGGCGCCGGCGGGTCCAGCGCATCATGGCGCGCCCCCGACCAGAACAGGGCCAGCGGCGGATCGTGCAGCACACGCAGCCGCTCCGGATATCCAGGCTCCGAGACGGTCGCGCACTCGATGCCGCGCTCGAGCAGGCTGCGACGGTAGGCGGCCACGTCAGCCTCACGGGCCAGCCGCAGGCCGTCGATCAAGGCCGGCAGCGCTCCCATCCGCTGCAGCGTCCCCGGCCCGGCCCGCAACAGCGAGCCGCAGCCGTATCGCCGCGCCAGCCGCCCGGCGTCGACGCCGCTGGTCGCCCCGGCCAGCACCACGCGCAGCTCGTCGGCGGCGCTCACCGCAGCTCCACGCGGTACGCGAGGGCCTCCGCCACGTCATCCTCGCCCGCGACCGGCCGCCCGTCGAGTGCAGCCACCGTAGCCGCCACGCTCTGCATCCGCCGGCGGGCGCGCATTGACAGCAACAGCCGGTCACAGGCGTCGGCCAGCAGCCGTTCCGCGGCCGGCTCGAGCTCTGCCGGCGCGGCTGCCAGCAGCTGGTGCGCCGCCAACGCGCGGGCGGCCACCGCCTCGCTGCTCTCGCCGGGAGCCCCGTGCGCATCGGAGCGCGGCACCGCCACCCGTAGGTCGAAGCGGTCGGCGAGCGGGCCGCTGATGCGTGCCCTGTAGCTCGCCAACCGCTGCTCCGTGCACACGCACTCGCGCTTGGGATCGCCATGGTGGCCGCACGGGCAGGGGTTCATCGCCGCCACGACCAGGCTGCGCGCCGGCAGCCGCACGGAGCCCGCCGCCCGCGCGATCAGCACCTCGCCGTCCTGCATCGGCAGCCGCAACGCCTCCAGCGCGGCCCGGTTGAACTCGGGCAGCTCGTCCAGGAACAGCACTCCTCGGTGAGCCATCGTCACCTCGCCCGGGCGCAGGCTACTGCCGCCCACCAGCGCCGCCTGGGAGGCACTGTGGTGTGGCGCGCGAAACGGCCGCGCGAACGCCCGGCCGTGGCCGTTCAGCATTCCCGCGACTGACTGGATGCGGGTGATCTCGAGCAGCTCCGGAAGGGTGGGCGGGGGCATGATGCCGGGCAACCGCCGGGCGAGCATGGTCTTGCCCGACCCGGGCGGCCCCACCATCAACAGGTTGTGGTGCCCGGCGGCGGCGATCTCGAGCGCGCGCCGGGCCGCCCGCTGGCCGCACACGTCGCGCAGGTCGGGGCCGGGTGGCGGCGTCTCGGGACGGGCGGCGGGCACCGGCACGGGGTCGGCCTGGCCGGCGAGGATCTGCACCGCCTCGTAGAGGTCGTAGGCCGGGAGCACCGGCACCGCCTCGGCAAGGCCCGCCTCGACGGCGTTCTCAGGGGCCACCAGCAACCCCTCCAGGCCCTGCTTGCCGGCCGCCTCGGCGATCGCGATCGTGCCCTGGATCGGCCGCAGCCGGCCGTCCAGACCGAGCTCGGCGGCGGCGCCGACGCGGCCGACAGCGGCCGACTCGACCTGGCCGCTGGCGGCCAGGATGGCGAGCGCGATCGCGAGGTCGAACCCCGATCCCTGTTTGCGCTCGCGGGCGGGCGCCAGGTTGACGGTGACACGCTCCGGTGGGAACCGGTACGACGCCGACTTGATGCCGCTGCGCACGCGCTGGCGCGCCTCCTGAACGGCCCGGTCGGCCAGCCCCACCACCGCGAAGGCGGGCGCCGTGCCGCTCTCGACGTGGGCCTCGACATCGATGCGGCGAGCGTCGATGCCCGTGATCCAGAAGCTTGTCGCCGTCGCGATCATGCGGCCACGCTACGGAGGCCGGGCGCGCGGGTGGGTGACGGAACGTGCCGGACCCGTCGCAGGACGGCAACGGCGGTCAGCCGCGGCTCAGAACGCGGCCGGCAGGTGCCGCACGGCGTAGCCGCTGACCGCGATCACGTCGAAGCGCACCTGCCGGATGCTGTCATCGCGCGCCATCAACACCTCGGCGGCCTCGTGCAGCCGCCGCTGCTGCCGCGGCCCCACCGCCTCGAGCGGCCCGCCGTACCGCTCCACCCGGCGCGCCTTCACCTCACAGATGACGAGCAGATCGCGCTTGCGCGCCAGCAGGTCGACCTCGCGACCGGCCACGCGCACGTTGCGTCCGACGATGCGGTAGCCGCGCAGGCGCATCGCCCAGGCCGCCATCGTCTCGGCCACGCGGCCGTAGCGGTGGCCCGGCAGACTGCTCACGCCATCGCGCCCAGCTCCAGGTAGGCGGCAGCCTGGAACGAGCGGCGATGCAGCGGAGTGGTGCCGCGCGACCGCACTGCGGCTGTGTGCTCCGGCGTGATGTAGCCGACATGGGTCTCGAAGCCGTAGCCGGGATAGCGGTCAGCGATGCCGTGCATGTAGCGGTCGCGGGTGACCTTGGCCAGCACCGAGGCGGCGGCGATGGCGGCGCTGCGGCCGTCGCCGCCCACGATCGCGCGGTGCGGCGGCGCGATCGCGCCGATCCGGAACCCGTCGCTGAGACGCGCCTCTGGCAGATCGCCGAGCGACCACAGCGCGCGTGCCATCCCGTCCAGGTTCGAGCGATGCAGGCCGCGACGGTCGATCTCGTCGGCCGACACCACCACCACTGCGAAGGCAGCCGCACGCCGAACGATGGCGTGGAACAACCGCTCCCGCACCTGCTCGGTCAGCCGCTTGGAGTCGTCGAGGTCGGACAGGTCGCGGGCACAGCGCGCGGACACGTCCAGGCAGACCGCGGCCACCACCAGCGGGCCGGCCAGGCAGCCGCGGCCGGCCTCATCGGTGCCCGCCACCATCCGCACGCCCAGCTTGCGGTCATGGGCGAACAGGCGGGATCCGGACGAACGGGGCACGCGGCAAGGGTACCGCCTGCGGCGGATGCTCAGAGCGTGCGGATGCGATCGAGCGGCCAGTACGTCGCGAAGGCCTTGCCGATGATGTAGGAGCGCGGCAGCGTGCCCCAATCGCGGCTGTCATCGGAGATCGCGCGGTTGTCGCCCATCATGAAGTAGTGCCCGGCGGGGATCCTGACCGGCCCGAAGTTTGTGGGCGCGGCGGGCTGGGTCAGATACGGCTCGTTCAGGATGTGACACCCGACGTTGGGTTTGGCACAGATCTCGACGTGGCCGTTACGCCCCTCCACCGTCTCACCCGGCAGCCCGACGATGCGCTTGATGAAGTAGACGCTGGCCTCGGTGCTGGCGCCAGCGGTCGCCTGGTCTCCGCTGCCGGGCGGGTGGAACACGATGACGTCGCCCCGGCGGGGGTCATGGAAGCGGTAGATGAAGCGGTTCACGAGCACCCGGTCGCCGCTCTGCAGGGTCGGCTCCATCGAAGCCGACGGGATCCGGTAGGGCTTCACGATCCATCCGTTGGTGACGTACCAGAGGCCGAGCGCCGCGGCCAGTATCAGCACCAGCTCCAGCACCGGGTTCATCTGCCGCTTGGGGGGCGGCTGCGCAGGTGGTGTCTGCTCCGGCTCCGGCAGCGGGCCCGCGTCGGTCGCGGCGGGTGGTGTCTCGGAGGCCGGCTGCGTCACCTTCGCCGGTACGCGACCGAGCGGCGCGCCGCCCGCCGCGGGATCGGGTTCGGCTGGGTTCATCGGCTGCTAGCGGGACTTTTCGCGAACGCGTGCGGCCTTGCCGACCTTGTCACGCAGGTAGTAGAGCTTCGCGCGGCTGACGTCCCCGATGCTGGCCACGTCGATCTTCTCGATTCGCGGGGAGTGCACCGGGAACGTGCGCTCGACGAACACCTCGTTGAACGACTTCTTGCGGACGGTGAACGTCTCGCGCACGCCCTCTCCCTGCCGCTTGATGCAGATGCCTTCGAATACCTGGACGCGGCTGCGGGTGCCCTCGATCACCTTGAAATGCACGCGGACGGTGTCGCCGGCCTTGAACTGGGGCACCTCGCGGCGCTGGCGGTTCTCGATGTCCTGGATCACGGTCACGGCAACTCGTCCTCGTCGTCGGAAGCCGAGGAATGGTACCAGCGATGCCCTCAACCGGCGTTCAGCCGGAGCGCTCCTGTGAGCGGCGTCTCCGCCAGGCCTCGATCTCGCCGTGGTGGCCTGATAGGAGCACATCCGGCACCGTCCAGCCACGGAACTCCTCGGGCCGCGTGTAGTGCGGGTACTCGAGGCCGCCGTCCAGCTCCGGGGAGAAGGACTCCACCAGGTGGCTCTGCTCCTTGCCGAGCGCGCCCGGCAGCTTGCGGCAGACCGCATCGACGACCGCCATCGCCGGGATCTCGCCGCCGGAGAGCACGTAGCGGCCGATCGAGAGCTCGTCGTTTGCCAGGTGCTCGTGCACACGCTGGTCGAAGCCCTCGTAGCGGCCGCACAGCAGCGTCAACCGCTCCGACGCGGACAGCTCATCGGCCACGGCGTCGGTGAAGTCGCGCCCGACCGGCGTCAGCACCGCCACCCGGCGGTCGCGCAGCACCTGGTCGATCGCCGCGCCGTAGGTGGTCTCGAGCGCGGCGCAGACGACGTCGACGCGGATCACCATGCCGGCGCCGCCGCCGTAGGGTGCGTCGTCGACCTGGCGGTAGCCGCCGAGCGCGTGGTCGCGCAGATCGAGCACCCGCAGCCGCAGCCGTCCTGCCGCGGTCGCGTTTCGCAGCGGCCGCGTCTCGGACAGCCAGCCGAAGGCTTCCGGGAACAGGGTGAAGACGTCGATCTCGAGCATCACACGAAGCCCTCGACGACCTGGAGGCTGCGTCCGGCCACATCGACCGCCACCACCACGTCGGTGACGAACGGGATCATGTCGCCGGAGTCGAGCTCGAGCACGTCGTTCGCGGGATACTCGTGCACCCGGCGCACGCAGCCCAGGTGGCGATCGCCGCAGAGCACGGTGCAGCCGACCAGGTCGACGTGGAAGAACTCGTCCTGCTGGGTGGCCGGCAGTGCGTCGGCGGCCACGGTCACGTCCGCCCCGCGCAGCTCCTCCGCCTGCTCACGGGTGGCGGCGATGTCGAACCGCACCAGCGGCCGCTCGGCCGTGCCCTTGCGGCCCACTATCACCGCGTCGCGGTCGCCCAGCCGCACCGGAGTGCCCGGCTCCAGCGGCACTACGCCGCCGTGGCCGACCACGTGCACGAAGCCGTCCAGGCCGTGACCCCTGCCCACGGCGCCGATCACGACCCGGGGCGGACGCCAGCTGGGGTCAGGCAGCGATCTCGACATGCACGCGCCGCCCGGCCCGGACCGCGCTGGCCTTGACGACCGTGCGCAGCGCACGCGCGATGCGGCCCTGCTTTCCGATCACCTTGCCGACGTCGTCGGGAGCGACGTGCACTTCGAGCACCAGCTCCCCGTCCTCACGCTCCAGCCGCTCGACGCGCACCTGGTCGGGATCATCGACCAGCTCGCGGGCCAGGTAGGTGAGGATCTCCTCCAACCGGTCAGGCTCCGGCGGCGGTGGCCTTGCCCGCGATCTTGAGCAGCTTGGCGACCTGCTCGGTGGGCTGGGCGCCGTTGGCGATCCACGCGTTGGCGCGATCGGTGTCGATCTCGATCAGCGAGGGATCCATCTGCGGGTTGTAGCGGCCGATCGTCTCGAGGGTCTTGCCGTCGCGCGGTTCGCGCGAGTCGGCGACGACCACCCGGTAGATCGGATTCTTCTTGTTGCCATGACGTGCGAGGCGGATCTTGACCACCCGTTACCTCCGTTGCATTCCGGGAAACTGCGGCATCTTACCCTTGCCGACCTGCTTCATCATCTTCTGAACCTGCTTGAACTGTGCCAGAAGTTGGTTCACGGTCTGGACGCTTGTGCCGCTGCCGGCCGCGATCCGGCGCCGGCGGGAGCCGGTGATGAGGCGGTGGTTGCGCCGCTCGGCGGGGGTCATCGAGAGGATGATCGCCTCGATCCGGTCGATCTGACGCTCGTCAACCTTCATGTTCTTGACCTGCCGTCCGACGCCCGGGATCATGCCGAGCAGGCCAGCCATGCCCTGGCCCTGGGTCATCTTGCGCACCTGCCGCAGCTGGCCGAGGAAGTCCTCGAGCGTGAAGTCGGCCTTGCGCAGCTTGGCCTCCATTTCGCGCGCCTCGTCCTCGTCGAACTGGTCCTGGGCGCGCTCGATCAGCGACATCACGTCGCCCATGCCGAGGATCCGCGAGGCCATGCGGTCGGGGTGGAACTCCTCCAGCTGGTCCAGCTTCTCCCCGACCGAGACGAACTTGATCGGCTTGCCCGTGACCGCGCGTACCGCCAGCGCGGCGCCGCCGCGGGCGTCGCCGTCGAGCTTGGTCAGGATCACCCCGTCGTAGTCGACCGCCTCTGAGAAGGCCTCGGCGGTGGTGACGGCGTCCTGGCCGCTCATCGAGTCGAGCACCAGCAGCACGTTGTGCGGCTTGACGGCCTTCTTGATGCGCACCAGCTCGTCCATCATCTGGTCGTCGATGTGCAGCCGGCCGGCGGTGTCGACGATCACGACGTCTCGCCCCTGCGCCTTGGACTGCTCGATCCCCCAGGCGGCCGTTTCCACCGGGTCGGCCGTGCCCCGCTCGAACACGGGCACCTGCAGCGACTTGCCGAGCGTCTGCAGCTGCTGGATGGCCGCGGGCCGGTGGACGTCGCAGGCGACCAGCGCAGGCGAGCGCTTCTGCTTGGCCAGCAGCCGGGCCAGCTTGCCGGAAGCGGTGGTCTTGCCGGATCCCTGCAGGCCGGCCATCAGGATCACGGTGGGCGGGCGGTTCGAGAACGAGAGCTTGGTACCGGCCTCGCCCATCAGGCTGGTCAGCTCCTCGTGCACGATCTTGACGACCTGCTGGCCGGGGGTGAGACTGTCCATCACCTCGGCGCCCATGGCCCGCTCCCGGACGCGGGCGACGAAATCCTTGACGACGCCGAAGTTGACGTCGGCCTCGAGCAGCGCCAGGCGGATCTCGCGCATGGCCGTGTTGATGTCGTCCTCGGACAGGCGGCCCTTGCTCTTGAGGCCGTCGAGGGTGGCGCCGAGCCGATCGGAAAGCGAGTCGAACATGTGCATGCAGGGTAGACCCTGGCGGCCCGCAGGGGCGGAGCAGGCCCACGGCGATTTGACCGCGCCGGCACGGCTCTGTCACGAGTTGTGACGCCTGCGCGCGCCCGAGCTGGTGTCAAACACCGCATAGGCCGCCGTTGGCGCTTCGGCACAGAGCCGCCACGTTTGTCACGGACGCAGTGACAGGCATCTGGCTCAACTGGGCCAAATCGCTGCCGGCCGGGGTTTGACTACCACCCGGCCTGCGACGACGGTTTGCGGGAGGACCGGCACATCCCGTGACGTGCACGCCACGTCTCGTGAGGCGCGCTCAGTCGCCGGAAAACAGCGCGCGGGCGAACGTCTCGGGGTCGAACGGGCGGAGATCCTCGAGCCCCTCGCCCACGCCGATCAGCTTCACCGGGATCCCCAGATCGTGCGCGATGGCCAGCGCGATCCCGCCCTTGGCCGTGCCGTCCAGCTTGGTCAGCACGATCCCCGTCACCTCCACAGCCTGCGAGAACAGCCGTGCCTGCTGCAGCCCGTTCTGGCCGGTCGTGGCGTCGATCGTGAGCAGCACCTCGTGCGGCGCCCCGGGCTCGCGCTGGCCGATCACGCGGTGGATCTTCCGCAGCTCCTCCATCAGGTGATCCTGGGTGTGCAGCCTTCCGGCCGTGTCCACGATCACCACGTCGCGCTCGCGCGACTGCGCCGCGGCCACCGAGTCGAACGCCACCGCCGCCGGATCCGCCCCCGACTGCGACGACACGAAGTCGGCGCCGGCCCGCTCGGCCCAGGCCTCCAGCTGCTCGCCCGCCGCCGCCCGGAACGTGTCAGCAGCGCCGATCACGCACGACATCCCCGCCTCCTGCAGGTGATAGGCGATCTTGCCGATCGACGTCGTCTTGCCGGTGCCGTTCACGCCCGTCATCAGGATCACCGACGGCCGGTTGCGCACGTCGATACGCGGGTCGCCGACCGGTCGCATCAGCTCCGCCACGATCGCGGCCAGCCTGTCGCTCAGCTCCTCCGGGCTGCGCAGGCCGCCGGCATCCGCCTCGCCCTCGAGCCGCTCGATCACCTCGACCGTCGCCGCCACGCCGCAGTCGGCGTAGATCAGCGCCTCCTCCAGCCGTTCCCACACGTCCGCATCGGCCGGGTCGAACATCACGGCCGTCAGCTGCTGCGTCATCGCCTTGCGGCTCTTCGAGAGGCTCTCCCGCATCCGCGAGAACAGCCCGCGGCGCTGCTCCTCGTCGGCCTCGGTCGCCACCGAGGCGTCGCGGCCGGTGTCGAACATCTGCTCCCAGGTCGTCGGCATCGCGCTGCATCGTAGAGTGCCCGGGTGACTACGGTCGCCATCGATCAGCTGCGGGACGCCCTGACCGCGCGCGCCGCCGAGCTGGGCTTCGACCAGCGGCGCGCCGCGAGCCTGGCCGACCACTTCCTGGACGCCGAGCTGCGCGGCGCCCGCGGCCACGGGGCGGAGCGCATGCGCTGGCTGCACGGGCTCGGCGACCTACGGCCGCAGGCCGCCCCGCGGCTGCGGGAGCGCAGCGACGGGCTTGCCCGATACGACGGCGACGGCGCTCTCGGCTACCTGGCGCTGGCCGAGGTGCTCGCCGACGAGCTGGCCGACCCGCCGCAGGGAGCGCGGCTGATCGCCGTCGGCGACTGCTTCCCCACCGGCCGGCTCGGCTACTACGCGGAGCTCGGCGCCGACGCCGGCCTGCTGACGCTCGTCACCGCCACCTCGACGCCGCGCATCGTGCATCCCGACGGCGGCCCACCGCTGCTCGGCACGAACCCGCTCTGCCTGGGGCTGCCCGGCCGGCCGGCCACGGTGATCGACGTCTCGATGGGCGCCGTCACCTACGGCGCCGTGCTGAAGACGGCGGCCGCCGGCGGCGAGCTCGAGGCCGGCGCCGCCCTTCGCCCCGACGGCACCGTCACCCGCGATCCGGCCGACGTGATCGCCAACCGCGCCGGCATCGCGCCGTTCGGCGCCGCTCAGTCATACAAGGGCTTCGCGCTGGCGCTGCTGGTGGAGACGCTCTGCTCCGCCCTGGCCGGCCTCGAGGGCCACTCCGCAGCCGTTCTGCTCGCGCGACCGGCGGCCGAGCCGATGCCGGGGCTGCTCTCGGCGCTGGAAGGGCGTCACGCGCCTGGAGACGGCGGCCGTGAGCGGCTGCGTGCGTCGCGTGCCGCCGGCGCCGTCGATCTGCCCGACGACCTGTGGGCGTGGCTTCAGCCGGACGGCTGATCCGGCCGCACCAGCTCCATCAGCAGGCCGTCGTGGAAGCTGCCGTCGCGGCCGCGCTCGTAGCGCCGCATCACACCCACCGTCCGGAACCCGGCCGCGGCGTAGCAGCGGATCGCGGGCTGGTTGTCGGCGGCCGGATCGATCGTCAGCCGGTGGTGGCCGCGCTCCTCGAACAGGTGCGCCGCGACCAGCAGCAGCGCCTCGCGGCCGTAGCCCTGGCCGCGGGCCTTCCCGGCGAGGAACATGTCGACGCCGGCGTGCCGGTAGTCGGGGTCGGTCTCCTCGTGGTACTGGATCAGCCCGGCGACCTCGCCGTGAAGCTCCACGACCATGGCGGTCGCGTCATCGGTGCCGGCAAGCTTCGCGCGCAGATCGCCCTCGGATACCTCGCCCCATCGCTCCCAGATCTGCGGCTCGGCCGCGATCTCGGCCAGCCTCGCCACGTCCGGCTCCTGCATCGACCGCACCACCAGCCGCGGGCCGCGCAGGATCACGCCGTCTCGAGCGCCGCCCGGTGCAGGTCCGAGTCATCCGGCATCCGCCGTGACAGCACCTGCGACTCCCCGTCGCCCGCCATGCTCACGCCGTACAGCACGTCGGCCACCTCCATCGTGCGCCGCTGATGCGTGATCACGATGAACTGCGCCTTGTCCTGGTACGTGCGCAGCAGTGTCAGGAAGCGGTCGATGTTCGCGTCGTCGAGCGCCGCCTCCACCTCGTCCAGCAGGTAGAACGGCGACGGCTTGGTGAGCAACAGCGAGAACAGGAATGCGATCGCGGTCAGCGACTTCTCGCCGCCCGACAGCAGCGACAGCGACTCGATCCGCTTTCCGGCCGGCCGCACGATCAGCTCGATGCCCGGCTCCGCCTCGGGCGGCGGCTCGTCAGTCGCCTCCTCCCCCTCCACCGCGGGCGGCGGCGGCTCTGACGCTGTCAGACGCAGCCGTCCCCGTCCGCCCGGAAACAGCGTCTCGATCACCTCGGCGAAGTTCCGCGCCACCGCGTCAAACGTTGCGGCGAAGCGCTCATCGATGGTGCGGGTGAGGTCCCGGATCAGCGCACGCAACTCCTTCAGTGAGCGCTCCAGGTCGTCGCACTGGGCGGTGAGATCCTCGGCCCGCTGCTTCTCCTGCTCGTACTCCTCCTGGGCCAGCGGGTTGACCGCGCCGAGGCTCTCGCGCCGACGTTCCAGGCGCTCCAGCCGCGCCGCCTGGGCGGCCGCCTCGTCCACCTCCAGCGGCCGCTCCGCGTCGACCAGCTCGATCCCGTGCTCGGCCGCCAGCTGATCGCGCCGCCGGTCGATCTCGGCCACACGCTCGTCGCAGCGTGCCAGCGCGATCTCGATCTCGGTGACCGCGCCGGTCGCCTCGCGCGCCCGCGCGTCGACCGCCGCCTGCTCGCTGCCGCACGCCTGCAGCTCGGTCGCCAGCGTCCCGGCCCGCTGCTCGATCGCATCGATCCCCGCGCGCGCCGGCGCGGCCAGCGCCAGCACCCGCCGGGCGCACCCCTGCAGCGCCTCGATCACACGCTCGCCCAGCGGCACGATGCCCTCGGCCTGCGCTGCGCCACGCTCGAGCCGGCCGGCCTGCAGCAGCCGCCGGTCGGCGTCGGCGCGAGCGCGCTCGTCGTCGGCGCGGTAGCGCTCTACCCGCTCGTGGATGGCCGCCAGCCGCGCCGCCGACGCGGCGGCCTGCTCGGCCAGCCTGCGGCGGGCCGCGTCGAGCGATGCGTGCCGCTCGTCGGCCTCCGTTGCGGCCGCCCTCCGCTCGGCCAGCACCGCCTCGAAGCCCTTGTTGGACGCACGCAGCTCGGCCAGCCTCGCCGCCTCCGACTCGAGGTCACGCTCCGCCAGGTCGCGCGACGCGTCGCAGCGCGCCAGCTCGTCGGCCAGCTGATCGCGGCGCGCCGCGGCCGAGCGCTGCGCCTGGGCCAGCTCCGTCTCGGCCTGGCGCGCCTGCGCCAGCGCCGACCGCACTGCCGCCTCCCCGGCCAGCGCATCGTCCAGCCGGGCGGCGGTCTGCGCCGCGGCTGCGGCCATGTCCTGGCGCTCGCCGGCCAGCCCCGGCAGCGATTCCCGCAGCCGGTCGCGTTCGGCCCGGGCCGCCAGCCACGCCGCTTCGGCGGCGTCGGCCGTACGCCAAAGCTCGCCCCGCTCGGCGTCGATGCCGGTGCCGTCGACCGTGACGGCCACGCCGGACTTCACGGCTGTGAGGTCGTCGACCAGCCGGATGCCCTCGATCAGCGGCGTCAGCGAGGCGTCGTGCACGGTGCAGACCTCGGTCAGCGGGCGCCCGGCGCTGCCGGAAGCATGCGCCCCGACCCGGCCGGCCAGCACGATGGCGAGCTCCCCATCGGCTGCGCCGATCATCCCGATGGCATCGTCGATCCGCTCGGCCACCACCGCGCCCGCCCGCCAGCCCAGCGCGGCCGCGACCGCCCGCTCAAACCCGGGAGCCGCCTCCACGCCCTCCACCACCAGCCGCGCACCGGCCTCCTGCAGCGCTCGCGCCGACGCGGACAGGCCCTCGCCACGCTGCACCGCCGCCTCCAGCGCCTGCAGGCGAGCGCCGGCCAACTGCTCGGCGTCGGCCGCCGCGGCAGCCGTGGTGCGCGCAGCCCGGTCGGCCTCGCGGGCGGCCTCGACGTCGGCCTCCAGCGATTGCGCGCCGCTCTCGGCCTCGACCAGCGCCAGGCGCGCCGCCTCGAGCCGGCCGGCAAGCGTCGTGGCCTGCGCATCGGCCTCATGCAGCTGCTCGGTGGTCTCGGTGGACTGGCCGTTCAGGGCCACATGCCGCTCGGTCAGCTCCGCGGCGCGGGCCGTCGCCGCCTCCAGCTCGCGGCGGACGTTGGCGGCCTGACCCTCGGCGTCGGCGTGGGCACGCCGCGCGCCCAGGGCGCTGGACAGCGCTGCCTCGGCCTGCGCAGCGGCGTCCTCGGCCGCCTGCACGTCGCCCTGCCCGATCCCCGCCGCCTCGGACTCGAGCTCGACGGCGCTGGCTTCGGCCGTACGCGCGTCGTCCTGTGAGCGCGCGGCCAGCCGGCGCAACTCCTCGGCCTCGACCCGGCGCCGCGCGGAGCCGCGCTCCAGCCGCGCCATCGACGCCGCCATCCGCCCCGCCTCGGCAACGAACCGCTCGCCCGCCGACTCGTAGGCGTAGAAGGCGCGGGTGGCCCGCTCCTGCTCGGCCGACAGCCCGGCCAGCTCGCTCTGCGCCCTGTCGCGGCGCGCGGCGATCGCCGCCGCCGCCTGCTCGACCGCGGTCTGGCTTGCGACGGCGCCGCCCAGCCGCCCGCGCAGGTCGTCAACCCGCACCCGCTCACCCAGCAGCTCCGACGACAGCAGCGCCATCCGCCCCTGTGCGATCTCGGCGCCCAGCTTCGCAGCCCGCTCGGCGGCCGTGGCCTGCATCGATAGCGGTCGCAGCCGGGCGCGCACCTCGCGCTCGAGGTCGCGGGCGCGCTCCAGCTCGGCCTCGACCCGCGACAGCTTGGCCTCGGCCCGGGTGCGGCGGCGCTGATACTTGCCCAGCCCCGCCGCCTCCTCGACGAACCGGCGGCGCTCGTGCGGCTTGGACAACAGGATCTCCTCCACCTTGCCCTGGCCGATCACGGAGTGCATCTCGCGGCCGAGCCCGGTGTCGGACAGGAGCTCCATGACGTCCAGTCGCCGTACCTTGGCCCGGTTCAGGTAGTACTCGCTCTCGCCGTCGCGATAGAGCCGCCGCATCACCGACACCTCGTTGAACTCGATCGGCAGCGTGCCGCACTCGTTGTCGAGCACCAACTCGACCTCGCAGACGCCGGCCGCCTGGCGCACGTCGGATCCACCGAACAGCACGTCCTGGCCGGTGGGGGCCCGCAGCTGCGCCGGCGACTGCACGGCCATCGCCCACTGCAGGGCGTCCGCGATGTTGGACTTGCCGCTGCCGTTGGGCCCGACCACCACGGCGATCCCCTGGTCGAAGCTGAGCTCGACGTTCTGGGCGAACGACTTGAAGCCCCGCATGCGCACCGTCTTCAGATACATCGCGCTCCCGATCGTTACGTGCCGGCCCGGGCTATCTGCTCCAGCGCCTCCCGTGCCGCTTCCTGCTCGGATGCCTTCTTGCTGCCACCCGAGCCCCTTCCGAGCTCGGCCCCCTCCACGAGCGCGACGCTGGTGAAGCGACGGTCGTGGTCAGGACCGCTTGTCTCGACCAGCGCGTAGGTTACAGACCCCCCCTGACGTGCCAGCTCCTCCTGCAGCACCGTCTTGTGATCGACATGCTGGTCGAGGGCATAGGCGACCCGCCCCGCGAACGCCTCCACAACCGCATTTGCCACCCGCTCCAGGCCCACGTCGAGGAAGCAGGCACCGATGCCGGCCTCGACCACCTCAGCGATCACCGTGTCGGACGCGGCCAGAGTGGCCGCGTCGGACGGCAAGCCCGACGCCTCGCGCAGGAACAGCTCGTCGAGGCCGAGCTCGCGGCCGACGGCGGCGCAACTGGCCCGCGACACCACGTGTGCGCGCATGCGGGCCAGCTCGCCCTCGCGGCGGTCGGGAAACCGCTCGTACAGGTGCCGTGTGATCGCCAGCCCCAGCACGCTGTCGCCGAGGAACTCCAGACGCTCGTAGGAATGCCCGCGCTCGACCACCCACGACGAGTGCGCGAACACCGACCGCCGTCGCTCCGGCGGCAGCGCCTCGATCAGCTGCCTCAGCCCGCTCCCGCGCGGTTGCTCAGGCGTGTGAGGTGACGTAATCGACCGCCTGGCCGACCGTCTCGATCTTCTGCGCATCCTCGTCAGAGATCTTCACACCGAACTGATCCTCGAGCTCCATGATCAGCTCCACCAGGTCGAGCGAGTCGGCGTCAAGGTCACCCTGGAACGACGCGGCCTCAGTCACCTGACCCTCGTCCACACCGAGCTGCTCCACTAGAATTCCCCGGACCCGCTCAAGCGCCTCGTCACGATTCATGTTGCTGTCTCTCCCGTCGCCGACTCCCGAACCTGCGTGACTGTATTGGGAGGATCGCCGTCCTGCAAGTGGGATGCCGGATCGGCGCCGCCGACGCGCTGCGCCATGCGGTCGACGATGCCGTGCTCGGCGCCCCTGGCAGCCACCCGCACGGCGTTTCTGATCGCCCGCCGGCTGCTGTTGCCGTGGGCGATCACGGAGATGCCGCGGACGCCCAGCAGATAGGCGCCACCGTAGGTCTCCGGGTCGATGCGGTCGCGCATGCCCTGCAGCGCCGGCAGCAGCAGCAGCGCGCCGAGCTTGGCCCGGCGGCTGGAGCGGGCGGCGTCGCGCAGCTCCCGCATCATCATGACGCCTGCGCCCTCCAGCCCCTTCAGCAGGACGTTTCCCGCGAAGCCGTCGGCCACCAGCACCTGGAACCGTCCCGAGAGCGCGTCTCGGCCCTCACAGTTCCCGCCGAAGCGGAGCCCGGACGCGCTCAGTAGGGCGTGCGCCTCCACCACCTCGGGCGTGCCCTTGGACGACTCCTCGCCGACGGACAGCAGGCCCACGCACGGCTCCTCGATGCCCAGCACCTCCTCGGCGAAGACCGCCCCCATCATGCCGAACTGGAGCAGATTCTCGGGCCGCGACTCGGAGTTGGCGCCGGCGTCGATCAGCACGCAGGGCTGGTCGCGGGCCGGCAGCGGCACGGCGATGCCGGGCCGGTGCACGCCCTTCACCCGACCCATCGTCAGCAGCGAGGCGGCCAGCATGGCACCGGTCGACCCGGCCGAGATCGCGCCGGCGGCGCGGCCCTCCCGCACCATCCGGCAGGCGGTCACCATCGACGACGCCGGCTTGCCGCGAACGGCAGCGGCCGGCTCGTCGTCGTAGTCGATCACGTCCGGCGCATCCACGATCTCGAGATCGGGGTCGCTGCCCTGGGCGTCGAGCTCGTTCTGCAGTTCGGCGGCGCGCCCGCACAGGAGCACGCCGATGCCTTCACCGACCGCCTCGAGCGCGCCGGCGACCAGCTCAGCCGGCCCCCGGTCACCCCCCATCGCATCGAGCGCGATGGTGACCTCGGCCATCGAGCTACCGCCCCACTACGCGCCCGGCGCGGCTTCCGTCAGCGGCTCCACCTCGCGCCCGCGGTACTGGCCGCAGTTGCCGCAGACGTGATGCGGGCGCACCGGGTGGTGGCAGTGCGGGCAGACGCTCAGCGAGGGCGCCGAGATCGAGTGCGTGGCGCGCCGTTTGTCGCGGCGGGCCTTGGAGGTTTTCTTCTTTGGAACGGCCATGGGCCGCTGATTTATAGCAGGTCACCGAGCTTCGCCCAGCGGGTGTCCAGCTCCGGTTCGCCGCAGTCATGGGCCACATCCGGGTCCAGCCGCACCCCGCAGCGCGGGCAAAGACCGGGACAGTCGGGGCGGTCGAGAATCTTGTCCGGCAGGGCGAACACGAGCGCGTCGCGCACCCAGCGCTCGACGTCCAGCTGGTCGCCCTCGATGTAGTCGCAGCGGAGCTCCGGGTCGGACTCGTTGGGGTCGGTCGAGTGGTACTCCGATGACCGCACGTCGAGATCGATGCCGGCCGGCTCCAGGCAGCGGAAGCAGGGGCCTTCGACGTGCGCCGTGAAGGCCAGCTTCAGGTACAGCCCGCCCGAGGCGGCCTGCAGGTCGAGCCGCGGTTCCAGCTCGGCCGGCGTCACGGTGTACTCCTGGCCGGCGATCGTGAGCGGGGCAACCGCCACGCGCGGCCGCTCGTGCCGGACGTCGCCCGGCCCGAGCCGCATGCTGCGCAGGTCAATCATTGATCTCTACCCGGAGGTGTCGAAACCGGCTGTCCCAGGCCCCGTGCCCTCGCCGTCACGCGCCGCCAGCTGCTCGCGCCCGCGCTGCACTGCCGCCAGGAACTTGCCGAGGTTCACCTCGAGGTTCTCGAGGATGCCGTCGGCGTAGTCCTCGGCGCCGAGACGGGTCTCGCGCTCCTTGGCGCGGGCCTGCTCCACGAGCTCGTGAGCCTGGCGCTCGGCCAGCTTCACGACCTCCTGCTGTGACGCCTCCCGCTGCGCCTGGTCGCGGGCCTCGCCGATCAGGCGCTCGGCCTCGCGCTTGGCCTCGGCCAGCATCTCCTGCCGCTCCTTCACGATCCAGCGTGCCTGCTTGATCTCCTCGGGGATCGTCGAGCGCATCTGATCGATGATCTCGAACAGCTCCTCGCGGTCGATCCGGACCTGGTCGGTCATCGGCACGTTCTTCGCGGTCGCCACGAGCTCATCAAGTTTGTCGATCAGAACCAATACGTCCAACGGTCTCTCCTCACAACGGGTCAGGTGTCCCCCGCCGCGTGCATCTCTGCGAGGCGGCGAGCGACCTGCTCGGGTACGTACTCTGCCACGGGGCCGCCGAACGAGGCGATCTCCCGCACTCCCCGTGACGACAGGAAACTGTACTTGGGCGAGCTCATCATGTAGAGCGTTTCGATCTCGGGGCCCAGCCCGCGGTTGAGGTGGTTCATCTGGAACTCCCACTCGAAATCGCTGACGGCGCGCAGCCCTTTCACGATCACACGGGCGCCATGCTCTCGCGCGAAGTCGACCACCAGGGTCGCGAAACCGGCCACCGACACGTTGTCGCGGCCGTTCAGCGACTGCTCGATGAAGCCGATCCGCTCCTCCAGAGAGAACATCGTCTGTTTGTGCCTCGGCGCCCGCACGACGCCCACCACCACCCGGTCGAACACCTCCGCGGCCCGCTCGATGATGTCGAGGTGGCCGGCGGTGACCGGGTCGTAGGTACCGGGGCAGACGGCCACCCGCTCAGTCATGCAGGTACACCGTAAGCCGGGAGCCGCCCTGCACGCGGGATGTGTCCAGCCGGAGCGGCAGCTCCAGCGGCTGCTGCGATGTCGGGCTCTCGATCACGGCAATCCCTCCGGGAACCAGCAGATGCGGCAGGTGCAGGGAAAAGTCCTCTTGCAAGGCGGTCAGCATCCTATAAGGCGGGTCGAGCATGATCAACTCATAGGCGGTGCCGGCCCGGGCGTCGGCCGCCAGCCTGCGGCGGGCGTCCTGGCGGCGCACGACCGCCCGGTCGCCGTAGCCGAGGCGCTCCACGTTCGCCCGCAGGGCGCGCAGGGCCGGCGCCGCCGTCTCGCAGAAGTCGGCCCGGGCGGCGCCGCGCGAGAGCGCCTCCAGACCGAGCGCGCCGCTTCCGGCGAACGCGTCCAGCACCCGCAGCCCCGACACGTCGCCCAGGATCGAGAACAGCGACTCGCGCAGCCGATCGGAGGTGGGCCGGGTGCCCTGGCCGGCCGGGGCGTCGAGGCGGATGCCCTTGCGCTCGCCGGCCACGATCCTCATGCGCGCGTCAGCCAGTCGACCTCGTCGCCGAACATGCGGCGCGCCTCGATCGCCATCAGCTGCGCCTCCGCCGACTCCAGGCCGGGGTCCGCGTCCAGGAACGCCTGCGCCTCGCGCCGCGCCTGCTGGGCCAGGCGCCGGTGCCGCGACAGGCGGGCGTGCCGCAGGTCGGGGATGCCGCTCTGGCGCGCGGCCAGCAGGCTGCCCTCACCGCGCAGCTCGAGATCGACCTCCGCCAGCTCGAACCCATCGTTGGTGCGCACCATCGCCTGCAGCCGGGTCGCCGAGTCGTCGCTCTGCGGGTCGGCCAGAAGGATGCAGAAGCTCTCGTGACCGCCGCGGCCGACCCGACCGCGCAGCTGGTGCAGCTGCGCCAAACCGAACCGGTCGGCCTCCTCGATTACCATGATCACGGCGTTGGGCACGTCCACGCCCACCTCGATCACCGTGGTCGCGACCAGCACCGACAGCTCGCCCGACCGGAATCGCTCCATCACCGAGCGCCGCTCCGCGGTCGGCATCTGCCCGTGCATCACCCCCAGCGAATACCCTTGCAGCTCGCCCTCTTGCAGCCGCTGGGCCTCGCTCTCGGCCGCCGTCGCCTGCGCGGCCGGCGACTCGGTCACCAGCGGGCAGACGACGTACGCCTGGCGCCCGTCGTCCAACAGCCTGCGCATCCGCGCGAACACCTCGTCGCGGCGAGCGCGCGGCACCAGCCGCGTGACGACCGGCTTCCGGCCCGGCGGCAGCTCGTCCAGCACCGACACATCGAGGTCGCCGTACACGGTCAGCGCCAGCGTGCGCGGTATCGGGGTGGCCGTCATGTGCAGCACGTGGGGAGCATGGCCGGAGTCGCGCGCCTTGGCCTCGAGCGCGCGGCGCTGCTCCACGCCGAACCGGTGCTGCTCGTCCACCACCGCCACCTCGAGCCGGCCAAACACGACCGCGTCCTGGATCAGCGCGTGCGTGCCCACGACCACCTGCGGCTCCCCCGACTCGATCACGCCCAGAGCAGCGCGCCGCTCGCGCGCCGGCATCCCCTGCATCAGCGGCGTCACTCGCACGCCCAGTGGCTCGCACAGCGCCGTCACGCCCAGCAGGTGCTGCGTGGCGAGCGTCTCGGTGGGCGCCATCATCGCTCCCTGGCCCTCGCGCTCGACGGCTCGCAGCAGCGCGTGCACGGCCACCAGCGTCTTCCCCGACCCGACGTCCCCCTGCAGCAGCCGCTGCATGGGCACGCTGCGATCGAGGTCGCCGTCGACCTCGGCCATCGCCCGGTCCTGTGCCGCCGTGGGCGCGAACGGCAGCGACGCCCGGAAGCGATCGATCATCTCGCCCGGGCCGCCCAGGGCTCGGGCGATGGTGGTGCGCTCCAGCGCCCGGCGGTGGCTGATCAGCCCGGCCTGCAGCAGGAACAGCTCCTCGAACGCGAGCCGCTGCTCCGCCGTGCGTGCCTGATCGAGCGTGTCCGGGCGGTGGGCCGCCAGCAGCGCGTCGCGGCGCAGCGGCAGGCCGCGGCGGGTGCGCAGCCCCGAGGGCAGCGAGTCGGGAGCATCGCCGACGTGGCCCAGCTGGGCCGTGACCAGGTCGCCGATGCGGCGGCTGGTCAGCTTCTCGCTGGAGTGATAGACGGGCACCAGCCCTGAGGTGTGGGTGAGGTTCTCGTCGGCGCCCAGCAGCTCGTGCCGGCGCACGGCGATCTCGGCGCCGACCGTGCCCCGCCGCTCACCGCGCACCGACAGCCGCATGCCCGGCTTCAGCTGGTTGGCGAGGTAGCGCTGGTTGAACCAGACCAGCACGCCGGGGCCGGACTCGTCGCGCACGCGCGCCTCGACGATCACCAGGTTGCGGCGCCGGGTGGGACGGACGCGCACTCCCTCGACGGTCACCAGCAGCGTCGCCTCCTCGCCGATCGGCAGGTTCGCAAGCAGCCCCTGCTCGCGGAAGTCGTCGTGGCGGAACGGCACCGCCTCCAGCAGGTCGCCGACGTTCAGCACGGGGCGCGGTCGCAGGGCCGCCAGCAGGTCCCGCGTCCGCTTGTCCCCCGCCGCCGGGGCCAGCAGGTGCGACGGGCGCGGCGCCGTCTTCGGCTCCGGGAACGCCGGCTCTGCGTCGATGCCGGCGAATGCGCGCACCCTCACGGCTCGGACAGCACCGCCAGCCCCAGCGTGCCGGGCCCGCCGTGCGTGCCGACAACGGCGCCAAGCTCACCGACGTGGTCGATCACGGCGTGGGGGACGGCACGCCGCGCCATCTCGACCAGCTGCGCGGCCGCCTCCGGCGCCTCAGCATGCACGACCGCCACGTGCACCGCCCCGGGGCCCGCGTGCTCGATCAGGAACCGCTCGAACTCGGCGCGCGCGCGCCCCGCGCCCCGCACCTTCTTCAGCGGTTCCACCTCGCCGTCGCGCAGCGTCAGGATCGGCCGCAGGCCCAGCATGCCGCCGACCATCGCCTGGGCGCGGCCGATCCGACCGCCCCGCTGCAGGTACTCGAGCGTGTCCACGGAGAACACGACGTGAAGCCGCTCGCGGGCGGCCTGGAACCATGTCACCAGCTCATTCTCAGGCAGGCCCCGGACGAGCCTGCGCTGCAGCGCCTCCGCCAGCACCAGCGTGCCCAGCGAGGCCGACCCGGTATCGAGCACGGTGATCCGCAGGCCACCAGGGTCGACCGCGCGGGCTGCCAGCTCGGCCGTCTGGGAGCTCGCCGAGAGGCGGCTCGAGATCGGGAGAACCAGCACGCGCTGGTATCCCGTGAGCGCCTCGAAGGCCTCCTGCCAGGCGCCCGGCGACGGCGCCGCCGTGCGCGGCGGCTGCCGTGCCACCCGCAGCCGCCGGTAGAAACCGGCGGCATCGATGTCGATGTAGTCGCGGAAGCTCTCATCGCCGAAGCTGACGGTCAGCGGCACCATCGACCAGTTGCCGTAGCGGCTGCCGGGGTCGGGCAGATCGGCCGTCGAATCGAGCACGATCGCTGTCGTCTCGGCGGTCAGCAGCCCGGCTGCGGGCGTCGCGCAGGCCTGCAGAGGATACGCCGGCCGGCCGCCGTTGACCATTGTCACGGCCGGCACCCCTGCATCCGCGATCATCGCGTCGATCCCCTGAAGCAGGTCCGTTCCGTCGGCCGTCAGGATCGTCAGTTCGGCCGCTCCGTGGGCGAGGTCGCCCAGCACCGCCGCCGCCGCCGCCGACGCGTCGTCGTGTGACGACCGCAGCCGACCCTCGACCAGCGCCAGGTACTGACCGGCCGTGACGTCGAGCCCGTCCATCGTGGCGTCGCGGACGGCCGCGGCCACCTCACCGCAGCGAAGCGTCCCGTTCAGCTGCGCGAGGGCGCCAGCGTTCTCTGCCAGCGCCCGGTCGGGGTCGAACCGCGCGGCCAGCACCAGGCCCGCCGCCGGGGACAGCGTCGGCACCACCGCTGCCGGCCGGCCGGCCAGGGCAGCCGCGTTCTCCGCCGCGAGCACCACGTTGCGGTTGTTGGGAAGCACCAGCACGCCCTCGGCGCCGGAGGCCGCGATCGCATCGGCGATCTCTCCCGCGCTGGGGTTGGCGGACTGACCACCCGCCACCAGCTCGACTCCGGGCGTTGCGGCGCGATATGCCTGCACGACGCTGTCTCCGTCAGCGACCGCGACCAGCCCGCACGCGACCGGCCGTGCCGCCTGACCCTCCAGCAGCCGCAGCGTGCGGTCGCGCACCTGTATCCGCATGTCGGCCACCTCGACATCGGCCACCGTGCCGGCACCAACGCCGAGCGAGATGGCGGCGCCGGGATCGTCGGTGTGCAGGTGCACCTTCAGGATCGGCGGCTCGCCGACCACCAGCAGCGAGTCGCCCAGAGGATCCAGCAGCGATTCCATCAGCTCGCGGTCGACGCCGTCATCCTCCACCAGAAAGCTCGTGCAGTAGCGATACCGCGACGGCTGCAGGTGGATCGAGTCGAGGCTGGGTGGCGGAGCGGGCGCCACCGCGCGGGCCGCCGCCGGCGCCCGGCGCTGCATGCCCGCGACCGCGCCCCGCACGTACTCGACCAGCCCGGCGGCTCCTGCGTCGACCACCCGCGCCTGGCGCAGCACCGGCAGCATCTCCTGGGTTCGCGCGACGGCGTCGTCTCCCGCCTCCAGCACCGACGCCAGCAGGTCGTCGAGGGCGGCGTCTGCGGCCTCCGTCTCGGCCCGCTCCGCCATCGCCCGGATCGCCGTCAGCATCGTCCCCTCGACCGGTTGGCGGATGGCGCCATAGGCGGCATCGCTGGCCGCGCGCAGCGCCCGCGCCACCGTGCCCGCGTCCACCGGTCCTTCACCCGCCCCCAGCGCCTCGGCGAAGCCGCGCACGATCTGCGACAGGATCACGCCGCTGTTGCCGCGGGCGCCCATCAGCGCGGCGCGGGTGGCCGCGTGGGCGATCGTGGACCGGTCGGCATCCGCCGGCAGCTGCTCCAGCCCCTGGGTGAGCCTGGTCACCGTGTCGGCCAGGTTGCTGCCGGTGTCGCCGTCCGGCACCGGGTAGACGTTCAGGTCGTTGATCCGCTGCCGATGCACCCGCAGCGCTTCCTGCCCGCCCCGCGCCAGCGCCAGCGCCCGTTCGAGCGGCGTCATGTTGTGCGCTTCACACCCTGTATGTGGATCTGCAGCGTGTCCACCTCGATCCCGGTCAGCTTCTCGACCGTGTACATCACCCGCGATCGCACGCTGGTGGCAACCTCGGCCAGGTTGAGACCGTACTCGACCACGACGTAGAGGTCGATCGCCAGCCGGTCGCCCTCGCGGCGCACGCCCACGCCCTGGGTGATCCGCTCCCGCGACAGCAGCCGGGCCACACCCTGGCTGAGGCTGGTCGCGGCCATGCCGACCACGCCGTAGCACTCCAGCACCGTCAGGCCCACGATCTGGGCAATCACCTCGCTGGGGATGATCAGATCGCCCGCCACCTTGCCAGGCGCGGGAACGGCGGTCAACTGTGCCCGGTGCATCGTCCATATGACGTGCCGTCCCCCGGGCAGGTTGCGGGCTATACTGCCGCGGTTCCGTCCGGAAAGGATTGTGTGCGTGTCCCGAGTCTGTGTGATCTGTGCAAAGAAGCCCGGTTTCGGCAATAACCGGAGCCACTCCATGGTCGCCACCAAGCGGCGCTTCGAGCCCAACCTGCAGCGGATCCGGATTTTGCTCGACGGTTCGCCGACCCGTGCCTACGTCTGCACGCGCTGCCTCAAGAGCGGCCGGGTCACCAAGGCCGTCTAGCGGCAGCGCACAGGCAAGGAGGCCCTCAGTGAAGCTCGACGGCATCCACCACGTCACGTGCATCACCGGCGACGCACCCCGCAACGTCGACTTCTACACGCGTGTTCTGGGCCTGAGGATGGTCAAGAAGACGGTCAACCAGGACGACCCGACCGTCTACCACCTCTTCTACGCGGACGAGCGCGGCAGCGCCGGCTCGGACATCACCTTCTTCGAGTACCCGGGCGCGCGCGCCGGCCGGGCCGGCCGTGGCATGGTCAGCTCGATCGTGTGGCGGGTCGGGTCGCAGCAGGCTCTGGACTTCTGGGAGCAGCGGCTCGGCGACGAGGGCGCTGCGCCCACGCGCAGCGACGGCGGACTGCGCTTCGACGATCCCGAAGGCCTCGGCCTGGAGCTGGAGCTGTACACAGGCGGCGATGCGCCGCTGGTCGCCGAGCACCCGGAGATCCCCCAGGAGCTGGCGCTGCAGGGGTTCGGCGGCGTGCGCATGTACTCCTCCGACATGGAGCGCGGGCGCGAGCTGCTGGAGCACACGCTCGGCTTCGAGGCGCGCGGCGACTCGCGCTGGGAGGTGCAGGGCGAGCATCGCGGTGCGTTCTACGAGCGCCTGCCGGCTCCCGACGAGCCGGGCATCCCGGGCGCCGGGACGGTGCACCACGTGGCCTGGGCGTCGAGCATGGCCGAGCACGAGGATTGGCAGCGGAAGGTGGCGGCCGACGGCTACCACCCCACGCCGGTGATCGACCGCTTCTACTTCAAGTCGATCTACTTCCGCGAGCCGGCCGGCGTGCTGTTCGAGATCGCGACGCTGGGCCCCGGCTTCGCGACGGACGAGCCGATTGAACATCTGGGCGAGCGCCTGTCGCTGCCGCCCGACTTCGAGCACCTGCGCGACCAGCTGGACGGCGTGCTGACGCCGCTTCCGGACGCGCGCGCCGGCCGGGTTTAGCTCCCGCGCGGTAGCACACGCATCAGCTCGGCCATCTCGACCGCGGCATCCGCCGCCTCGGACCCCTTGTTCCCGTGCGCGCCGCCGGAACGCGCCTTGGCCTGCTCGAGCGTGTTGGCCGTCACCACGCCGAAGGCGACCGGCACGCCGGTGGCCGCAGCCGCATCGGTGATGCCGCGGGCGGCCTCGGCGCAGACGTAGTCGAAGTGCGGGGTCTCGCCGCGGATCACGCAGCCCAGCGCGATCACCGCGTGGTGTCCACCGGCCCCGGCCAGCCGCCGGCAGGCCATCGGCAGCTCCCAGGCACCCGGCACCAGCACGACGGTGATCCGCTCGCGCACGATGCCGTGGCTCTCGAGCTCGGCCACGGCGCCGTCCAGAAGCTTCTGCACGATGCCGGCATTGAACCGCGACGCCACGATCGCGATGTCGAGCTGAGACTGCGGCCGGCCCGCGATCCCGTTACACCCGTCCGGCACCACGATGGTGCCGACCCCGAACTCGCTCACGGCCCGAACGGCCCTTCCGTGAACGGGGCGGGCACGGAGGTGTCGAGCTGGCGGCCCTGGTGGGTGATCGTGTGGCCCATCCGCTCGACCTTGGTGCGCAGGTACTCGGCGTTCACCGCGTTCGGTTCGGCCACGATCGGCACCTGCTCGGTCACGGTCAGGCCATAGCCTTCGAGGCCCACCAGCTTCTTCGGGTTGTTGGTCATCACGCGGATGCTGGTCAGGCCGAGGTCGGCCAGGATCTGGGCGCCCATGCCGTAGTCGCGCGAGTCGACCGGCAGGCCGAGCGCGATGTTGGCGTCGACCGTGTCCATCCCCTGCTCCTGGAGCTCGTACGCGCGCAGCTTGTTGAGCAGGCCGATGCCGCGGCCCTCCTGAGCGAGGTACAGCAGCACTCCCCGCCCTTCCAGGGCGATCTGCGACAGCGCCCGCTCCAGCTGCTCGCCGCAGTCGCAGCGCAGTGAGTGGAACACGTCGCCGGTGACGCACTCGGAGTGGACGCGCACCAGCACGTCGGGGGTGTCGCGTACGTCGCCCATCACGAGCGCGACGTGGTGCTGGCCGTCGATCATCGAGCGATAGCCGTGCGACACGAAGTCGCCGTAGCGAGTCGGCATCTGGGCGCTCGCGATCCGCTCGACCAGCTTCTCACGGCGATGGCGGTAGGCGATCAGGTCGGCCACGGTGATCATCTTCAGCGCGTGTTGCTCGCAGTAGGGGATCAGGTCGGGCAGCCGCGCCATCGACCCGTCCTCGTTCATCACCTCGCAGATCACGCCGGCCGGCGAGAACCCGGCCAGCCGCGCGAGATCGACGGAGGCCTCGGTCTGGCCGGTACGCTCCAGCACCCCGTAGGGCTGGGCGCGCAGCGGGAACACGTGCCCCGGCTGGACGAGGTCGTCCGGTCGCGACGCCGGGTCCACCGCGACCTGGATGGTGTGCGCGCGGTCGGCGGCCGAGATGCCGGTGGACACCCCGGAGCTGGCCTCGATCGAGACGGTGAAGGCCGTGCCGAACTGGGTGCGGTTGCGCTCGGTCATCATCGGCAGGCCCAGCTCGTCACAGCGCTCGGCGGTGAGCGCCAGGCAGATCAGCCCACGGGCGTGGCGGGCCATGAAGTTGACGGCATCGGCCGTGATGCAGTCGGCCGCCATCACCAGGTCGCCCTCGTTCTCGCGATCGGGCGAGTCGACGACCACGATCATGCGGCCGGCGCGCATCTCGTCCAGACCCTCCTCGACCGTTGCGAACGGCGAGTCCACGAGGTCTGGGTAGAGCTTGTGGTAGGTCTCGTCCACGGTCATCGCGGTCAGCGTATCACCCGGTTTGGGACGCTCGGCCGGCCTGCATCCGTTCAACGTACTTGCCGAACAGATCGGCCTCCAGGTTGATCTGGTCACCCCGGGCCAGGCGACCGAGGTTGGTGACCGCCAGCGTGTGCGGAATCACCGAGACCGAGAAGCTGTCGCCGTCGAACGCGGTCACGGTCAGCGCGACGCCGTTGACGGCGATCGAGCCCTTCTCGATCACATAGCGGAGCACCTGCTCGGGCGCCGCGAACGTCATGTTGACCGCGTCCGCCTCGGCGGCGATGTCACGCAGCGACCCCACCGCGTCGACGTGACCCTGTACGAGGTGGCCGCCCATGCGGTCGCCGGCGCGGAGGGCGGGCTCGAGGTTGACCTCATCGCCCGGCTGCAGGCGGCCCAGGTTGGTACGCCGTAGCGTCTCGGGCACGGCGTCGAACGCGAGCACGACGCCGTCGACCTCGGTGACCGTCAGGCAGCAGCCGTCCACGGATACCGAGTCGCCGACCGCTGCGTCGGCGGCGACGCCGGGCGCGCGCAGCAGCAGCCGGGGCGGCGGCTCCGCCACGACGCCCTGCTCGATCACGATCCCGGTGAACACCGCCGCCCTCCTCAGACCTCGTGCACGTCGGCCACCAGCAGCGTATCCGGGCCGACCGGGCGGCTGCTCAGCTCGAGCTCTCCTTCGCCCAGTCGCATGGTGGGCCAGCCCTCCAGCGCATTCGGGCCTGCACCGAGCACCAGCGGCGCCACGAACAGCGCCAGCCGGTCGACCAGATCATCGCCCCGCAGTGCCGCCGCGAGCGTGGGGCCGCCCTCCAGCAGCACCGCCGCCACGCCGCGGCGTCCCAGCTCGGCCAGCGCGTGGCCGGCGTCGCTCGCCTCGATCGCCTCGACCCCGGCCGCGGCGAGGCGAGCGATGCCGGGCGCTCCGGGACCGCACACCACCGCCACCGGGCCCTCGCCGACGCTCCGCACCAGCGCCGAGCCGACCGGAAGCCGCGCCGCGCGGTCGAACACGATCCGCAGCGGCTGGCGCTCCGCCGGCGGCACGCAGTCTCGTGCAGTCAGGGCCGGGTCGTCGGCAAGCGCGGTGCCGATGCCGATCGCGACGGCACCGGCCCTCGCCCGCCATTCGTGCACCAGCGCCCGGCTCTGCGGCGAGGAGATCCAGCGCGGCTCGCCGCCGGGGGCGGCGACGCGGCCGTCGATGCTGACGGCGGCCTTGTAGGTGACGTGCGGGCGCCCCAGCCGCACGAGCGTGCGAAACCCGGCGTTCTGGCGGCGGCCCCGGCGCTCGATGTCGCCCGTGGCAAGCTCGACGTCGACGCCTCCCGCGCGCAATCGCTCGATGCCGCGTCCGTTCGTACGGGGATCCGGGTCGATCGTGGCGATCACCACGCGGGCGACGCCAGCGGCGATCAGGGCCTCGGAGCAGGGCGGCGTGCGGCCGTGGTGCGCGCACGGCTCGAGGCTGACGTACGCCGTGGCGCCCGAGGCGTCGCCCGCAGCCGCCAGGGCGATCACCTCCGCGTGCGGTGACCCCGGGCGCTCGTGCCAGCCCTCGCCGATGACGGCACCGTCGCGGACGAGCACGCATCCGACCATCGGGTTGGGCGCTGCGGTGCGGGCACCCAACTCGGCCAGCTCGAGGCAGCGCTCCAGATGGCCGAGGTCGTCCGAGCGCATGGGCTAGATGGTCAAACCCGGCTGTGGCCGGCGGCGAGTGAGACCAGCTCGCGGTAGGCGTCGCCCGGCACCGGCGTCGAGAAGATGGCCGATCCGGCCACCATGATGTTGGCGCCGGCACGGTACACGTCGACGATGGTGGTCAGCCCGATCCCGCCGTCGACCTCCACCTGCACGGGCTCCGCACGTACGTCGGCCAGGTCGCGCATGAGCGGGAGGCGGTCGAGCGTCGCGGGGATGAAGGCCTGCCCGCCGAATCCCGGGTTGACGCTCATGCAGAGCAGCACATCCGCGTACCGCGCGGCCTCCTCGAGCGCAAGCACCGGCGTGGCCGGGTTCAGCGTCACACCGGCCCGGCAGCCGAGATCGTGGACGGCGTGGAGGGTGCGGTGCAGGTGCGGGCAGGTCTCGACGTGGACGGTGATGCTGTCTGCCCCGGCGGCCGCGAACTGGTCGATGTGACGCTCGGGCTGCTCGATCATCAGGTGCACGTCGGCGAAGCCGCCGCGGTCGTGGATCAGCTCCGTGATGTCGGCCACCATCTTCGGCCCGAAGGTGATCACGGGGACGAAATGGCCGTCCATCACGTCGATGTGGATCACCCGGGCGCCCGCGTCCAGCACGTCGCCCACCTGTTCGCGCATGCGGCCGAAGTCCGCCGACAGGATCGACGGAGCCACCTCGACCGAAGAGGGCCACTCCCGCATGCGCTGGCAGGATAGTGAAGGGCACGGGTGCGATGCGCAGACACGGCACAAGGGCGGCGCCTGTGACACCTCGGCGGCGACCCCGTGACCTCGGCGTTGGCAACACCGGTGCCAGGCGCCGGTGTTGCGGTCCTGGGCGGACGTCGCCGCAAGGGCAAGCAGCATGCGGGCCCGCGGCGATCACGCACGGCGGCCGTTGCATTGCCGCAACCCGGCCGCAGGCAACGGAACCGTCACGCCGTCCTTTGCATTCGGCGGTGCGGGCCGCGGTCGCTCAGGCGCCGGCGACGGCGATGTAGAAGCCGTCGCTGCCGTCGGTCTGGGGCAGAAGGTAGTCCCCGCCGGGCAGCACTCCCTCGCACTCATCGCGGCGGAGCGTGCAGACCGAGTACACGAGCACGCCCCCGGGAGCCAGCAGGCGGCGCGCGTGGCCGAGCATCGCCCGCTGCAGCCCCGCCAGCTCGGCCGCGTCCTTTGGGGTTCGCCGCCAGCGCGCGTCCGGGCGTCCCGCCAGCACGCCCAGCCCGCTGCAGGGCGGATCGAGCAGGATCCTGTCGAAGCCCGTCTCGTCGAACTCCAGCACGTCCGCCCGCACCACCCGGGCGCAGCTTGCCCCGAACCGTGCCATCGTGCGCTCGAGCTCGGCCGCGCGTCCCTCGTGGCGCTCGACGCAGACCAGCTCGCCCCGGTTCTCGATCAGCGCCGCAAGCTGCCCCGACTTGCCGCCCGGAGCCGCACACAGGTCGAGCACGCGCATGCCCGGCCGTGGATCGAGCAGCCGCGCGGGCCGCATCGACGACCGCGACTGCGGCCACACCGCCCCGCTCACAAAGGCCTCGGTGGCGGTCACGTCGATCATCTCCTCCAGCACCAGCGCCTCCGGCAGCTCGTCCACCGTCCGGGTCGCAGCACCCAGCTTCGGAGCATCTCCCCGCAGCGTGTTCACCCGCACACACAGCTCCGCCGGCCGGTTCTGCGCCTCCGCGCATGCGTTCGCGCCCTCGGCCCCCATCAGCGCCGCCCACTCCTTGATCACCCAGTCCGGGTACGAGAGGCGCAGACCCGGGGCCAGCGTCTCCACCCACGTGGGGCCGGCCTCGGCGATCCGCCGCAGCACCGCGTTCGCCAGGCCCGCGATCTGGGCTCCGGCCACGTCCCGTGCCAGATCCACGCCTTCGCTGACCGCCGCCCGCGCCGGCACCGCGTCCGAGAACAGCAGCTCATAGCCGCTCACGCGCAGCGCGTTTCGCAGCGGCGCCTGCAGCCGCATCGGCCGCCGGCCGCCCAGCTGCTCGACCGCGTGGTCGACCGTCCGCCTCCGCTGCACCGCGCCGTATGCCATCCGCATCGCCTGGCGCCGGTCGCGCCCCTCCAGGCCTGTCGCCTCGCCGGCGAACGCCCGGTCCGCGTACGCCCCCTGCTCGAAGGTGCGCCGCACCACCTCGTAGGCCACCCGCCGTGCGTCGGGCCCGCTCACGTCGCGCGCACGGGTGGCTCGCGCAGCCCGCGCAGGAAGTCCGCCGCCGCCATCCGCCCCTTGCCGGCGGCCTGCAGCTTTAGGATCTGCAGGGCACCCTCGCCGCAGCCGACCACCAGCTCCGGCCCGACCTCCCCCGCAGCCGGCCCCTGCGCCAGTGGCCGCGCACGCCAGACCTGGCAGGGCCGCCCGTCAAGCGCGGTTCGCGCCCCGATGTGCGGCGACAGCGCCCGCACCTTGCGGTCGAGCTCGATCGCCGGCCGCGACCAGTCGAGCACCCGCTCCGCCGCCTCGATCTTGTGGGCGTAGGTGACCCCCTGCTCGTCCTGTGCCCGCGGCTCCGG
>JBJMJD010000026.1:0-13269 GCA_045806525.1 Gaiellales bacterium | reverse complement strand
GGCTCGCTCGTGATCGGATCGATCGACCCCGACTACCCGGGCGACCAGTGGCACTTCATCCTGTCGCTGATCGTGACGGCGGCCCGCGGCTACGGGCTGCAGGCGATCGACGGCCCCTACACCGACATCAAGAACACCGACGAGTACCGCCGCCTGTGCCTGCGCGCACGGCAGGTCGGCTACGACGGCAAGTGGGTGCTGCACCCCGACCAGGTGGGTATCGCCAACGAGGTGTTCGCGCCCAGCCAGAGCGACTTCGACGACGCCCGCCGGCTGCTCGCGGCGTACGAGCACGCCACCCAGGTGGAGCGGAAGGGGGCCGTCATGCATGAGGGCCAGATGATCGACGAGGCGTCGCGCAAGATCGCCGAGGCGATCGTCGCGCGCGGCGTTGCCGCCGGCATGAGCGACGGTGAGACGACGGCATGAGCATCACGCTGGAGGGGCTGACCGAGGAGCAGCGCGAGGTGGTCTCGCTGGTGCGGCAGTTCACGGACGAGCAGATCATCCCGGTCGCGTCCGACCTCGAGCGTGACGACATCTTCCCCGACCAGATCGTGGACGGGCTCAAGGAGCTGGGCCTGTTCGGCTTCACGATCCCGGAGCAGTATGGCGGCCTCGGCCTCGACCTGACCACCTACGCGCTGTGCGTGATCGAGCTGTCGCGCGGGTGGATGAGCGTGTCGGGGATCATCAACACGCACTTCATCGTGGCCGACATGATCATGCGCGACGGCACCGAGGAGCAGAAGCAGCGGTTCCTGCCGCGGATGGCGACGGGAGAGATGCGTTGCTCGTTCTCGATGACCGAGCCCGAGGCCGGTTCCGACGTGCAGGCGATCCGCACCCGGGCCGTGTTCGACGGCGACGACTACGTCGTGAACGGCCAGAAGATGTGGGTCACGAACGGCCTGCGCTCGGGGCTGGTGGCGCTGCTGGTGAAGACCGACCCGGACGCGAAGCCCGCGCACAGGGGCATGAGCTGCCTGCTGGTCGAGAAGCAGCCCGGCGCCGCACAGGACGGCGGCCTGACGATCCCCCCGCAGCTGGGCAAGCTGGGCTACAAGGGGGTCGAGACCACGGAGCTGGTGTTCCAGGACCACCGGGTGCCCGCCGCCAACCTGCTGGGTGAGGGCGAGGGCCACGGCTTCCAGCAGATGATGTCGGGCATCGAGGTGGGCCGCGTGAACGTGGCCGCCCGCGGCGTGGGCGTGGCGCAGCGGGCCTTCGAGCTGGCGATCCGCTACGCCCAGGAGCGCGAGGCGTTCGGCAAGCCGATCGCCAAGCACCAGGGCATCCAGTTCAAGCTGGCCGAGATGGCCACCAAGATCGAAGCCTCACGGCTGCTGATGCTGTCGGCGGCGCGGAAGAAGGACGCCGGCGAACGCTCCGACGTGGAAGCCGGCATGGCCAAGCTGTACGCGTCCGAGATCTGCCACGAGGTGGTCGAGGATAGCTTCCGCATCCACGGCGGCTACGGCTACTCCAAGGAGTACGAGATCGAGCGGCTGTACCGCGACGCGCCGCTGCTGCTGGTCGGCGAGGGCACCAGCGAGATCCAGAAGCTGATCGTGGCCCGCGGCATGCTGGCGAGGTACCCGCTGTGAGCGGCCGCGAGTTCGACGCCCGCGAGACCCGCTTCGGCCGCTACCTCGAGGACTTCCAGGTGGGCGACGTCTACAGGCACTGGCCGGGCAAGACCATCACCGAGGCAGACGACCACCTGTTCTGCATGATCACGATGAACCACCACCCGCTGCACACCGACGCCCACTATGCCGAGACCGAGACGCAGTTCGGCCGCAACGTGGTGGTCGGCAACCTGGTCTACTCGCTGGTGCTGGGCATGAGCGTCCCGGACGTCTCCGGCAAGGCCATCGCCAACCTCGAGGTCGAGTCGCTGAGGCACGCGAAGCCGACCTTCCATGGCGACACCATCTACGCCCAGACCACGGTGCTGGACGTGGTCGAGTCGAAGAGCAAGCCCGACCGCGGGGTGGTCACGGTGGAATCGATCGGCACCAACCAGCGCGGCGAGGTGGTCTGCGAGTTCCGCCGCAAGGTGCTCGTGCCGCGGCGCCCCAGCGCCTGATGGCGGCCGACCTGATCCTCACGAACGGGGTCGTCCACACCGTCGATGCTGCCCGCAGCGTACGCGAGGCGGTGGCCGTGGCGGACGGCCACATCGTCGCGGTGGGCAGCGCGGCGGAGGTCGCAGAGCTGGCCGGGCCGGAGACGCGGACCGTCGATGTGGAGCGCGGCATGGTGCTGCCCGGCTTCCAGGACGCGCACTGCCACCTGGCCATGGGCGGGTACGAGCGCACCCTCTGCGACCTTTCGGAGAGCCGTGGAGCCGAGGCGCACCTGCGGCGCATCCGCGAGTACGCAGAAGCGAATCCGGACCGCGAATGGATCCTGGGCGGCGGCTGGTCGATGAGCGACTTCCCGGGCGGCATCCCCACCCGCCGGCAGCTGGACGCCGTCGTCTCCGACCGGCCCGTGATCCTGCCCAACAGCGACTACCACGGCGCGTGGGTCAACACGCGGGCGCTGGAGCTGGCCGGGATCGGCCGCGACACGCCCGACCCGTTCGGCGGGCGGATCGAGCGCGACCAGGACGGCGAGCCGGTGGGCATGCTGCAGGAGTCGGCGATGGGCCTGGTGCTCGACCTGGCGCCCAAGCCGGACGCCGAGCAGCGCGCAGCCGGGCTGCGCGCGGCGCAGGAGTACTACCACCGGCTCGGGATCACCGCCTGTCAAGACGCGACCGTCGAGCCGGATTACCAGGAGACCTACGAGCGGCTGGCCCGGGCCGGCGAGCTGACCCTGCGCGTGCGCGGCAACCTGTCCTGGAACCCGGCCCTCGGCGACGAGCAGCTCGACCAGCTGATCGAGCGCCGGCTCAGCGGCACCGTCGGGCGCCTCACGTGCGGCAACGTCAAGTTCTTCCACGACGGCGTGGTGGAGAACCGCACCGCCGCGATGCTCGATCCCTATCTGGATGCGGCGGGCGCAGCCACCGGCGAGTACGGCATCGACCAGTACCGGCTGGCCGACCTAGCCCGGCACGTCGCCGCCTGCGACGCCGCCGGGTTCGGCATCCACATCCACGCGATCGGCGACCGGGCGGTGCGGGAGTCGCTGGATGTGCTCGAGCAGGCTGCTGCCGCCAACGGCCGCCGCGACGCGCGGCACCAGCTGGCGCACGTCCAGTTCGCCCACCGCGAGGACATTCCCCGGTTCCGCAGCCTGGGCGTGATCGCGAACGTGACGCCGCTCTGGGCCCGGCTCGAGTCCTACATCGCCGAGCTGACGATCCCGTTCATCTCGCCGGCCGCCGCTGCCATGATCTACCCCTTCGGCAGCATCCTGCGGGCCGGCGGCGCGATCGCGTTCGGCAGCGACTGGACGGTCTCGACACCCGACCCGCTGCACCAGCTGGCCACCGCCGTCGCGCGCACCGACCCCGAGACCAGCACCGACCAGCCGCTGCTGCCGGACGAGCGGCTCGACCTGGGAAGCGCGATCGCCGCGCAGACGATCGGCGCGGCGCACGCCTCGTTCCTCGACGCCACGACGGGATCGATCGAGCCCGGCAAGCTCGCCGACCTGGTGGTGCTCGACCGCGACCTGTTCGCGGTGCCGCCGGCCGGCTACATCGAGGCGCGGGTACGGTTGACGCTGTCGGCCGGCGAGACGGTCTACGCCGCAGCCGGCTGGTAGCCCGGCCATGCGCGTCACATACGTCGGGCACGCCACCGTCCTGATCGAGGATTCGGGCAGCGCGATCGTGACCGACCCGCTGCTGCGCCGGCGCGTGGGGCACCTGCGCCGGCAGGGCGGGCTGCCCGCGCCGCTGCCCGAGCTCGACGGCGTGCTGATCTCGCACCTGCACCGCGACCACCTGGATACGCCCTCGCTGAAGCGGATCGCCGACGGCACGCCGGCGGTGATACCGGCATCGGGCGTGTCTGCGATGCGCCGCACGCACCTGCAGCCGCTGCCGGTCGAGCAGGGCGGCGAGCTGCGCCTGGGCGCCTTCCGGGTGCTGGCGGTGCCGGCCGACCACCCCACACGGCGCACACCGCTGGGGCAGGAGACGGACGCGCTCGGCTACGTGCTGACCGCGCCGGGCGGCAGCGTGTACTTCGCGGGCGACACCGACCTGTTCGAGGGCATGCGCGCGATCGGCGACCTGGGCCTTGACGTGGCGCTGCTGCCGGTGGCCGGGTGGGGGCCGACGCTCGGGCCCGGGCACATGGATGCGCGGGCTGCGGCCGAGGCCGCGGCACGGCTGCGACCACGGATCGCGATCCCGATCCACTGGGGCACGGTCAGCCCCGTGGGTATGGCCGACTCCGGCGACGAGCCGGCACGCGAGTTCGCCGCCCACGCCGCCGAGCTGGCCCCGAACGTGCGTGTGGTGCAGCTGGCGCCGGGCGAGGCCTGCGACATCTAGCCTCGGCGCACCTGCCGGGGCGGGAGCGGGGCGCCGCCTTCTATCATCCGGCCCCGCGATGGTCGCCATCCAGGTCGACACCCTCACCAAGCGCTACGGCGAACACGTCGCGGTCGACGCCATCAGCTTCCAGGTCGAGCAGGGCGAGGCCTTCGGCATCCTCGGCCCCAACGGCGCCGGCAAGACCACCACCCTGGAGATGATCGAGGGGCTGCGCAAGCCGGATTCCGGGCAGGTGCACGTGCTGGGCCGGCCGGTCTGGCCCGACCCCCGCTCGGTGCAGTCGCTGATCGGGGTGCAGCTGCAGTCCACGACCCTGTTCGACAGACTCACGTCGCGCGAGCTGCTGGAACTGTTCGCGCGCTTCTACAACCGCACCGACGGCGCCGAGCGGGCGCAGCTGGTGCTGGAGCAGGTCGGCCTGGTGGCCAAGGCCGACGCGTACGCTGACGACATGTCGGGCGGACAGCAGCAGCGCCTGGCGATCGCCCTGGCACTGGTGCACGACCCCGATGTGGTGTTCCTGGACGAGCCCACGACCGGCCTCGACCCGCAGGCCCGGCGCAACCTGTGGGACGTGATCCGGGCGATCCACGGTGACGGCGGCAAGACGGTGGTGCTGACCACTCACTACCTGGAGGAGGCGGAGACGCTCTGCGACCGCGTCGCGATCATGGACGAGAGCCGCGTGATCGCCCTCGACTCGCCCGCCGGGCTGATCGCCTCGCTGGGCGCCGAGGTGCGCATCTCCTACACGGAGGGAGGCGAGGAACGCGTGGCCTACGCGCACGACGCCCAGGGCGCCGTGCTGGAGACGCTCGAGGCTGCGCGGCAGCGTGGCGTCCAGATCGAAGGCCTGTCGGTGCGTGGTCCCAGCCTCGAGGACGTGTTCCTGAATCTGACCGGGCGAGAGTTCCGGGAATGACGCTGAGCCGGATCGGCGCCACCACGCTGGCGCAGATGAAGATGATGTTCCGCCGGCGGATCGTGCTGTTCTGGTCGCTGGTGTTCCCGATCATCCTGATGGCGCTGCTGGGCCTGCTGTTCGGCCGCTCGATCGACGCCGGCACGATCACGGTGATCGACGCCTCGCACACGCCGGCATCGGCGGCGATGGTGCACACGCTCAGCAGCACCAAGGGCGTCACCGTCAAGACCGATCAGACCGACGTCGGGCACGCGCGAAAGCAGGTGCAGGACGGCGATCGCGACGCGCTGGTGGTGCTGACCAAGACGCCCTCCGGCGCCACGTCGGCCCACCTCTATTACTCGAACGCGTCCGCCACTCAGGCCGGGATCATCCGCGGGATCGTGTCCGGCGCTTCATCGCGGATATCGGTGGCGGCCACCGGCGCCCACCCGGCAATCGTCTTCAGCCAGCAGTCGGTGGACTCGGCCTCGCTCAACTACATCGACTTCCTGCTGCCCGGCATCCTGGCGCTGGCGATCATGATCTCGGCCGTGATCGGGCTCTCGACCGTGCTCGTGACGTGGCGCAAGCAGGGTGTGCTGCGTCGCCTGAAGCTGACACCGATGCCGCTCTGGGAGTTCCTGGTCGCGCGGGTGGCGGCGTCGCTGACCCTGGCGCTGCTGCAGGTGGCCGTGCTGATCACCTTCGGCGCGGTGGTGTTCGGCGTCTCGATCTCACCAACGGCGTGGGCGGCGATCCCGGTGGCGCTGGTGGGCGCGCTCTGCTTCCTGGTGATGGGGTTCACGGTCGGCTCGCTGGTGGCCGAGCCGGAGACTGCCGACGCCGTCACCAACGTGATCACCAATCCGATGATGTTCCTGTCGGGTACCTTCTACCCGGTGGCCGCGATGCCCGCGTTCGTCCAGACGATCGCGAAGGTGCTGCCGCTCTACTACATGACAAATGCGCTTCGAGACACCATCGTACGCGACCGCGGCCTGATGTACGTGATGCCAGACATCGGGGTACTGTTGCTCGTGACCGCCGTGCTGGCGATCGTGTCGCTGCGCACGTTTCGCTGGGAATGAGGAGGACCGCAGATGGCGCGCTTCGACAATGTGATCGTGGGTGGCGGGCTCGCCGCCGGCATGGTCGCGCAGGAGTACCGCGGGGCGGACGGCGATGGCTCGGTGCTGCTGATCGGCCGTGAGACGCATCCGCCCTACCACCGGCCGCCCCTGACGAAAGGGTTCCTGCGCGGCGAGGAGCCGGTCGAGGATACCTACATGCACTCGCTGGACGAGTGGCGGGAACTGGACGTCGAGCTACGGCTGTCCACCGAGGTGGCTGCCATCGACCCGTCCGCGCACACGGTCGAGCTGGTCGAGGGCGAGCGCATCGAGTACGGCCGGCTGGCCCTGGCCACCGGATCCACGCCGCGCACGCTGGGCGAGGCGGCCACCATCCGGGTGATCGAGGACTCGCAGCGGGTGGGTGCGCTGCTCACCACCGGATCGGGCCACCTGGGCGTGATCGGCGGCGGCTTCGTCGGCGTAGAGGCGGCCGCTAGCGCCCGAATCAAGGGGCTGGACGAGACGCTGGTCGCGCCCGAGCCGGTGCTCTGGTCACACCTGTTCGGCGAGCAGGTTGGGGCCTACTTCCAGGGGCACATGGAGCGACACGGCGTGCGCGTGCTGACGGGCCAAAAGACGCTGCCCGACGGGGACTACGACATGGTGCTGGCCGGCATCGGCGTGTCACCCAACATCGAGCTGGCGCAGAACGCGGGCCTGCCCACCGGCAGCGGCGTGCTGGCCGACGACCACCTGGTGGCCGCGCCGGACATCTGGGTGGCCGGCGACATCGCCGAGTACCAGAGCGTGATCCACGACCGCCGCATCCGCATCGAGCACTGGGACGTGGCGTTCAACCACGGCTCCTACATCGGCAAGAGCTGGGCAGGTGCAGAGGACGGCCCCTACCAGGTGGTCCCGTACTTCTTCTCCGACATCGGCGACTGGACGTGGATGGAGTACGTCGGTCCGGGCAACCACGACGACCACGTGGACGTGCGCGGGTCGATGGACGACGATGACTTCGTCGCGTACTACAGCAACGGCGAGGGCAAGCTGACGGCCTGCCTGGCCGTCAACCGCGGCGACGAGCTGAACGCGGCCAGGGAGCTGATCGCGAGCGGCGGCGGTGTGCCGGCGTGAGTAGTGCCCGCGGTTAGACGGCGGTGATCGCGGGGGCCGTGGCGTTCAGGTGCGCGGCGATCTCCTCGACGGTCACGATCGGCAGGTCATGCCGCCGGCAGAGGCCCTGCAGCTGCACGCCGCGGGCCATCGTCCCGTCGGCGTTCATCAGCTCGCACAGCACGCCACCGGGGGTGAGCCCGGCCAGGCGCGTGAGGTCGATCGCGGCCTCGGTCTGTCCGCGCCGTTCCAGCACGCCGTTGGGGCGCGCGCGCAGCGGGAAGATGTGGCCGGGTCGGACGAGGTCCTCGGGGCCGCTGTCCGGGTCGATCGCGACCTGGATGGTGCGGGCGCGGTCGGCGGCCGAGATACCGGTCGTGACGCCGGTGCGGGCCTCGATCGACACGGTGAAGCCGGTGGCCTCGCAGCCATCGTTCGCGGGCACCATCAGCGGCAGCTCCAACTCGTCGCAGCGCTGGGACGGCAGCGAGAGGCAGATCAGCCCGCGAGCCTCGCAGGCCATGAAGGCGATCTTCTCGGCCGTCACGAACTGGGCTGCCATGCACAGGTCACCCTCGTTCTCGCGGTCAGGATCGTCACAGACGACCACCATGCCGCCACGACGAAGCTGCGCCAGCGCGGCCTCGAGCGACCCGTTTTTGTGGGGAACCGCGCTCACTTGGCGGTGACTATATCTCAGACGCTCGAGCATGTATGCGGTTCAGGAACCACGGACGCCGGCCGATAGAGCCTGTAGGTCCAAAGGAGGTCCTCGTTGGCTCCCAGCCGAATCCACCGTTTTGTCGCTGTCATGGTCGCCGGAGCGCTGCTCGCAGCGGGCTGCGGCAACGCCTCGTCGAGCTCGACCGATCCCAGCCAGGGGGCGTCGGCGATGCCCTCGAGCACGCTTTTTTATGCTGACGTTAACCTTGACCAGGGCAGCTCCGCATGGAAGCAGTTCACCGCGGTCGGCCAGCGGTTCCCCGGGTGGCAGGAGCTCGCCGGGAAGGTCGTCAAGAGCCTGAACAGCACCGGCCGGACGTCGGGACCGCTCACGTTCAAGGATGACGTCCAGCCGTGGCTGGGCGGATCGGCAGCCATCGGCGTGACATCTTTCGACCCCTCCGGCGGGAACGCCCACTACGTCGCCTTCGTCGCATCCAGCGACGACGGGAAGGCCAAGGATGCGGTCGCAAAGGAGGCGAAGGCCGACGGCGACTACGGCGGCTACGCCCTCTACGCCGACAAGCAGAGCACGAGCGAGGCGGCGGTCGGCGACGGCGCGGTGCTGGTCTCCGACGACACCCAGACGCTGCACGACGCCATCGACGCCCGCACCGGCAAGGCCGATAGCCTGGCATCCGACGACGGGTTCAGCTCGGCGATGGCGAAGCTGCCCGCCGACAGCCTCGTCCGTGGCTACGTGAGTACGCAGAAGCTGGCCGAGCTGGCCGGCATGGCCGCGCTCGGCGGCGCCGGCGGCAGCAGCACCGCGGCCCAGACGCAGGCCCTGGCGAAGACGCTCGACTCGATCGATTCGCTCTCGTTCGCGGCATGGGCGAACGGCAACGGCTACCGGCTGACGGTGCGCTCGACGCTGAAGCAGGGGGCTGACCAGAGCCCGCTCGCCACGGCCCCGTCCAGCCTCACCGGGCTGGTGCCCGGAGATGCCTTCGCGTTCCTGGCGTTCGGCGACTACGGCAGCTACCTGAAGCAGGGCCTCCAGGGCGGCACGCCCGGCCTCGGGCAGGAGCTGAACCTGCTGAAGCAGCAGACCGGCATCTCGGTGCAGCACGATCTGCTGCCACTGCTGTCCGGCGACGGCCTGTTCTACACCGCTCCGGGCGTGCCGGTGCGGGCCGCGCTGGTGCTGAAGCCGGACGATCCGCATGCCGCGGCGCTGACGATGCACAAGATCATGATGCTCGTCGCCCAGGGGCAGCCGGGCGCGCGGGTCACGCCGCTTGCGTCCGGCACGGGTGAGCAAGTCGCGATCGGCGGCCTCACCCTCAGCTGGCGGCTGACCGACGGCGGACTGATCGCGATCGGGAACGACCCGGCGGCCGGGACGGCACCGTCCAGCCCGCTGGCGTCGTCGCCGGCCTACGCGACCCTGCTGAACCAGGCCGAGGTGCCCGACGGTGCGAACGTGCCGCTGTACGTGAACCTGTCGGATGCGCTCAAGCTGTTCCCTGTCTCGGTCGATCCCAACCTGGCCCACGTCGGCGGGGTGCTGGCCTGGAGCAGCCGCAACGGCCAGGACACCTCGGCCGACCTGTTCATACAGGTGAAGTAGCGCCGCTACGGCGTCAGATCGCGGCCGCGCTACCGGGCCGGAAGGAGCCGAACACGTCACGCAGGGCGCCGCAGACCTCGCCCAGCGTGGCGTCGACGGCGACCGCGGCCACGATCGGCGGCATCAGGTCGCCGGAGCCGGCCGCGGTCTCGGCCAGCGCCGCCAGCGAGGCATCCACCGCCGGCTGATCGCGCCGCGCGCGCAGCGCCGACAGCAGCTGGCGCTGGTCCGGCTCCAGCTGGGCCGGCACATCGAAGCGCTCCGTGCTCGGCTCGTCATCGTCGCGGAAGGCGTTGACGCCGACCACGATGTCCTCGCCGTCCGCGATCCGCTGGTGCTTGCGGTAGGCCTCCTCGGCGATCAGCTGCTGGTAATACCCCTGCTCGATGGCGGCGACAGCGCCTCCCAGCCGTCCGATCTCGTCCATCAGCGCCCGCGCCTCCGCCTCCAGCCGGTCGGTCGCCTGCTCGACGTACCAGGAGCCGCCCAGTGGATCGGCCACGCCGGTGATGCCGAACTCGTGCTGCAGCATCTGCTGCGTGCGGACGGCCAGCGTCTGCGCGCGCTGGGTCGGGATCGCGATCGCCTCGTCGAAGCACGACAGCGCCATCGATTGCACGCCGCCCAGCGCCGCCGCCAGCGCCTGCACCGCGGCCCGTACGATGTTGTTCTCGGGCTGCTGCAGGGTCAGCGTGGAGCCGGCCGTCTGGGTGTGCGTGCGAAGCATCATCGAGCGCGGGTCGGTGGCGCCGAACCGGTCGCGCATGATCGAGGCCCACATCCGCCGCAGCGCGCGGTACTTGGCGATCTCCTCGAAGAAGTCCATGTGGGTGTTGAAGATCCAGCTCAACCGGGGCGCGAAGCTATCCACATCCATGCCGCGCTCGAGCACGGCCTCCACGTAGGCGATCGCGTTCGACAGCGCGAACGCCATCTCCTGGGCCGCGGTACAGCCTGCCTCGCGCATGTGGTAGCCGGACAGCGAGATGGCGTTGAAGCGCGGCGCTTCGCGGGCGCACCAGGCGATCAGGTCGGCGGCCAGCCGCAGCGAGGGCCGGGGCGGGAAGATGTAGGTGCCGCGGCTGACGTACTCCTTGAGCACGTCGTTCTGGGCGGTGCCGCGGACCTGCGACGGATCGCGGCCCTGGCGGCCACAGGCGACGTGGTACATCGCCACCAGCACCGCCGCCGGCGCGTTGATCGTCATCGACGTCGACACCTCGTCCAGCGGGATCCCCTCGAACATCGCCTCGACGTCGGACGCCGAGTCGATCGCCACCCCCACCCGGCCGACCTCGCCGGCCGCGCGCGAGTCGTCGGAGTCGAGGCCCATCTGCGTGGGTAGGTCGAACGCCACCGACAGCGCCGCCTGCCCCTGGCCAATCAGGAACCGGAACCGCCGGTTGGTCTCCTCGGCCGTGCCGAAGCCCGCGTACTGCCGGATCGACCAGGGCCGCCCGGCATACATGTCGCGGTGGATGCCGCGGGTGTAGGGATAGCTGCCCGGCTCGCCCAGCCGCGCCTCCAGATCGCCGGGCACGTCGTCGGCGGTGGAGAAGGGCCGCGGCCGGTCGCTCACGTGCTCGCGCCCTGGCCCTCGGCGTCGGCGCCGACCAGCACCACCATCTTGCCGACGTGCTGGTTCTCCTTCATCAGCTGGTGCGGAGCCGGGCACTCGTCGAACGGGAACACCCGCGACAGCACCGGCTTGATCTTGCCCTCGATGATCAGCTGGTTGGCCCGGTGGCACTGGCAGGCGTTGGCAAAGTGGCTGCCGATGATGCGCTTCTGGCGCATCCACAGGTAGCGCACGTCGAAGTCGAGGTTGAAGCCGGACGTGGCGCCGCAGATCACGATCGTGCCGAACGGCTTGCACACGAACACGCTGGTGTAGAAGGTGGCGGCACCGACGTGCTCGAACACGACGTCGGGGTCGACCCCGCCGGTCGCGGCCCGCACGGCCTTGCCGAAGCGCTTCACCTCGTCGAAGATGCGCTCGCCGGTGTCCGGGTCGGACAGTGCGAACTCGCGCCGGTCGATGATGGCCGCGGCGCCCAGCTCGCCGACCAGCTCGACCTTGTCGTCCGACGAGACCACGGCGACGGCATTGGCGCCGACCAGCGCGCACAGCTGCACCGCGAACGTGCCCAGCCCGCCCCCGGCGCCCCACACCAGCACGTTGTCCCCGGCCTTGATGCCGGCCTGATCGATCAGCATCCGGTAGGCGGTGAAGTAGGTGAGCCCGTAGCTGGCCGCCGCCTCCCAGGTCAGCTGCGGCGGCTTGGGCAACAGCTGCTGGGCCTGCACCTTGCAGTACTCGGCGAAGCTGCCCCAGTTGCTCTCGTAGGCCCAGATCTTCTGCTGGGTGCAGGCCATCGGGTCGAGCCCGTTGCACTCAGCGCACTCGCCGCAGCTCTGGTTGCAGTGGATCACGACCTCGTCGCCGGGCTTCCAGCGGGTCACGCCCGGGCCGACGCGCTCGACGATGCCCGACGCATCGGAGCCGGCGATGTGGAAGTCGTAGCCGGTGTAGCGGAAGATCGACACCGGCAGACCCATCGACGCCCACACGGCGTTGTAGTTGACGCCGGCCGCCATCACGCGCACCAGCACCTCGCCCGGGCCCGGCTCCGGCACCTCGATCTGCTCGAGCTGCATGGCATGCTCGGGATCGCCCAGCCGCTCGGGCCGGATCACCCATGCCCGCATCATCGCCGTCCCCGCCATCGCGGAATTCTACCGGTGAACAGCGGGCAGCGCGGCGGCATCCGCCGCGCTGCGGCGGTCGCGGGCTCGTTTGCGGCGGAGCTCGGAGGCGCCCTTGACCGCCAGCTGCCCGCAGGCGGCGTCGATGTCCTGACCATGCGACCGGCGGTAGCTGGCCGAGATGCCACGGCCTTCCAGGACGGCGGCAAACCCGGCCACGCGGGTGGACGACGACGCCCGGTAGCCGGAGCCGGTCGGGTTGTACGCGATCAGGTTGACGTGGAACCCATCGCGGCCGAGCAGGTCGGCCAGCTGCTCCGCCAGCCGGTCGCTGTCGTTGACTCCGTCCAGCATCAGGTACTCGACGAAGATGCGCCGGCGGGTGACGGCGCGGTAGCCACGGCAGGCGGCGATCAGCGTGGCCAGCGGGAAGCGGCGCGTTACTGGCATCAGCTCGGTGCGCAGCTGGTCGTTGGGAGCGTGCAGCGACAGCGCCAGCTTGACCTGCAACGGCTCAGCCGCCAGCCGCTCGATGCCGGGCACCCACCCAGCCGTCGAGATCGCGATCTGGCGGGCACCGAGGCCGAAGCCGGCCGGGTCGTTGAGCGTGCGACAGGCCGCGAGCACGGCGTCGTAGTTCAGGAACGGCTCGCCCATGCCCATCATCACCACGTTGGACACCCGCTCGCCCTGATCGCGCAGC
>JBJMJD010000025.1:0-18713 GCA_045806525.1 Gaiellales bacterium | reverse complement strand
GGACGGCTACGGCGTTCCTGAGCTCGAGGGCGCTCAGACAGCGAATGGCATCACCGCGATCTGGAAGTGATGGCCGCCGAGGTGTGCTGCCCATAGACCTGCGAGACGGCTGACGTTGTCCGGGCCTCCAGGGAGCCTTTGCGGTGCGAACGCCGCATGGCGCCCCTGGAGGTCCGGAATGATGCACGCCCGACGTCTCGTGCTCATGGGGTGCGCGCTCGTGTTGGTCGTGACGGGATGCGGAGGATGTTCAGTGACGGGCGCTGTGATCTCCCCGTCACACCCAGCCTCCGCGGGTGGGCCGGCGGCGCGACGCGGCGGCTCCACGTACTCGCTTATGCAGATGAACCTGTGCCTCTCCGGACTGGCCGGGTGTTACGTCAAAGTCGCATATCCAGCCGCGGTGGCAGAGGCCGCGTCGCTGATTCGCGAATGGCGCCCGAATGCGGTGACCATCAACGAGGCGTGCAGCGGCGATGCGGCTCGGATCGCACGCCGAACTGGTTATCACATGCGCTTCTCGACGGTCATCGACGGCGGCAAGCCCTTCAGCTGCATTCGGCCTGGCGGACGGGGGCTGTTCGGTGACGCGGTGCTCATCGCAGCACCCGTCGTGAAAACCGAGGGCCACGCGTTCTCTGCGCAGGCCGGTATCGAGCAGCGCCGGTGGCTGTGCGTCGCCACCCACGACAACGTCCGCGTGTGCACCGCTCATCTGGCCACTCGAGACGCCATCGAGGTGGCCGGGAACCAGGGCCAGTGTGGGGAACTCGCGGCGATTCTCAAGCGTCGTCGCCAGGCTCGCGCCGTCATCTTCGGTGGTGACGTCAACCGCCTCTCCTCGTGCGCCCCAGCCGGCTTCTGGACACGCACCGACGCGACCGCCGAGCAAGACCACGGCCTACAGCAGGTCTACGGGAGCAGCGGCCTGCGCTCTCCTTCAGTACAGGTGGTGCCGCTGACCCACAGCGACCATGACGTCCTGCTGGTCGGCGTCCACCTAGCGCGTCGGCGTCGGTCATCCAGGCTCCAATGGCCGGGGGAAGTCCGTTGCGTTAGCACTCAGCTGGAAAGGCTGGCATGCCAGGTGTCGCAGGAGCTTGCATCGCCGGTTTGGTAGCCGGTGGTGAACCAGTGTTTTCGCTCGGCCGATGACCCGTGTGTCCACGTCTCGGGGTTTACGTGGCCTTGGAACTCTTTCTGGATTCGGTCGTCCCCGACCGCCGCGGCTGCATCGAGTGCGTCGTTGATATCAGCTTGCGAGAGGCGAGTGATGAACCCTGTCTGCACGGCGTGGTTTGCCCACACGCCGGCGTAGCAGTCAGCCTGCAGCTCTGAGCGAACCGACGCGCTGGTGGCACCCTGCCGGTTGGATCCGATCCGGTCAAGAATGCCTTGCAGGTCCTGGACGTGATGGCCGTACTCATGGGCGAGCACGTATGCCTGCGCGAACGGACCGCCGTGGGCTCCGAACTTGGTGCGAAGCTCATCGAAGAATCCAAGGTCGATGTAGACGTACTTGTCGGCCGGACAGTAGAACGGGCCGACCGCTTCGGTGGCTGTCCCGCAGCCGGTCTGGACCTGGCCGGTAAAGAAGGTGGTCCGGGCGGGTTGGTAGCGGCCCGCGGGAAATTGGTGCTGCCAATAGCTCTGAATGCTGTTCACAAAGCCCACGATCCGGCAATCTGCTCTGCGATTTGCATCCGCGCCGGTCTTGCAGTCGTGCGAGAGCTGGCTTGCGTCGCCGATCGTCCGGTCATCCAGCGGCGCGTAGGGGTTCGCGGCTGATCCGGACAGCGGGTTTACGCCCAGCAACAGCGCGATCACGAGCACGATCAGGCCCAAACCTCCGCCGCCCACCGCCACACCGCGGCCCGGAAGCCCCGTGGCGCCGCCACCCGCGCCGCGCACATCGCGGATCTGGGAGGGGTCGAGCTTTACGTTGCGACGAAACCTCATCGTTCTATTCCTTTCCGAGCGGTGCTGCTTCTCGCCGGATCGCGTATTCGAGCCCGCCGACGCGATACCAGCGGTAGTCGTATGCGTCGAGGTCGATGCGGTGGGTGCCGTCGCGGTCGGCTTCACTGACCTCGTCGGTCATCACGTTGGCGAGGACCCCTCGCTCATCGGTGCTTGGGCGCAAGGTCACCTGGACCGGATGTCCGGCGAGGTTGTGCAGGCAGACGAGCGAGGTGCCGCGCCAGACGTACTCGATGGCGAGCACGTTCGACGGACGCGTCGGGATGATGTCCCATGCCCCCCAGCCGATCTCGGGGCAGGCCTTGCGGGCTCGGATCAAACGGCTCGTCCAGCGCAGCAGGGACGACGGATCCCGCCACTGCTGTTCGACATTGACGTTGGCGGCGGAGTAGAGGCCGCGCTGGATCACCGGCTGTACCGCGCGCTTGGCGCTGGTGAAGCCGCCCTGGTGGCCGGCCGACCACTGCATCGGCGTGCGGATCGCCATCCGCTCGCGCAGGCGGAGGTTCTCGCCCATACCGATCTCGTCGCCGTAGCGCAATACGGGGGTGCCGGGCAGCGAGAACAGCAGGCTGTAGGCCAGTTCGATGCGCCTGCGGTCACCGAGCATCGGCGCCAGCCGGCGCCGGATGCCGCGGTCGTACAGCTGCATCGACGGCTCCGGGCCGAACTCGCCGAACACCCTGCTGCGCAGGTTCTCGTCGAGGTGTCCGATGTCGAGCTCGTCGTGGTTTCGCAGGAAGTTGGCCCATTGCGCCCCTTCAGGCAGCGCCCGAGTCTCGCGCAGCGCCCGCGCCAGCGGCCGCGCATCGCCCGTTGCCAGTGAAGCGAACAGGTGCTGGTTGACCCAGAAGTTGAACATCATGTGGACGCCGTCGCCGCTGGCGAAGTACTGACCACTCTGGTCGGGCGGCACGTTAGCCTCGGCAAGCAGTACGGCGTCGCCGCGCCGCCACTGCACCATGTCGCGGATCTGGTGCATCAGCTCGAAGTCGATCTCCGATGGCCCGCCATCCAGCGACGGCTTCTCGAGAAGGAACGGCAGCGCGTCGACGCGGAACCCGGCAACGCCCAGCTGCAGCCAGTAGCCCATGATGCGGCGCAGTTCCTCGCGCACGTGCGGGTTTTGCATGTTCAGGTCGGGCTCGTGGTCATAGAAGCGGTGGTAGTACCACTCGCCCGCCTTCGGGTCGCGCGTCCAGGTGTCGCGTTGCACGCCCGGGAAGACGGTGCCAGATCGCCAGTTCGGCGGCCGCTTCGGCGCCCACACGTACCAGTCCCGGGTGGGCGCGTCGCGGCTCTCGCGCGCAGCGCGAAACCAGGGATGCCGGTCGGAGGTGTGGTTGGCGACGAGGTCGATGATCACGCGGATGCCGCGGCTGTCCGCCTGGCGCATGAACTCGACGAAGTCCCCCGACGAGCCGAGCCGGGTGGCGACGTTGTAGTAGTCGCTGATGTCGTAGCCGTCGTCGCGCAGCGGGCTGGGCTGGAACGGGGCCAGCCAGAGCGCATCGACGCCAAGGCTCTCGAGGTAGTCGAGCCGGCGGGCGAGCCCCTCGAAGTCGCCGCAGCCGTCGCCGTCGCCGTCCATGAACGTCTCGACCGCCAGGCTGTAGATGACGGCATTCTTGTACCAGAGATCCGAGAGCACACCCTGCACATTCCCCAAGCGCGCTCGTGCGAACCGGTGCCGGTGTTGCCTGCGTCGCTGCCAGGGGAACCATCATCCTCATGGCAGACGACCGACACACTCCCTGGTGGCGCGACGCCGTCGTCTACCAGGTCTATCCGCGGTCATTCCTCGACACCAACGGCGACGGCATCGGCGACCTGACCGGGATCGAGCGGCGGCTCGACCACCTGTCCTGGCTGGGCGTCGATGCCGTGTGGATCTCGCCGTTCTACCGGTCTCCGATGGCGGACTTCGGCTACGACGTCAGCGACTACTGCGACGTCGACCCGCTGTTCGGCACCCTGGCGGACGCCGACCGCCTGATCGCCGCCGCGCACGAGCGCGGTATCCGCGTGATCGTGGACTGGGTGCCTAACCACACGTCGAACCGCCACGCCTGGTTCCTCGAGTCGCGGTCGTCGCGGTCATCGCCGAAGCGCGATTGGTACCACTGGCGGGACGGTCGCGGCGGCGCGCCGCCGAACAACTGGCGCGCTGCATTCGGCGGGCCGGCGTGGACGCTGGACGAGACCACCGGACAGTGGTATCTGCACCTGTTCCTGCCGCAGCAGCCCGACCTCAACTGGTCAAACCCCGAGGTCGTTGATGCCATGCATCGAGTGCTGCGCTTCTGGCTCGACCGCGGGGTTGACGGCTTCCGCATCGACGTCGTGCACTGCATCGGCAAGGATCCCGCGTTCCCCGACCAGCCGGCCGAGCTGGGGGAGATCGACCGCGTCGGCATCCAGAACGAACCCGCAACGCACCAGCTGATCCGCGGGTTTCGACAGCTCGTGGACGGCTATCCCGGTGAGCGGACGACGGTCGGCGAGGTGAACCTCGGCGACCTGCCCGCGATCGCGAGCTTCTACGGCCACGGCGACGAGCTGCACATGGTATTCAACTTCCTGCCGCTGCAGGCCCCGTGGACGAAGGCGGCCTGGCAGGACATGATCGAGCGGGTCGAGCTCGAACTGCCGACGGGCGCATGGCCAACGTGGGTCCTGTCCAACCACGACGTTAGCCGCGTTCGCACCCGGCTGGGCAGCGAGCAGGCGGCCCGAGCGGCGGCCGTGGTGCTGACCACGCAACGCGGCACACCGTTCGTCTACCAGGGCGACGAACTCGGGCTGAAGGACGCGATCGTGCCGAACGAGCGCCGCGTCGACCCGGGCGGCCGGGACGGATGCCGAGCGCCGCTGCCATGGGACCCCGGCCGTTGCCACGGCTGGCCGGCGGCTCCATGGCTGCCGTGGCCCCCGGACGCGGATTCGCGAAACGCGGCATCGCAGCGGGCGAACCGCCGGTCGATGCTCCACCTCTACCGCGACCTGCTCGCGGCGCGCCGGGCGTCGCCGGCGCTTCGCCGCGGCACGGTGCGCTTGCACGAAGCGCCCGAGCACGTGCTCGCCTACGAACGCGTCTCAGGTGAGGATCGCCGACTGGTGCTGGTGAACTTCGGCGACCACCCGGTCGACGTGCCGCTGTCCGAGCGCTGGCACGTTGAGGTGGCCAGCGCTTCGCAGCCGGGCGCCGGGTCGCTGCCGCCGCACAGCGCTGCGCTGCTCCGACCTCCGGCGTAGGAGGCCGCGTTATGCGAGCAGCCCATGTGGGCATACGCTTGGGGTCGTCGACTACGAGGAGGAAACGCCATGAGCGTTGCCAAGACGATCGAGCTGACATCGACGAGCGGCGAGGGCTTCGAGGCCGCGATTCGCGACGCGATCGCGAAGGCAAGCGAGACGGTGCGCAACATCGAGGGGGCCTGGGTTAAAGAGCAGAAGGTTATGGTTCGTGATGGCAAGGTCACCGGCTTCCGCGTGCATCTCGAGGTGACGTTCGTCCTGGACTGAGGCCGCGAAGAGGACCGCGGTACGGGTCGCCGTTCCAGTGGAGGGCCTCGGACCGGCGGGCCGGTGGCGCTCCCCTGTTGGTCGAGGGGGAGCCCCACGTGGCCTGCTAGCCGGTGTAGCTGTCTACGTGTCCCAAACGCCGTGCGACGTGGTGGTGTGGGGGTCTGCCATCATGGCAACGAATCGAGGAGTTGATCTGATGGGTACACCGAAACCTGAGATCGTCGGTCCTGAGGAGTGGGAAGTGGCCCGCGCCACGCTGCTCGTGAAGGAGAAGGAGGTCACGCGCGCGCGTGACGCGCTGGCGGCCTGGCGCCGGCGGATGCCGATGGTCGCGGTCGAGAAGACATACCGGTTCGAGGGGACTGACGGCGCAGCCACGCTGCTCGACCTCTTCGATGGGCGCCGCCAGCTCGTTCTGTACCGCTTCTTCATGGACCCCAACATGTCCAGCTACCCTGCGCGCGGATGCAAGGGATGCTCGCTGGGCGCCGACCAGCTCGGCAACCTAGCTCATCTGCGCGCGCGGGACACGAACTACGTCGCCGTCTCTCGCGGTGCCCAGGAGCACCTGCAGCGCTACCGCCAGCGTATGGGCTGGACGTTCCCCTGGTACACGACTCTCGACGACTTCTCCGAGGACTTTGGCGTCGCCGAGTGGCACGGCACCAACGTCTTCCTCCGCGACGACGAAGACCGGATTTACCGCACCTACTTCGTCGGCGACCGCGGCGACGAGCACGGAGACCTGTGGACGTTCCTGGATCTCACCCCGTATGGCCGGCAGGAGGAGTGGGAGGACTCGCCCGAGGGCTGGCCACAGACGCCGCCCTACCAGTGGTGGCGTTACCACGACGAGTATGAGTGACCGACTCGTCGACCCGTACGACGCACCCCAGGAGAAAGGCACCAGATGAGCGACAAACCGACTTGGCGAATAGCCCGCCTCGACGAGATGGATCGACGCGGCAGCGAACTTCCGATCCGCGAATATCTCGGCATCCACGCATTCGGGTTCAACATCCGCACGCCCGAGGACGGCATCCTGGTCAACGAACACGACGAGGCCAGCACAGGCCAAGAGGAGCTGTACGTCGTGCTCGACGGGACGCTGACATTCGAGATCGACGGGGAAGCGGTCGAGGCGAAACCCGGGACACTCCTTTCCGTGGCGCCACAGTCAAGCCGTAAGGCGACCGGTGAGGGAACCGTCCTCGTCATCGGCGGCAAACCCGGCGAGGCATACCAAGGCATCGACTGGGGCGATGCATGGCCCTTCCACCGCGACTCCCTCACCGCCTACCGCGAACAGCGCTACGCAGACGCGCTCAACGCGGTGCGCGATGCGCTCGAGCAGATGCCCGACCATCCTGGGCTGCACTACAACTACGCCTGCTTCGCCACGCTCGCCGGCGACACCAGCGACGACACGTTCGCCCACCTCCGCCGATCGGTCGAGCTACGCCCCAGGTTCCGCGACGACGCACGCAGCGACGACGACCTCGCCGCCATCCGCGACGACCCCCGGTTCGGGCAAGCCCTTAGCTGAGCTGCTGCAACCGAAGGCGGCTACAGCCACACGCTCGACAGGTTCGGTCTGCCGCGCGAGTTAGCGCAGACATCCGATCCGTAGGATCCGCTCACTGCAAGGCCCCTCGGTAGCGCTGGCCCTCCGCCGAGGGGCCACCCCACCGCGTGCCTTCATGCTGCCTCGGTTCCGTACTCTTGCGCAGGTTCGTCGGCTCATCTCGGATGCATGTCCGAAGAGTCCCGTGCGCCCGGAGGCGGCGTGGGCACGAACCGGCCCGACAGTCGCTCACGACGGCTTGCTTTCCCCTGATCGCGACGAGGGCTATCGTGCCGGGCGGTCACAGGGGCATGAAGGGCCTCTGCGTGTGCGTTGCCGGTCGGAGGGCCGGCCGGTTCTGAGAAGTGCGGGGACGGCCGGAACTTGGGTGCCGTCCGAGAAGCCGGGTAGGAGGTTGCGGTATGCGTGCACGCGTGGGGTTCTTGGCGCTGGCGCTGTTTGTCGGGATGATCATCGCCGTGCAGGGGGCGAGTTCGAAATCCGAGCCGATAATCCCGAGGCTGATCGCGGCCGGCAAGTTGAAGCCGGCGACGATCCATTTGAAGGATGGCGGCACGAAGGTGTTGCCGTTCTTCTCTGGGGGCGTGGTGTCAACCATCGAGCAGGCCAGCCAAGGCATTGCCCGCTCGAATGCCGCGAGGCGGAGTGCGGTTCCGGGTGGAGCGGTTGATTCGCTCGGCTGTTCTGATCGTGCCCGTGGCCGGGACGTGCGCGTCAACCAGGATTGTACGTTCCGTCGCCAGGCGGAGACCAACATCGCCTACAACCCGCGCGACCCGCGTAACCTCGTTGGGGGCATGAATGACAGCATCATTGGCTGGAATCAGACCAGTCTCGACTTCTCGCTGGATGGCGGCCACCACTGGGGAGCGATCTCAACGGCGCCGTTCCGGTTTCGGCTGAACGCGCCAGAGACGCTGTTCAAGACGGCGGATGATCCGAACCGCCACACCATTACCGGCACGCCCGGCACGCTGCACAGCTATGACGCCTGCAGCGATCCCTTCGTCGCGTTTGACTCACAGGGGCGCGCGTTTTACACCTGCGTCGCATTCGACCTCGCGTCGAATGCCGGACTGGTATTCGTGGTGCCGTCCCAGACGGGCGCGAAGGGAAGCACGTTCGATCAGGTCTACGCGCCGTTCGACTTAACTCCACCCGCCACCGGTCGCGAGCACATCGTGATGGAGGACAATAGCCCGGCGGCATCGCCGGACGGGCCGAAGGTGGCCGCGGACTCCTACCCGAACAGCCCGAACCGAGACAACGTCTACTCGTCGTTTACCCGCTTCAACTTCACCTGTGGGCCGAACAGCGACCAGTACTGCTACTCGAAGATCTACGCGTCGATGTCGACCGACCACGGCTTCACCTGGTCAACACCGATCGAGGTCAACGGGGCGAATAAGAACCTGTGCGTACTGGGCAACCACTTCGACCCCTCGCAGACCCCAGGCGACTGCAATATGAACGGCCATTCCGACATGGCCGTCATGCCGAACGGCGACCTCGTCATCACCTACCAGAACGGCAACACCCCAGACGAGAACCAGCAGATCATGACGGTGCTCTGTCAGCCCAGCGGCAGCTCGACACAGGGAACCGCGAAGCTGAACTGCGGCCGTCCCCACCGCGTGTCTGCTCAGATCTTCGCAGGAGCGCCGAGGTGCGACTTCGCTGACACCTGCTCACCCGGCGCCTACATCCGAACGCCGGAGGAGACGTCGCAGCGGGTCGCGGTCAACCAGAAGAACGGAACGCTTTACGACACCTGGTATGACTATCGAAACGGCGAGTGGGACATCTTCATCAGCCGCTCGACCAACCAAGGACATGACTGGTCAAAGCCACGCCAAGTTAACACCGACGTTGGCCTTGACCACTACTTCTCCGCGGTAGACGTCGATGAACAGACAGGCAGGGTCGCGGTCACGTACGCACGCACCGGCCGCGTGCCGAACGAGAACACGACGCCAAGCGGCGGGTTCGCCGTGGGCATGCCCGGGGTTCAGGATCGCCAATCCGACTACGTGCTCGCGTGGGCCCACGGCAACCTCAAAGGCCGGTTCAAGTTCCGGGTGCTCTCACCAAAGACTCCGCCACCCGACGGAAACCAAGCCGGCTTCAACGGCGACTACAACGACATTGTGGTCACCCCGGACGGCCGCGCCCATCCCACCTGGAGCGACACGCGCGTTAGGGTGCCCGATCCGGGATTCTACGGCTCGTCCGTAGACGAAGACATGTACACCACCAGCAAGTCAATCAGATAAGACACCAGCAGAGGGGCGCCGCTTGGCAGCGCCCCTCTGCTGGCTCGATTCGATGCTTCGCTGCCAGTCGAAGCGCGTTGTAAACGACGGGCGTGATCAAGATCGTCAGCACCCGACCACCAGGCGGCGATCAGCGGGTAGCAGGATGGCGAGGATCAGCCCGGGGATCGGGAGGAGACGTAGCCGAGGTCCGGGAAGGGAGACCGAGGTAGTCGATGCCACCGACGACCTTGGCGATCACTCGGACGTCGGCGGCGGCGCGGGCGCGCCAATCGAGTCCGGACGGCTGGGCGACTGTTGGGCGGCTGTCGAGTTGGCCGCAAACGCGCCGTTCGTCGGCCAGGGAGAACATGCAAGTCCACCAGGCCGCCCATCGGGGTGGGTCACGATTCTGGTTCAACCATGCGGTTCGCGGTACCGGAAGCGGCGGGGGTGGGATTCGAACCCACGAGTGACCTTGACGACCACTGCCGGTTTTCAAGACCGGTGCGTTCAACCGCTCCGCCACCCCGCCGGGCGGCTCGAAGATAGCAAGGAACGCGCCGGCGCCGGGCGCGGCTAGCTGATCACGCGTCGCCGGAAGTTGGCCGTGCCCAGCCACAGGAAGAACGCCGTGAACGCGATCAGCGCTGGATACACCGCCCACAGCGACATGTGGCGGGAGGTCGTGAGCGCCGCCCGCGAGCCCTCGTTGATGTAGACCAGCGGGTTCACCAGCACCAGGATCTGCAGCCAGTGCACGCCCCACAGCGTCACCGGCGACAGCGTCGTCCAGGCGTAGTACGTCCCGCCCAGGAAGGTCAGCGGCAGGATGATGATACCGAACATCAGCGGCACGTTGCGCGGGTCGAAGATCGTGCCGAACGTGAGCCCCAGCGCCGAGCAGGCCACGCAGGCGAGCGGCACCAGCGTCACCAGGACCGCCCAGTGCACCGACAGGTTGATGTGGATCGACCGCGCGTGCACCACCGCCGCGATCGGGAACACGATGCACGCCGCCAGCATCCCCTGGATCGCGCCGAACGCCACCTTCTCGAGCGCCACCAGCGACACCGGCAGCGGCGCCAGCACTCGGTCCTCGATCTCCTTCGTGTACCCGAACTCCTGCACCATCGGCAGCGCCACCGCCTGGATGCCCTGGAACATGATCGTCAGTCCCACCACGCCGGCCACCAGCGTTGTCGCGAACGCCGACTCGCCGGCCGCACCGCCGCGCCCGCCCACGCCGGTTCCGATCGTCGGAAACACGTACAGGAACACGAAGCAGAGCAGCAGTGGCTGCACGATCGTGCGCGGGATGAACTCGCGCAGATGCTTTCGCAGCACCACCAGGTCGCGCAGCAGCAGTGCGCCGAACGCGATCCGGCTCGATCGCACGGCCGAGCGGGTCTGATACATCTGCCGGGGTTGGGGTGGTGCAGCCTTCGTGGCCAATCTAGTCGCGCAGCTCCTTCCCTGTCAGATCGATGAATACCGTCTCAAGCGACGGCGGCGCCACCTGCACGTCGCGCACCGCGAAGCCGGCGTCCTCGGCCGCGCCGATCACGCGCACCAGCACCCGGTCGCTGCCGCGCACCGCGACCTGCACCATCCCGTCCAGCATGGTGGTGCCGTCCACGTCGGTCACGTCATCGCGCAGCACCTGAGCCAGCCGCTCGAGATCGCCGTCGGCCGTCACCGTCACGATCGTGTCGGCCGCGACCAGCCGCTTCAGTTCGTCCGACGTGCCGAGCGCAAGGATCTGCCCGTGGTCCATGATCCCGATTCGGTCGCAGAGCTGGTCGGCCTCCTCCATGTTGTGGGTGGTGAGCACCACCGTCTGCCCGCTCTCGTGCAGGCTGCCGACGATCTCCCAGAGCCCGATCCGGCTCTGCGGATCGAGCCCGGCGGTGGGCTCGTCCAGGAACAGGATGGCCGGTTCGTGCAGCAGCGCCCGTGCCACCATCAGCCGCTGCGCCAACCCTCCCGACAGCGCCATCACCGGCGCGTCGGCCCGCTCCTGCAGCCGGAACTTCACCAGCAGCTCGTCGGCCGCGGCCCGCGACCGGCGGGCGCCCATGCCGAAGAAGCGTCCGTGGAAGTAGAGGTTCTCCCAGACGGTCAGCGAGCGGTCGAGCGTGTTGGTCTGGGGCACGACGCCGATCAGCTGCTTGGCCACCGCCGGCTGCTTGACCACGTCGATGCCGCCCACCAGCGCCCGCCCCGAGGTCGGGATCACGCGCGTCGTCAGCATGCTCGCGGTCGTCGTTTTCCCCGCGCCGTTTGGCCCCAGCAGCCCGAAGATCTCACCCTGGTAGACGGTCAGGTTCATGCCGTCGACGGCGGTGACGCCGCCGGGGTACACCTTCGTCAGGTCGGTCGTATGGATGACATCGGCCGCTCCTGGGATGTCTCCGTTGCTGCTCACCACGAGCAGTCACGATAGCGCCGTCGCGAGGGCCGGCCACGCGGTACGGTTCGGCCATGAGCGAGCTGCCGGCGGGCACCGTCACGCTGATGTTCTCCGATATCGAGGGATCGACCGCGCTCCTCAAGCGGCTCGGCGACGGCTGGCCCGACGTGCTCAAGCAGCAGCGAGGCCTGCTGCGCGAGGCGGTGGCGGCCGGCGACGGCGCGGTGGTCGACTGCCAGGGCGACGCCATGTTTGCGGCCTTCCGGTCGGCGCCGTCGGGCGTCGCGGCGGCGATCGTCGCCCAGCGGCAGCACACGCTCGCCGAGTGGCCGGACGGCACGGCCGTGCGGGTACGGATGTCGCTGCATACCGGCGAGCCGCACCTGACCGACGACGGCGGCTACACCGGCATCGACGTCGTGCGGGCCGCGCGGCTGTGTGCCGCTGGGCACGGCGGGCAGGTGTTGCTGACCGAGGCGACGCGACTGATCTCGGGTGCCGACACGATCGACCTGGGCTCCACCAGCCTGCCCGACATGGACGGGCCTGAGCACGTCTTCCAGCTGGTCGCGCCAGGCCTGGGCCGGGACTTCCCGCCGCTCCGCCACACGGCTGCGACGCCGCTCGAGACGCTCGAGCGTGGCGACGACTTCGACGCTCGCATCGAGCGCGCCGCGCAGGCGTTTGAGCAGCGCCTCACCGGCTGGGTGGCGCAGACCGTCGAGCGGGCGTTCGAGGCCTCGCCGCCCTGGAAGAAGGGTGACGGCGACCGCTGATCAGCGCGTCGCGCGGAACGTCCCTTCTGCCTCACGGCGGCCGCGGCTGATCTGCTGCTAGTGTCGGGCGGGCCGGGTTGTCACACGTGGGGAGGGACGCCGAGGTGACCAGCAGGGCACGTGCCTTTGGTGTGGGCCTGACATGTCTCGGGCTGCTCGTGGCCGGCGGTGGCGCGGTCGCCGGAGCAGCGCCGCACAGAGGAATGACGCCGATCCGGGGCAGCTTCACGCGGCCCGCCGGTGCGACCGTGCAGGGCGCCTACCGCAAGGCGGCGATGAGCGTCGAGGTGGTGCTCAAGCCACGCGACCAGGCCGGCATGAACCGCAGCCTGGCCGCCCTCTATGACCCGTCGTCGGCGTCCTACCATCACTGGCTGTCTCGCGGCCGGTTCGCCCGTCTGTACGCCCCGTCGGCCGCCAGCCGGGCCGGTGTTGCCGCCGCGCTGCGGGGCGAAGGGCTGACCGTCTCGGCCACCCGCTCGCCGTTCCTGATGCGCGCGACCGGCAGCTCTGCGCAGGTGCAGCGGGCGTTCGGCACCACCATCCTGCGCTACCGCTCGGCGCGCGGTACCAGCTTCCACGCCAACGCCTCGCCGATCGAGGTGCCGTCCGCACTCGCCGCCGACGTGCAGGGCGTTGTAGGCCTCAGCAACACCGTTCGCCTGCACCCGGCCTACGTACGAACCACCACCGCCGCGGCCCACCGTGGGCAGAAGCTGCCGCGCTACGGCGCCGGCCCGGGGGGCTCAGGGCTGTCGCCGCAGCAGGTGCGCAGCCTCTACGGCGCCGGAGCGCTGTTCGCACGGGGACCGCGGGGACGGGGCAAGGGCACCGTCTCGGCCGTGTTCGAGCTGTCCGGCTACACCCAGCATGACATCACGGTCTTCGCGCACACCTTCCTCGGCGCCGACTACACGCCCCCGCTGCGCACCGTCAACGTCGACGGCGGCCCCGTGCACGGCACGTGCCCGAAGCACGATCACTGTTTTCGCCACGATTTCAGCAGCGACATCGAGGTCGTGGCCGACATCGAGGCGCAGCTGGGAATGGCGCCCGCGGTTAACCGCCTGCTGGTCTACAACGCGCCCAACGACTTCACCGGGCAGACGTCGCTTGACGAGTACCAGCGCATCGCCGCCGACGACCGGGCCGACACGGTCAGCACCAGCTGGGGCTTCTGCGAGCCCGGCGTCGGCATCAGCTATGCGAGGGCCGAGAACGTGATCTTCACGCAGATGGCGATGCAGGGACAGAGCATCGCCTCGTCGTCCGGCGACGTGGGGGCGTTCGACTGCCTGCTCGATGACGAGGCGCACGCGACGCAACCGACCGTCGACGATCCCACCTCCCAGCCGCTGGTGACCAGCGTCGGTGGCACCTCGTTCGGGACGTTCGACCCCGGCCGCAACAGCCACCCGTCCTACCCGCGCGGGCAGGAGACGGTCTGGAACCCGCTGAACGCCTGCAGCGGCACGCCATCAGGCCTCGACGGCTGCGCGCAGTTCGGTGCCGGCGGCGGTGGCGTGTCGCGGTTCTGGCCGCGGCCGTCCTACCAGTTCGGCCCCGGTGTGAACTCGGAGCAGTCCGCCAACGGCTGCCGCCGGGTGCCCCGCCGGTTCTGCCGCCAGGTGCCCGACGTGTCGGCCAACGCCGACGAGTTCACCCCGTATGCCGAGTACTGCACCGGCAGCCGCAGCACCAACAGCACCTGCGTGACCGCACCGTCGCGCTGGTTCGGGATCGGCGGCACCAGCCTGTCGGCGCCGGTGTGGGGGGCGATTCTGGCCGACAGCGTCAGCCTGGGGGGCGGTGCCCGGATCGGGCTGGCCAACCCTGCGCTGTACGCGATGCTGCGCGGCAGCTATGGCAGCAGCTTCCACGACATCACCGGGATCGACCAGATTCCGGACAACAACGGGCTGTTCCTGGCCACGCGCAACTACGACATGGCCACCGGCATCGGCTCGCCGCGGATCAGCGCGATCGCGGCGGCGCTGGCGCACCCGTAGCGGCGTCGAGCGCCTGCGACAGGTCGGCCCACAGATCGTCGGCGTGTTCGAGCCCGACGGATATCCGCAGCAGCCCGGGTGCCACGCGGCCTGCCGGCTCGATCCGGTCGCGCCGCTCGATCAGCGACTCCACGCTGCCGAGGCTGGTCGCGGGGTGGATCAGCTGCAGCGAGCGTTCCAGCGTCTCGGCCTGCTCGGCCGTCTCCAGCACGAACGACAGCAGCCCGCCGTAGCCCCCCTGCATCTGCCGGGAGGCCAGCTCGTGGCCGGGGTCGCCGGGCAGGCCCGGGTAGTTGACGGCGGTCACCGCGGGGTGCTCGCTCAGCCGCCCGGCCAGGTCGAGCGCCGTCTCGCAGTGCTGCCGCACCCGCACGGCCAGCGTGCGCAGGCCGCGCATCAGCAGCCAGGCCGGGTCGGGCCCAAGCACGCTGCCGGTCTCGCCACGCACGTACAGGATCGACTCGGCCAGCTCATCGTCGCGCAGCGTGAGTACGCCCGCCAACGTGTCTGAGTGGCCCGACAGCGACTTGGTCGCGCTCTGCACGCAGACGTCGGCGCCCAGGTCGAGCGGCAGCTGCAGCAGCGGTGTGGCGGTGGTGTTGTCGCAGACCAGCAGCCCACCGCCCGCGTGCACCGCCTCGGCGGCGGCGGCGATGTCGATCACCTCCATGTTCGGGTTGGCCGGCGTCTCGACCAGCGCCAGCACGGCGCCGTCGGCGGCGCGCCGCAAGTCATCCAAGTCGGTGGCGCGGTAGCGGCGCACGTCGACGCCCCAGGGCTCCAGGATCGACGCGCACAGCGTCTCGAACCCGTAGTAGCCGGCGTCGGGGATGGCCAGCGCCCGTCCCGGCCGCAGCACCGCCAGGCTCAGCGTCGTCCAGGCCGCCATGCCGCTGGCACAGACGATCGCACGTGCATCCTCGAGCTCGCCCAGCAGCCCCTCGGCCTCGTCGGCCACCGGCACCGTGGTGCGGCCGTAGGGCGAGCCGCCCTTGGCAGGAGGGACGTTGTTGAAGGTGACCGCGCGCTGCAGCACCGGCGCCAGCCCTGCGTGAGATTCACGGGACGCGCCGACCAGCTTCGACTCGCGGTGCATGCTAGATCGTCCTCGGTGCGAGCTCGGGTGGTGCGCCGAACGCCTGCAGCGGCTCCGGCGTTCGCACCGAGCCGTCGGCCTGCTGGCCATACTCAATCAGCGCCAGCAGCGTGCGGCTGGACGTGACCGCGGTGCCGTTCAGCGTGTGCACGTGCCGCGGCCCCCCCGACGCCGGGCGGAAGCGGATGTCGAGCCGCCGCGACTGGAAGTCGGTGGTGTTGGAGCAGGACGTCAGCTCCCGGTAGCGCTGCTGGCCGGGCAGCCACGCTTCGATGTCGTACTTCTTGGCGGCGGCGGCGCCGAGGTCGCCCATCGGGATGTTCTGCACCCGGTAGTGGAACCCCAGCTCCTGGGCGATCTCCTCCTCGATCGCGAGCAGTTGGTCGTGGATCTCCTGCGACGTGTCGGGCAGGCAGAACACGAACATCTCCAGCTTGTCGAACTGATGGACTCGGAAGATGCCGCGGGTGTCCTTCCCGGCGGCGCCGGCCTCGCGGCGGAAGCATGGGGAGAAGCCGACGTAGCGCAGCGGCAGCTGAGCCTCCTCCAGGATCGCACCTGCGTGCAGCGAGGCAAGCGGCACCTCGGCGGTGCCGACCAGAAACAGGTCGTCCTGCTCGATGGCATAGGCCTGCTCGCGCGCCTCCGGAAACATGCCGGTGCCCTCCATCGCCGCCTCGCGCACCAGCACCGGCGGCACCACCGGCAGAAAGCCCTTGGCCGTCAGCTTGGCCATGCCCCACTGCACCATCGCCAGCTCCAGCCGCACCAGGTCGCCCAGCAGGTAGTGGAAGCGGCTGCCCGACACCTTCGCCGCGGTCTCGATGTCGATCAGGCCTAACCCGTCGGGGCCGGCCAGCTCGAGATGATCCTTGGGTTCGAACCCGAAGTCCGGCTTCTGGCCGTAGGTGCTGATGGTGACCGAGTCATCCTCGGACATGCCGTCGGCCGCGCTCGGGTCGGGCAGGTTCGGCATGCGCAGCATCAGCTTGCGGATGCGCTCGCTGACCTCTCCCAAGGCGCCCTCGTCGGTCGCCTGCTCGGCCTTCAGCTGCGCCTGGCGGGCGATCGGGATCGAGGTGTCCTCGCCTTTTTGCTTGGCCTCGGCGATGGCCTTGGCCGCAGCGTTGTTCGACGCCCGGGCTCTCTCGACGGCGGCCTGCAGGCGCCGGCGCTCACCGTCCAGCTCCAGGAATGCATCGACCAGCTCGCCGGCGCCGCGGCGCGCAAGCGCTTCGCGGACGCGGTCCGGCTCCGAGCGGATCAGCTTCGCGTCGATCACGACCTGGCTGACACTAACGCTTCCAGGAAGCGGGCGACGCCATCCTGCTCCGGCCCCGCCACGGTCGCTTCGGCCTCGTCGAGCAGTATCTGATCGGCGCCCTCGATCGCCACGCCGAAGCCGGCGTCACGGAGCAGCTCGAAGTCGTTGGCACCGTCGCCGAACGAGACAACACAGGCCGGTTCGATCGAGATACGATCACACACCCACTCCAGCGCGCTGCCCTTGGAGACGCCCGGCTGGGCCACCTCCAGGAAGAACGGCAGCGACTTGGCGATGAACAGGCGGTGGCCGAACTGGGCGCGCAGCTCGATCTGGAGTTCGTCCAGCAGCTCCGGCTCGCCGACCACCACGATCTTGGTGGTGGGCTGGGTCAGCCACCGCTCGAGATCGCCCACGGGGTGTGCCTCCAGCTTGGCGTGACGGGCATACTCGAGCGCGTACACGTTCAGCTCGTCGACGTACAGCTCGTCGTCGACGTAGACGTTGCAGTGCTGGTCGCGCTTGCGGCAGGCCTCGATCACCTCGCGCGCGAGCGGTACCGGCATCGGCTCATGGCGCAACCATTCGCCGGACTGGGGGTCGGCGATCAGCGCGCCCTGGTAACAGATCAGCGGCGCGGTCACGCCCAGCTGCAGGGCGAAGGGACGCGACGAGCGCAGCATCCGCCCCGTTGCCACGATCGGCACCACGCCGGTCGCGGCGACCGCCTTCACCGCCTCGATCAGGCGCGTGCGCAGCTCGAGCGTCTCGGGCAGGATCGTGCGGTCGAGGTCCATGGCGACGGCCTGCACGGCGGTGGCGTCGAGCGCGGCCGGCAGGGTCATTGCTCCTTGCCCCTCGACAGGTAGGCGGCGATCTGATCGACGTCCGACCCGCCCAGCAGGCCTTTCGGCATGCCGGGGCGGCCGTCGATGATCGCGCGGCGGACCTCTTCCAGCTGGGGCCGGTTGGCCGGATCCAGCAGGTTGGTGGCGTTCGCAACCGGGGTCTTCGCGTCCGCCGAGACGCCGTGACAGGAGGCGCACTTCTGCATGTACAGGTACCGCGAGTGGTGGGCGGCGGTCTCGCCGCCGCAGCCGGCGGCCGTCGTGAGTGCGATCACAATCGCTGTCGCTGCCGCCAACCGCATCCCGCGAGCGTATCCTTCAGGTTCGATGGATGACGCCGACAGGACACTCTGCGATCTGATCCAGAACGACTTTCCGGTGGTGGCACGGCCCTACGCCGCGCTGGGCGAGCGGCTGGGCGAGAGCGAGCAGCAGGTGCTGGAGCGGATCGCGCGGCTGCGGCGGGACCGGATCATCCGCCAGATCTCGGCCATCTTCGACACACGCCGGCTGGGCTACCGCTCCTGCCTTGTGGCCGCGCGCACCTCGGCCGAGCGAGCCGATGACGCCGCGGCGGCGATCAACACGCATCCCGGCGTCACGCACAACTATGAGCGCGAGCACGACTTCAACATCTGGTTCACCGTGGGCGTGCCGCCCAACTCGGCGATCGGGCTCGACCGCACGATCGAACTGCTGGGCGAGCTGGCCGAGGTGGAGGTGATTAGGCCGCTGCCGGCGCTGCAGTTCTTCAAGATCGGCGTCGACCTCGACATCCAGGGCGGGCGCGATCCGGCCGCGAAGCGCGCCAAGCGCGAGCTGACGCTGCCGACGCCGCCGCCACAGGCGCTGAGCGATCAGGACATCGCCGCCATCCGGGCGCTGCAGGCCGACCTGCGGGGAGTGCCAGAGCCGTTCGCGGCACCGGCCGAGCGGGCCGGCTATACCGTCGAGCAGCTGCT
>JBJMJD010000024.1:0-13610 GCA_045806525.1 Gaiellales bacterium | reverse complement strand
CATGACGCACGGCTGGCCCGGCTCGGTCGTCGAGCTGCTGGACTCCATCGGCCCGCTCACGGATCCCACCGCACACGGCGGGCGTGCCGAGGACGCGTTCCACCTCGTGCTGCCGTCGCACCCGGGCTACGGCTTCTCCTCCGAACCGGCCGAGGTCGGCTGGGACCTGGCCCGCGTCGGCCGCGCCTGGGACGAGCTGATGCACCGCCTCGGCTACACCGGCTACGTCGCGCAGGGCGGGGACGTCGGAGCCGGGGTGACCGACGTCATGGGCCGCCAGGGGCCGGAGGGTCTGCTCGGCATCCACACCAACCTGCTCGTCACGGCGCTCGGCGATCCGGCGTCGCTGCCGGCCGTCACGGACCAGGAACGCGCGGCGCTCGAGGCGATCAAGACCTTCGGGACCAGCGGCAACGGCTACTTCATCGAGCAGGCGACGCGACCCCAGACCATCGGCTACGCGACGCTGGACTCACCCATCGCCCTGGCCGCTTGGATGCTCGACCACGATACCGACGCGTATTACAAGATCTCGCGGGCGTTCGTCGACGGGCAGCCAGTGGGCAACCTCACACGCGACCACATACTCGACAACATCACGCTCTACTGGCTGACCGGCACCGGCGCCTCGGCAGCTCGGTCCTACTGGGAGAGCTACGGAGCGCCCGCCCTCGCAGCCGCGGCCGGCGGGGCACCTCCAGCGGTCTCGCTCCCGGTTGGCTTCACCACGTTCCCAGGTGAGCTGTGGCGGACGCCGCGCAGCTGGGTCGAGGGGTCGTACCCGAACGTCGTCTACTTCAACGAGGTCGACAGGGGCGGGCACTTCGCTGCGTGGGAAGAGCCGCATATCTTCAGCGAAGAGGTTCGCGCCGCGTTCAAATCGCTTCGCTAGGTGACCGTGCTCGAACGCTTCGGACGCCCTCGCTCGGCGGGGCGGCCGGCTCAGCTGCGAGCCGCTGGGCGCCACCGAGCGGAGGCGGCCACTCCGCCCTTCTGCCACGGCGAGCAACCGCACAGGGGGGGTCATCACCGCGCGTTTTCTCAACTCACACCAAGCCAATGAGGAGGCCAATTGATGAGCATCATCGACAAGGCGCTAGAGGCTAGGAGGTGCGAACCGTAACGCTCGGTCTGCGCCGTCGGACGTTCACGGGCCGGCGGCTTGCTCGCGTGCCATCTGCTCGTAGTCCTCGGCTGCATTCTCGGCCGTCTCGACCTCGAACCACTCTGGGTTCGGATAGCCCGTGGAGCGGAGGATCGACGCGAACCTCTCGGCGTCAAAGGCGCTGTTGCGCGGTTCGACGCCCGGCCCGAAGAGTGTCCAAAACGCGCGGCCGGCGACGCCCTGGTAAGGCATGCCGATGCTGCCCGCGTTGACGAGCCGGTGACCTGCGACGGACCTATCGAATTGAACGTGGGTGTGTCCAGATACGACCATCGCCTCTTCGACACCGGCCAGCATCGGAACCACCCGGTCGGGGTCCGAGACGGCCGTGACGATGTCCTCGTCGCTGCGCGGTGAGCCGTGGCAGAAGAGCACCGGTCCCAGGCCGCAGACGTCGACCCGGTCGGTCGTCGGCAGAGTTGCCAACCAGGCCACCCGCCGCTCGTCGAGGCGCTCGGCCACCCACTCGCTCGGCTCTCGGTCACAGTTGCCTCTGAGCCAGCGAAGCGGGATGTCAACCGACTCCAGCAAGTCGATCGTCTCCACGGGCTGGGGGCCCTCGGCGACATCGCCACCGATCAGGATGGCATCGACGGCCGCGGAGGCAACATCGGCCAGCGCCGACTGGAGGGCCGGCGTATTACCGTGGATGTCGTAGAGCGCAGCGACCCGCATGGGGCGACAATAACGACACTCGGACGGCCGTCACGCCACCCCGAGGATCAAGTGTCCGTTCCGGCCACCAGCAGCTTTCCTGCCCGTAGCCCCGGTCGCACGATCGGATTTCGGGCCGGGACCGCGTGTATCACGCCTCTCCGCGCACCAAGGGAGGGCGCGGCTCCGTGGGCCGCGGCGAGGTGGGCGCCGCCGGCTCGCGACAGTCCAGCCCACCGCCTTAGCGGGTAAACAGCTTCCAGTGCCCCTCGGATATGACCTCGACGGTGCCGTCGGCCACTTTGATGGCGGTCTCGTCGTCGATCCCATACGCCGGACCTGGGATCTCGGCGGCCCACCGTTCTGCGTCGGCCATGGTGTTCTCCGGCAGCAGCTCGTGATCCAGGTGCGGGAAGATCGAGAAGTCGACGATGCCGAGCGCCCTGTCCTCGCCGACAGGCGGCTTCCAGCCGACGAAGTCCTCCCCGATACGGGGTGTCATCACCATGCTTCCGGCGCTCAGCCCCACCCAGACCGCGCGCAGCGACGGCAAGAGGCCTGCCAGCCCCGACTGCCGCATCCAGTGGCACAAATACAGGGCGTCGCCGCCATTCACCAGCAGGACGTCTGTTTCCTGGACCCAGGAGACCCAGCGTTCGCTGTCGATGCTCGGCAGCGCGGTCAGCTCCAGCACCCCCAGCGACTTCCAACCGAGCTCGCACATGGGGGTGCTGGCTTGTCCGGTGATGAACCGCCAGGCCCCACCGGGACTGCCCTGCGGGTGCCCGTACCCGGCGGTGGGGATACACAGGGCGTCGCAGTCCGCGATCGGTTTGCCCAGGAGGTCGACCAGTGCGTCGCGGATGCTCGTGTTCTTGATGCCGGCGGATGTGAGAAGCAGCTTCATCGAGTACCTCGTTCGTGAGGGCGGTTCCCGACCCGTTATACCGGTCGAGCCGCCAATGCCTTCGATCACCGCCGCGGCAGCGACGCGCACCTGCCAGCCGCGTTACGGTTCGCACCTCGTCAGCAAACGCTACAGGCGAGGCATGGGCCTCCCCGCTGGATGGTACGCAATCACCTTGGAGGAGAATAATGGCCGACACCACCTGCCACATGTCGATGTCCCTCGACGGCTTCGTCGCCGGGCCGGATCAAAGCCGCGAAGACCCGCTCGGCAAGCGGGGCCTCGAGCTTCACCGCTGGCACCTTGGCGATGAGCGCGCAAATGAGGCGGACGCCACTGTCGAGCGCCGCTTAATGCGCCCGCGCGGCGCCTACGTGATGGGCCGAAACATGTTTGGCCCGATCCGCGGCGGGTGGGACGAGCAGTGGGCGGGCTGGTGGGGGCCCGAGCCGCCCTACCACGCGCCCGTGTTCGTCCTCACCCACCACCCTCATGCGCCGATCGAGATGGAGGGCGGGACGACGTTTCACTTCGTCACCGATGGCTTCGACGCCGCCTACGCCCAGGCCCGCGAGGCTGCCGGCGCAGACGGCATCGACATCGCGGGCGGCGCCTCGACCGTCCGCCAAGCGCTGCAGGCAGGCGTCGTCGACGAGCTCTGGCTCGACATCGTCCCGGTTCTGCTGGGGTCCGGCGAGGCGATCTTCAACGGCGTCACCGAGTTCGATTTCGAACCCATGGAGGTCCTCCATTCCCCGCTGGCGACGCACATCGGCTACCGCCGGGCGCGCTGAGATCGATCCACACGAACCGCGCTAGCACCCCCGCGAGGAGAGGAGAGTGAGATGGCAACGACCGGCCAACAGAACGTGATCACCGGCACCGACTTCGTCGTCGTGCCGACGAGGGATTTCGACCAGGCCGTCGAGTTCTACGGATCGGTGCTCGGTCTGCCGTGCTCGGCCCGCTACGGGAGCATGCCGGGTGCCGAGTTCGAGACCGGTAGCCTGACACTGGCGGTGATGGCCACGGAGCGGTTCGGCATGGGGTTCACGGTCAACAGGAACCCGATCGCGTTGCAGGTCGACGACTACAAGGCGGCCCGCACTGAACTGGAATCGCGCGGCGTGACCTTCACCAGCGACACCATCGACAGCGGCGTGTGCCACATGGCGTCGTTCGAGGATCGCGACGGCAACGTGCTGATGATCCACCATCGCTACGCTCCGCGAACGGCTGCGTCGGGCGCCTGATCCCGTCGAGGCGGCGCCGGCAGCGCCCAGACCCGCGTATGCGACGCCGCGTGATGAGCAAGGTAGCGTCGCTGCTAGGCTCGGCTGATGGCGAAGCGGGCCAGGCTGATCGGCATCAACCACGTCGCAGTCGAGGTGGGCGACGTCGGGCAAGCGCTCGCGCTCTACGGCCGACTGTTCGAGTTCGAGATGCGTGGCCGGCTGGCGCACATGGCATTCGTAGATATGGGCGACCAGTTCATCGCGATCTCCGAGCCGCGCAGCCAACCGGCCGACGATGCGCGTCACTTCGGCCTGGTCGTGGACGACGTCCCGGCGGCCCGGGCGGCCGTGACACGGGAGGGCCTCGCGATCGTCGGCCAGAGTCGCCGCAGCTTTGACTTCCTGGATCCTTGGGGAAACCGGTTCCAGGTCGTCGGCTACGGCGACGTCCAGTTCGACCGGGTGGAGGGCGTGAAGCGCAAGCTCGGCATCGAGCAACTCGGAAAGACCGACGAGGCCAGGCGGCAGATATCCGAGCGTGGAATCGACTGACGACACGCCGCTCCGCCTCATGGTGCCGCCACCTCGACCCGATACCTGCAGCATGGAGAACCGGCCAGCGAACCTCGGCGGCCACGCATCCGTCGCCGCCGGCGTGATCGTCGCGTACTGGCTGGCGGACGGCTACGTGATCGGGCTGCCTGTGGCGGCGCTGGCGGCGACCTGGAACCCGCTGATCGTATTCCTTGGGGCGGTGGCCATGGTCACCTCCATCAACCTGGCCGCGTGCCGCTGGATCAATGCGGCGTGGAACAGTTGGACGAGCGGAAGCAGCGGCGGCCGGATCGAACGGCAGCTGGACAAGGTTCGACCGACCCGAGCGGGCAGGGCGGCGACGCGCTGGATCGCCAGCGACTCGAACGCGCGGTTCGCGGCCGCGGCGGCACTCACCTGCGCGATCGTCGCGGTCACGCTCGGGCGGTCTGTCACCGGCCGGCCGCTGGCCGCTCATCGCGTCCGCCTGGCGGCCGTCAGCTACGCCCTCTTCTCCGTCGGCGTGTTCACCCTGGCCGGTGTGGTGGCCGGCGAGGCGCTCGGCGCTCTCTAGCCTGCTCCCCTACACGGCGGATGCAAGAATGGCGAGGAGCAGATGGGCGAATCGAGCACCGCACACGGCAAGGTGGTCATGAACAGGGCGATGTCGCTCGACGGCTTCATCGCCGCTCCCGGCCATCGGATGGATTGGGGCGGCGGTCGCGCCCTCGCCGACTTCGTGGCGCCGGACGACTTCGCCGAAGTCGCGGCGGCCACCGGCGCCATGCTGATCGGCCGGCGAACCTGGGACGTCGGCAGCAGGATGGCGGCCGAGGATCCCGGCAGCGTCGACTACCCCTTCTCCGGCCCGTTCTTCCTGCTCACGCACAGGCCGCCGGAGGCGCCCGACCCGGGCGTCACGGTGCTCAGCGGTGACATCGGGGAAGCGGTCGCCACCGCGCTGAACGCCGCGGGCGGCAAGAATCTCGAGATCCTCGGCGCCGACGTGGCCGGCCAGTGCCTGGAGCGAGGACTGCTCGACGAGATCCTGGTGTACGTGCTGCCGGTGCTGCTCGGCGATGGCATCCCGATCTCGCCCCCGGGACTGACCAGGGTTGACCTGGAACCGATCAGCAGCGCGCGGTCGGGCGACGCCACCATCCTCAGGTTTCGGGTGCGCGGTAGCGACCGGCCGCCGCAAAGCGGTTACCGTTGAGCACCAACGACTCAAGGATTGGTCATGAACCTTCGAACCTTCGCGACGATCGCATCGGCGGCGGTCGCCGTCTCGGCGCTCGCCGGCGCCGCCTCCGGCCGCGCGTCGGCCGCGAGCACCTCACTGCCGCAGATATCCGCAGGGCGGGTGATCCTGGACTTCCAGCCCCATCACACCCAGCCCCAGGCGCTGACGGCGGGGTCAACATCCGTGAGGCGGTTCACCAGGACCGTGACTGACGGCGGCACCACCTTCCATGTGACGATGGTGGGGAAGAACCCGTTCGTCGTCCAGACGGCGCCCTCGACCACGGTCAAGACGTTCCTCGTGCCCGTCAAGATCATCCTCCCCAACGGCGACACGTTCGATCCGACGGCCACCACACGGTGCGATACGCAGGCCTCCGCGTTGGCGCGAACCGTGAAATCGCCAGTCGTTGCCAGCCGAGCCTACAGTCTGGGCGGTACGGCACTCGGCACCGGCCAGTACACCGACATCTTCCGGCGCGCCGAGTTCTTCACGCAGACCTCGCCGACCGGGATCAACCCCGGTTACCACGTCAAGCTGAATACGGCGACACTGCCCGTGCGGAACGTACGGGTGCCCGTATCCGCGGCGGCCGAGTTCACCACAACCACGGCCTGCGGCGAGAAGACCGGCGCCATGGACATCAACTTCTGGGACAACCTGGTTACCGGCACGCTGCTGCCCTCGCTGCGGGCGCAGGGCGTGATCGAGACGACGCTTCCGATCTTCGAGCTCCGCGGCGTCGTCATGTTCGACGGCAACCCCAGCTCGTGCTGCATCCTCGGCTACCACGCGTTCACCGCCACCGCCGCCGGCAGGCAGACCTACGCGACGGCCGACTACGAGTCCAGCGGCCGCTTCGCCGGCGTGAAGGACGTCTCGTCGCTCAGCCACGAGGTGGCCGAGTGGCAGGACGATCCGTTCGGCAACAACCCGACCAAGCCGTGGGGTCACATCGGCCAGGTGGCGGGGTGCCAGAACAACCTGGAGGTGGGCGATCCACTCTCGGGCACCAACGTCCCCACCGCCACGAACGGCCACACCTTCCACCCCCAGGAGCTGGCCTTCTTCTCGTGGTTCTACCACTCGAAGCCAAGCCTGGGCGTGAACGGCCTGTTCTCCAACAACGGCACGTTCACGACCGCGGCGGCGGCCTGCACCTAGGCACCGGCGGCGGGCCACCGCGAGACCGTGTCCGTACCATAGGATTGCACCGTGCCGTTCACGCTCACGAACATCAGGGCGGACCTGGAGGATCTCGGCTCGAGGTTCGACGGCGCGCCCGACCTGGAGTTTCGTGCCGCCACCAAGGCGCTCGAGCTCGAGCAGGCCAGCCTGAGCTACCAGCGCGTCCCGCCCGGCTACCGCTTTCCCTACGGCCACACGCACAAGACGCAGGAGGAGGTGTACGTGGTCGTGCGCGGCAGCGGGCGGATGAAGCTCGACGACGAGGTCGTCGAGATCAGGGAATGGGACGCCATACGCGTCCCGCCCGGCACCTGGCGAGGCTACGAGGCCGGACCGCAAGGGCTCGAGATGCTCGTGATCGGCGCGCCCAATCTCGGGGAGAATCCGCGCGGAGACGTCGAAGGCGAGCGCGGCTGGTGGGCTGACCAGTAGGGCCGAAGGCGCTCGAGGTCAGCGGCCGGCGGGCTTGAAGCTTTCGCCCCCGAAGCGTAGGTTCCACCGCGTGGTCAACTGGCTGCACAGCCTCTCCGTCGTCTCGCTGCTGCTGGTGACCTGCGCGGCCGCGGCGCTCGTCACGGCCGCGATCTACCTGATCGTGACGCGACTGGCCGCGGCCGGCCAGCGTGACGCCCTGACGGCCGTGTCGCCCGGCCTGCTGCCCCCGTTGGCGCTCGTATTCGGGCTGCTGATCGGGTTTCTGGCGGCCGGGGTGTGGAGCAACAGCTCCAACGCGCAGCAGGCGGTCGACAACGAGGCCAGCGCGCTGCGCTCGGTCGACCTGCTCGACCGCGATTTCCCGGCCGCCGACCAGCGGCGGTTGGATCTGCTGATGCGCAGCTACATCCACCAGGTGGTGACGAACGAGTGGCCGGCGATGGCGCGCCAGAACGCGACGCTGGTGGCGGCCCCGCCGCAGATGGCGCTGGCGCTGCAGGTGGCGCTCGACCTGCCCGCCGACGATCCGGGCCGGGTCGTCGCGCAGCGCGAGATCGTGACCTCGCTGGACGCGGCGCTGGACGCCCGCCGCCAGCGGATCATCATCAGCCAGTCCGCGGTCAACTCCGCGAAGTGGGCCGGCGTGATCGCGCTTGGCATGCTCACGCTGATCGCGATCGCCTGCGTCCACAGCGGCAACCGTCGCACGGCGGCGATCGCGATGACGCTTTGGGCGTCCGCGGTCGTGGTGTCGCTATTGATGATCGGCGTCGAGGACCGGCCGTTCGCCGGGCCCTACCGCGTGCAGCCGACTCCCCTGGTGCAGGTGGAGCCGCAGCTTCCCTCCTGAGCGGTGTCGCGACGGCCGTACGTGCCGCAATAGCCCATGCTACGAGTCTCCGGGATACTCATCATGCTGAGGCAGGTCGTCCGCGATCTCATACCAAGGGGCCTTCGAGCCGACGAACATGTGCGCGGTCGGCTTCAACGTCGGCTCATCGATCAGCGTTCCATACGGAATCCGCACGTGCGCGCGATCAGGCGCGATCCAGTAGACAAGCGAGAGGCACTCCGCGCAGTGCGCCTCATGGATCGCGTCGGCATCGCCGAGCAGGGTCAACGCGTCGCCCCCCTTGGTGACCGTGAACGTGTCGCGCTCCACCTCGCCCCAGGGCATGAAGGCCGAGCCCGTCCAGGCACGACAGTTCGAGCAGTGGCAGTTATACGCGACGACGAACTCGTCGGCGACTTCAAAGGCGACCCTGTTACATCCGCATCGTCCCTTCAGCACGCCGACACTCTAGAACCGTGGGGGTCGCGGCGGCCGATTTCAAACGCCCAAGCCCTACGCGGTATAGCATTACCGCTATTGCAGCGGTACAGACCTCGAGCCGCAAGGAGGTACGAGATGGCCAGGATCTGCTATGACAAGCCGACGGCTGCGGCGTTCAAGGCGGTCCGCGAGGTGCCACGCGAAGGGCTCTGGGAGTGGCGGGAGGCGGTGCGACATCACCTGCGCCCGTCGGAGGAGATGACTCTGGTGGACGTCGGCGCGGGCACCGGTGCGTTCGCCGCCGCCTTCAGCGACTGGTTCGACATCGGCGTCGTCGCTGTCGAGCCGTCAGCCGCGATGCGGGATCAGATCCTGCGGACGGCGGCCATCCAGGTGTTCGAGGGAGACGCGAGCGCCATACCGCTACCGGACGCATCGGCCGACGCCGCCTGGCTCTCCCTCGTGATTCACCACATCCCAGACCTGGCGGTCGCGGCACAGGAGATCCGCCGCGTGCTCCGTCCCGGTGCCCCCGTCCTGATCCGACAGGGGTTCCCGGACAGGTATCAACCCTCGGGGATCCTGAGGCCCGACAGCATCGAACTCGTCCGATGGTTCCCCGAGACCGCTCGAACGGTCGCAACCTTCCCTTCGATCGCGGACACGTGCGAGGCGTTCGCCGCCGCAGGATTCCACCGCGACGCACTCGAGCAGGTTCGGGAGACGCACCCGACCAGCCTCGCGGACTTCCTCGGCCAGGTGGACCACTTCCGCCACGCCGACACGACGATGCGCAGCCTCAGCGACGACGAGTTCCTCCGCGGAAAGGAACGTCTCCGCCGTGCCGTACGAGACGCCGAGAAAGCATCGCACCCGGAACCCAGGAGCAACTGGCTTGACCTCCTGGTGCTGCGCTGACAGAGAATGGGCCGGTGAAGAAGCTCAGTGATCGTGATCTGGTCGCGCGGGAGTACGCGACGGTCGAACGGCTGGCGATGCGCGGGCTGGATCGCACCGCGTGGTTGGGTGGAGAGCACGAGCCGTGGATGATCGCCCTGGCCGCGATCGCCCAGGTGCGGCCGGCGCGCGTCCTCGATGCAGGGTGCGGTTCGGGCGGCTTCGCGGCCCTGCTCACCGCTCCGGACGTGCGATGCGTCGACCTCTCACCGGCCGCCGTCGACGCCGCCCTCGAGCGAGGGCTGCGTGCTGAGGCGGCCGACATCCAGAACCTGCCGTTCCCCGACGGCTCGTTCGATGTCGCGGTGGCCAACTGGGTGCTCTACCACGTCCACGACCGCGCCTTGGCGATCGCCGAGCTGGCCAGAGTGCTCACGCCGGCCGGCCGCTTCGTCGGCTGCTACAACGCCCGCGACCACCTGAAGGAGCTGTGGTCGAGGGTCGGGGTCCCCGTCGCAGCTAACGACTTCAACGCTGACAACGGTCCTGCGGAGCTGCAACGGTCGTTCAACCGGGTCGAGGTCAGGGAGGCGCGCGGCGAGGTTCTCTGGGAGACACGTGAGCGGCTGCAGACGTACCTCAACGCCTACCTGGAGATGTATGGGGCACTCACCGCACCGGCCGGCCCGTACCCCTTCCGGGCGACCAGGCGGAACGTCGTACTGGTCGCGGATCGATGACCCGCCCAGCGCCTCGCCCTCCTTTGCCAATCTGTCGGAGACCGCATGCTGGTAGCATCGACGCCCATGGGCACGGCGGTCTGGAGCGCGTACGACGACGGCTACCTACGGGCCTATCAGTGGTCGGGTTCGCTGGCTGCCGGCGCGGTGCTACCACAGGAGGCGACGGCGCTGCCGCTGGGCCCGAGTGAGATCGCACACGCACACCTGGCGCCGGTCGGCGTGTTCGGCCACTTCGGCGAGCAGAAGGGCTACCGGCGCTCATTCCTGCTGGTGGGCGGGCCGGTCGGGCTGGCCCTGACCGGTGCTGCCAGCTACGCGCACAACCAGTCGAAGAAGGCGGACGCGGCGCGGGCGGCGATCCCGAAGTGGCACGCGCTCGGTAGCGCCGATCTGGTGATGACGAATCAGCGGCTTGCGATCACGCTGAACGGCCAGCTGGAGTCATTGTGGTACGCGGAGGCCGGCCCGCTCACCGCAACCGTCGGCAGCGGTGGCATCCCCGCCGTGCAGTTGCAGCCGTCGAGCATGCCGCTGCTGCGACTGGAATCCCCGTACGCGCCCGTGCTCTACGTGTTCGTACATCACCTGGTCGACGGCCGGCCGCCGGGTGTTTCCATGCCGGACGGCCTGCTCGACCGGGCACGGGCTCAAGGCAGGCTCCAAGCCTAGATGGTTGATCGATATCTCCGTGATGTTCTGGACGGCGAGAACCGAGTCTCGCACGGACGCAGGGAGCGTCAATACCAGGTCGTATTGGCGCGACCGAGGACACAGCGAGACGACGGTTCGCAGCCGTAGCCACCTCCGCCGCCGCTGACCCAGACCGGTCGCAGCGGCCAGACTCGCGAGAGATATCGATGAATCATCTAAGAATTAGATAGACGCCGCGATCAGCATCTCGACGAGGCCCGGCGTGCTGAAGCGGCTGGCATCAAGGACGACCGAGAACAGCGAGTAGTCGTCGAGGTTCGCGTGGTACATCGTCTTCACCCAGGTCCGCGTCATGTGGTCGTCATGCTTGACGGCACGTTCGGCGGTGCCGCGATCGACCACGTTGTCGCGCTGGTAGGCATCGATGCGCCACTCGAGCGGCGCGTGGATGCGTGCGTGGATCGCCGAAACGTGGTCGCGCAGCCCGAGGAAGGCGCTCTGGGCAAGAATCACGCAGGACGAGCGCGCGGCTTCCCCCAGCACAGCGCGGCCGAGCTCCGGCAGCGTTCGCCGAAACTCGAGCTCCGACAGCGCGAGCGCAGAACCGGTTCCGATCATGGCCAGGCTGAGCCCGATGGCATTCAGGCGGCCGCCGACCCGTTCCTCCAGGTGCGCCAGGTCGGGAACGTCTCCAAGCTCATCCGGGAACAGGCTGGAAAGCGCCTTGAAATCGAACAGCGGCACTCCGGCCGCCTCGGCCAGGTCGGCGGCGATTCGCTCGCCGCCTGCCCCAGCCGCTGCCGAGATCGTCCAGATCCGCATGCCTCGGTCAGCCTACTTCGCCAGGTTCTCCGCTCGCTGCTTGATGCCGTGGAGCATCCTCTGTTCCATCAGAAGCGACGCCGGCTCCTCGGAATCATCCCGATCTTGTCCCTGAGCTTCGGCAGCCGGAACCGATTGCGGCTGATCAACCGGGTCTTGCCGTCCTGCATCTCCTCGATCACAAAGCTCCACACCCAGTTGCCGTCTGCCGACTGTGTGGCCAGCACATGCTCGGCCTCGATCAGTCTGAAGGTCATCTTGTTGGGCCCGTAGCCGAAGCCGTCGCCGACCTGTGGGTGCTGGAACTCGGGCAAGACGCGATCGACGCTGTGCATGTTCAGCCCCAGCAGATTCTCGATCCAGTCGTAGGTGTAGGCGCCGCCGCGGGGCGATGGCCCCATCTGGGCGATCCACGGCCAGACCGCCGCTGGCGGTGCGTCGATCGTGATCGCCCGCGTCGCGGTGCCGTCGGCCTCTTCGAGGAGCTCATCGCCCGGCAGCCGCCGGCCAGCCTCATACCGGGTCGCCCCCCAGGTGAGGATCGGCTCGCGCAGGAACGAACGGTACAGCGCGGCGCCGCCGATCAGCGCAGCCGCGGTGACGAGCAGTGTCTGCTTGCGCAAAGGGTGTCCTCCGTCAGGGACACACCAGTCTAGAGCGGTTCAGCCGGGATGCGGGCCGCGAAAGGCGCCCGTGATGATCGGCACCAGCAGCCGCTCGAGCTGCTTCTCCGAGGTACCTCGACACCTTCAGCAGATCAGCGAGCCTGTATTTCGCCGAACGGCAGCTGATCCTCGACTGGAGCGAGACGCGAGCCCTCGATACGCACACGGCGAGCCCACCAGTTACGGTCTCACGAATGCTTGCGCCTCGACGTTCCAGTGCGTGGTGAAACGCGACGATGAGATCATCGCCCGAGGCTACGACCAGGTGGCCGATGAGTATGCCGCACTCGAGCCGGCGGAGGCGCCGTGGCCTCGTTTGAGGCGCGTGCGAGCGTTCGCAGCAGACCTTCCACCAGGGTCGCGCGTTCTGGATGTCGGCTGCGGGAACGGGCTTCCGGCGACCCGCGAACTCGCGCTGAGCCACGAGGTCACCGGCGTTGACATCTCCGAACAGCAGATCGCTCGCGCGAGGTCGAACGTCCCGGCGGCCACCTTCGTCCGTGGCGACGTTCGTGAGGTCGATCTACCAGTAGGTGCGTTCGACGCGATCGTCGCGCTGTACCTGGTGGACAACATCGCTCGCGAGGACTACCCCGCCCTGTTCCGGCGCTTCAACCAGCTGCTCCGGCCGAACGGACGGCTGTTGCTGAGTGCCGAGCCGGGCGAGGATCCGTGGCAGCAGTACACGTGGCTCGGCGTGCCAATGTTCATCAACACGGTGCCCACCGAGGAGCTCATGCAGCGGCTCGAGGAGGCCGGTCTATCGGTGCTCAGCACCGAGCTCGAATCTCAGCTCGAGGGCGGCCGGCCGATCCAGTATGCATGGATCATCGCGAAGCGGTCTCGATCACCCGGGTCGCTCGGGCGGGCGGCCCATGAAGGCATCGAGAACGCCCGCGACCCAGCGAGTCGAGCGTACCCACACCCTTGCGCTGAGTAGTGTGACCTGCGAACCTAGCGTGATTCCCCTGGAAACTGGCGGTCTCCCGGTGTCGGGATGGCGGTCGTTGAGCGCCGGCTGTGTGCGGCGAAGGAGTTGTGATTTGACGCTGCTTTCAAGTTATCCGCCGTTTCTTTCGGTGCTCTGGACGATGGCCGTGTTCTTTGCCTGGATCATCTGGTTCTGGCTGCTGATCACGGTCTTCTCGGACCTGTTCCGGCGGCATGACACCAGCGGGTTCGCGAAGGTGCTGTGGAT
>JBJMJD010000023.1:0-27576 GCA_045806525.1 Gaiellales bacterium | reverse complement strand
CGACTGGGGTCTGCAGGTGGCGAACGCACGCGCCTACGTGCAGATCGCCTGGTGGATGGCGATCTTCCCGGCGCTGGCGCTGTCGACGCTGGTGGTGGGCGTCAACCTGGTGGCGGATGGCATTCGGCGGGTGCTCGAGGAATGAGCGTCGTGGCCGAACAGGCGGCTGTCCGCATCGAGGGGCTGACCGTCAGCTACCGGCGCCGCCGGAAGCTGCTGCGGGTGCTGAACGACGTGTCGTTCGAGATCGGCCACGGCGAAGCCTACGGTCTGGTGGGCGAGTCCGGCTGCGGCAAGACGACCGTGGCGATGGCGCTGATGCGCTACCTGCCCGACAACGCGGTGGTCGACGGTGGCCGCATCATGTTCGGCGACGATGACGTGCTCACAGCCAGTGAGTCCACGCTGCGCAGGTGGCGTGGCGACCGCATGGCCATGGTCTACCAGGACCCTGGCACCGCTCTCAACCCGTCCATTAAGGTCGGCGAGCAGATCGCCGAGGTCTACCGGTTCCACAAGCACCTGGGCAAGTCGGACGCGCTGGCCGCCGCCATCGAGATGCTCTCGACGGTGCAGATCTCGGCGCCCGACCGGGTCGCGCGACGGTATCCACACGAGTTGTCCGGCGGCCAGCAGCAGCGTGTCATGTTCGCCATGGCGCTGGCCACCGACCCCGACCTGCTGGTGCTGGACGAGCCGACCACCGGCCTTGACGCGACCGTCGAGGCCGAGGTGCTCGACCTGGTCGAGCAGCTGCGCGCCCAGTTCAACACCTCGATCCTGTTCGTCAGCCACAACCTCGGAATCGTCGCGCGCGTCTGCGAGCGGGTGGGCGTGCTGTACGCCGGGCGGTTGATCGAGCAGGGGCCGGCCCAGGAGCTGTTCCAGAGCCCGCGGCATCCCTACACGCTGGCGCTGCTTCGCTGCATGCCGCGGCTGGGGATGCGCAAGGACACCGACCGGCTGGACTCGATCGCGGGATCGCTGCCGCCGCTGGGCGCCGAGATCGCCGGCTGCGTGTATGCCGACCGCTGTCCGATCGCGCGCGACCGCTGCCGCGCTGAGCCGCCGCCGATCGAACCGGTGAACGAGCGGCACGGCGCCCGCTGCTTCTACCATGAGGAGGTGCCGGGCATCCCGCCGCAGGTGCAGGGGATCGAGCAGGTGCCGGCCGCGGCCGTCGAGCAGGAGATGCTGCTCGAGGTGCAGGAGCTGGTCAAGGCCTACGGCTCCGGAACCAACGCGGTGCTGGCCGTCGCCGGGGTGGACGTGCACGTCGCCCGCGGCGAGGTGCTGGGGCTGGTTGGCGAGTCCGGCAGCGGCAAGACGTCGCTGGCCAAATGCATCGTGGGGCTGATCGACCCGACCAACGGCACGATCGAGTTCGAGCACATGGACGTGACGAAGGGCCGGTCGCGCGGCCGTGAGGCGCGGCGCAGGCTGCAGATGGTCTTCCAGAATCCCGACAACGCCCTCAACCCTAGCCACACGGTCGGCTCGATCCTGCGCCGCTCGCTGGCGCTGCTGGCCGGTGTCAGGAGCAAGGGGCAGCAGGACACGGAGCTCGAGACGCTGACCAGGTCGGTGCGGCTGGAGCCGCGCCACCTGGACGTGCGGCCCTCGTCGCTCTCGGGCGGGCTCAAGCAGCGGGTGGCGATCGCCCGGTCGTTCGCCGGCAAGCCGTCGATGGTGCTGTGCGACGAGCCGACCTCGGCGCTGGACGTGTCGGTGCAGGCGGCGATCCTGAACCTGCTGGTCGATCTGCAGCGGCGCGAGGGCGTCTCCTACGTCTTCATCTCCCACGACCTCGCAGTTGTCCGCTACGTGGCCGACCGGATCGCCGTCATGTACCTGGGGCAGATCGTGGATGTCGGCCGCAGCGAGGCGGTGTTCAGCGCGCCCCACCATCCGTATACCGAGGCGCTGCTGTCGGCGATTCCCACGCTCGACATCGAGGCGAAGGCCCGCATCAAGCTGCGCGGGACGCTACCCAGCCCCAGCGATCCGCCCAGCGGCTGCCGTTTCCACACGCGCTGTCCGCGCTACCTGGGTGATATCTGCAAGACCGAGGAGCCGCCCTGGCAGGACAGCACCGGCGGCCAGAGCTACCGCTGTCACATCGCGCCCGATGAGCTGGAGCGGCTGCAGACGCAGGATGCAGCCGACGACCAGGCGGCGGACCCGGTCGCCTGACGCGCGCGGGGAGGGCGATGGGAGGGCGGACGCGTCAGACATGCTGCGCTTAACGTGCCCTTAACGTGCGTATTATGCACACAATGCGTAGTATGAGCGCATGGAGCAGATCTCGGGATGCCAAGCTGTCGAGCGTGCGATCACGATCCTGGAGCTGTTCGACGAGCACCGCACGGTCGTCGGCGTGGGCGAGGCCGCCCGGGCGCTGGGCGTGCACCGCAGCACCGCATCGCGCCTGATGGCGACGCTCGAGCGCCGCGGGCTGCTCGAGCAGGCGGAGGGCTCCGCCAGCTACCGGCTGGGCCTGGGGCTTGTGCCGCTGGCAGGCTTTGTGCTGAATCGCTTCCCGGTCCGCGCTCAGGCGGGCCAGGTGCTGCGCGAACTGCGTGACACCACCGGCGAGACGGCCTGGCTCGGCGTCCTGGACGCGCACAAGATCACGTACCTCGACCAGGCTTCCAGCCGCCACGTCACCGTCAACGTCGACTGGGTCGGCGTCCGCCACGAGCTGACGGAGGGCGTCACCGGGCGGCTGCTGCTGGCATACCAACCGGGCGACGTGATCGACCGTCTCGTGTCCGAGGCGCCCGCCGACGCGCCGGGCCTGTCCGACACCGAGCTGGCACAGGTGCGCCGGCAGGGACACGCCATCCGCATCAGCGAGGCAGAGGACGGCTACTGCGGCGTCGCGGTGCCCATCCGCGATGCCGGCGGCATGGTGGTGGCCGCGATTGCGCTCGGAGGTCCGCGGTTCCGCGTCTCCGAGCAGAAGGTACGAGACGAGCTGCTGCCCGCGGCACTCAACGCCGCCGCGCGCGTCTCCGAGGCGCTGGGTCACCGGGCCGCTTGATGAGCGCATCGCGACGCGGTTTCTACCCGGTTGCGGCGCTGTCCGGGCTCTCCTTCGGCGTGCTGGCCGTGGCCGTCCCGCTGCACGTTGCAGCCATGCACCGCCCCGCGTCGCTGGCCGGCCAGCTGCTCGCATCGGTCACCGTCGCCGTGGCGCTGGCCGCGCTCGGGGCCGGTCTGGTCGGCAGGGTGGTGGGCAGCGCCCGTAATCTGCTGGTGACGTCGATCGCTGTAAGCGCATGCGGTCAGGCGGTGCTGATGGCCGCGTCGTCCACGGCCTGGATGGTGGTGGGCACCGCTTTGGTGGGCGCCGGCATCGGCCTGTTCTGGGTCGCCAGCCAGACGTTGCTCGGTCGCTCGTCCGGGGGCGACGAGAGCGAGCGTGCCTTCGCCCACCACTACGCCGCCTACACGCTCGGGGTCGCCGGTGGCTCAGCGATCGTGGGCATCGTCGCAGCCATCCTGCGCCATGCCGGCATCGGCGAGGCGGATGCCATCCAGCTCAGCTACGGGCTGGCGCTGGCCGCGATGCTCGTGGCTCTGGCGCTGTGGCGACCGCGCCGCGGGCGCGACGCCGTCCCGCGCGGGCTGCGCCCGCGCACCTCACCGCAGGCGGTGGCGGTGCAGCTGCCCGACCTGCTGCTGGTGTCCGCGCTGGCGATGATGCTGCCGCTGACGCCGATCGTGCTCCTACGTGACTTCCACCTGGCGCCGTTCGTGGTCGGGCTGACCGTGGCCTGCGTCCAGGCCGGCAAGATCGGCGGCGCGTTCGCCGGCCGCATCATCACCCGCGAGAGCGGTCATCGCCGGGCGATCCTGTTGCTGCTCGGCGCCGGTGCCGTCCTCAGCCTGGCGCTGTGCGCCTCCACCAGCACGCTCGGCGCCCCGCTGTTCGTGCTGGCGCTGGTCGCCACGTCCTTCGTCGCCACGGGCGCCTGGCCGCTGATCGTCGACTCGGCGCTGGCGCGCATCGAGCCCGACACCCGGCCCAGCGTGACGGTCACGTGGAACGCCCTCGAATACGGCGTGATCGCGACCGTGACGGCGCTCTCCGGCTGGCTGCTGGCCAGCCTCCACAGCCCCGAGCTGCTGTTCGCGCTGGGGGCGGCGCTGCTGGCGGCGGCCACCGTGTCGGCGGGCTTCGTGCTGCGGCTGCCGGTGTACGCTCCGGAGGTGCCGGAGCTCTCGTCATGACCACGGATCTGCGGCTGGGGATGATCGGCGCCGGCTGGATCGCAGACCGGCATCTGCAGAGCGTCTCGGAGCTGCCGCAGGTCTCCGTCGTCGCCGTGGCCGACCTCGATCGCACGCGCGCCGAGCGGGTCGCGTCGGCGGCCGGAGCGGCCGTGTACGACGGCTGGCAGGCCATGCTCGACCACGAGCAGCTGGACGCTGTGATGGTGCTGACGCCGCCCCTGGCACACCGCGAGCCGCTGGAGGCAGCGGTCGAGCGAGGGCTGCCGGTGTACCTGGAGAAGCCGGTTGCCCGAACGCACGACGACGCCGTCGCCATCGCCGACGCGGTGCGCCGCGCCGGAGCGCTGGTCGCCGTCGGCTACCAGTACCGCGCGCTCGACTTCCTTCCCGACCTGGCCGCCGCGGCCGCCGCCGACCCGCTCGGCCTGCTCGCCTCCTACAGCGCCGGAGCTACGGCCGGCCGGCCCTGGTTCGTGCAGCAGGCCCAGGGCGGTGGCCAGGTGCTGGAGCGGGCCAGCCACCACATCGACCTGCAGCGGGCGATCGCGGGGGAGGTCGACTGGGTGCAGGCGGCCGGGTCGCAGGTCGATCTGGCGGGCGACCAGCGGCCGGTGGGTTCCGACATCGACGACGTGATCGTGCTCACGCTCGGCTTCCGCTCGGGGGCGCTGGGCACCGTGCTGGTGGCCTGGACGCAGCCCGGCCTGCCCTCCCGCTACACCCTCGACCTGGTGTCTGCCGGGTCGGCCGTGCGGGTCGAGCTCGATCCCGGCTTCTCGGCTATCGGCGTCCGCGAGGGAGCCGAGGTGTCGCTGCGCACCGCCGCGCCTCCCATCCAGCGCGGCCTGGAGCGGTTCCTGGATGCGGTGCGGGCGGGCGATCCCGGCCTGGTCGCGTGCACTGTCGAGCAGGCCGCCGGCACGCTCGAGGTGGCGCTGGCGTGTGAGCGGGCGCTGGCCGGCGGCGGCCGCATCACCGTCGCGTCGTGAGCGACCACGAGCTGGTGATCCGCGGTGGCCGCGTGATCGGCGCGGACGGTGAGCGGATGGCGGACGTGGCGGTTGACGGCGAGCTGGTCGCGGCGGTGGCGCCGGGCCTGCGCGGCCGGCGTGAGATCGACGCGGAAGGGCTGTACGTGATTCCGGGAGCGGTCGACGGGCACGTGCACATGCGAACCGAGCGGCCGCTGCACGTCTACGACGACACGTTCGAGACCGGCGGCACCGCGGCGGCCTTCGGCGGCGTCACGACGATCATCGACCAGGCCCAGGTCGAGCCGGGCACACCACTGATGGAGGGCTTCGCCAAGCGGCGGGCCGAGGCCGACGGCCACTGCCCGATCGACTACGGCCTGCACCTGAACCTGCGTGAACCGACGCTGGCGCGGGTCGACGAGATCCCGGCGGTGATGGCGGAGGGCGCGCCGACGGTCAAGATGTTCATGACCTACGACACCTACCAGCTGCCCGACGACATCATCTTCCGGGCGATGCAGCGTGTCGCCGAGAACAACGGCATGGCCGTCGTCCACGCGGAGAACGGCGCCATCGTGGCCGAGCTGTCGCGCGAGCTGCAGCAATTGGGCCGCACCGATCCGCGCTGGTATCCATCCATCAGCCCGCCCGTGATGGAGGGAGAGGCGGCCCACCGCGCGCTGGCGCTGGCCCAGCTGGCGGGATGCCGCCTGCTGCTGTTCCACCTCACCACCACCGATTCGCTGGCCGAGCTGCGGCGGGCGCGTGATGCCGGCCGGCCCGCCTTCGGTGAGGCGCTGCTGCACCATCTGCTGCTGGGCGACGAGCTCTACCTCGATCCCGAGCTGGCGCCGCAGTTCATGGGCACGCCGCCGCTGCGGCCCCGGGAGCACCGCGAGGCGCTGTGGCGTGCGCTGGCGGAGGGCACGCTCGACGTCGTCTCGACCGACCACGGCCCCCGGCGCCGGGTCGCCGACGAGTCGGGCCGGCTGCGGCACCAGTCCGGAACGAGCGGGGTGGAGGTGCGGCTGGCGCTGATGCACGACCGCGGCGTGCTGGACGGCCGCATCGACCTGCGGCGCTGGGTTGACGTGTGCTGCTCCGCTCCGGCCAGGCTGCACGGGCTGCCCCAGAAGGGCCGGCTGGAGCCCGGGCGCGATGCCGACATCGTGCTGTTCGACCCGGCCGCGAAGCGAACGCTGTCGGCCGGCATCCTGCACTCGGACATCGATCACTCGACCTACGACGGACAGGACGTGCGCGGCTGGCCCGTGGTCACGATCAGCCGTGGCGAGGTGATCGCCGACCACGGCGAGTGGCTGGGCGAGCCCGGCCGCGGCCGGTTCCTGCGCCGGTCAACCATCTAGAGCTGGCCCGCCAGGTCCAGCACGACCCTGCGACCGCTGCCCGAGCGCAGCAGGTCGAAGGCCTCGCCGATCTCGTCGAGCGGCAGCCGGTGTGAGATCAGCCGGTCGAGCGGCAGCCGTCCGCGCGCGTATTGGTCGAGGATCACGACGAAGTCGCGCTCCGGCCGCGCCGATCCGTACAGCGCTCCCATCACGCGCCGCTCCATTCGCGGGATCGACAGCGCCGGCAGCTCCAGCACGGCGTCCTCGGCCGGGATTCCGATCAGCACCGCCGTGCCGCGGCGACGCGTCGACAGGAATGCGGCGCGCATCGCGTCGCTGCGGCCGGTGGCCTCGATCGCGACGTCGACGCCGCCGTCCGATGCCTCCCGCACCCGCTCCGCCGTCTCCTCAGCGGTGGCCGCGGCCTGGACGGCATCCGTTGCCCCCAGAGACAGCGCCGCCTCCAGCCGTCCCTCGTGCAGGTCGACGGCGATGATCGGCGCGGCGCCGACGGCGGCCAGGCCCATCACCGCCGACAGGCCGACGCCCCCGCAGCCGATCACGGCCGCGCGCTGCCCGGCGCGCACCTGTGCGCTGCGCCAGACGGCGCAGACCCCGGTGGTGACCGCACAGCCCACAAGCGCTGCCACCTCGGCCGGCACGTCATCGGGGATCGGCACGCACGACGCCTCCGGCAGCACCGTCCGCTCGGCAAACGACGAGATGAACGAGTAGTGGTAGACGGGCTCGCCTCCGCGCGACAGCCGCGTGGTGCCGTCCAGCAGCATGCCCTGCGCCATCATCGGCCAGGCTGTACCGCAGAGGTGGGGCAGGTCGTCCAGGCACTCGGCGCACCGGCCGCACGACGGCGCCCACGAGAGCGCCACGTGCTGCCCCGGCCCGACCCGCGTCACGCCGTCACCGACCGCCTCGACCACGCCCGCACCTTCGTGCCCGAGGACGGCCGGACAGCGCGTCTCGGCCGTGCCGTCGATGGCGTTCAGATCGCTGTGGCAGACGCCGCTTGCCAGCAGCCGCACCTGCACCTCGCCGGCCCGCGGGGGTGCCAGGTCAAGCTCCTGCACCTCGAGGTCGCCCCCGACTCCCTCCAGCACTGCGGCCCGGATGGTGGTCATGGTCGGCGAGTGTATCGGCTGCCATACTCACCCGATGCACTCCGCTGACAGCGCCGCCGGCGAGCTCCTGATCGAGGGGGCGGTCGTGCTTCCGTCGGCCTCGGGCGAGCCGGTCGCGGACGCGGCCGTGCTGGTCAGCGACGGCGTCGTCACCGCGCTTGGCGATGCCGGCCAGCTCAGGGCGGCGCACCCGACGGCGCGTCGCGCCGGTGGCCCCGGCACGCTGGTGATGCCGGGGCTGGTCAACGCCCATCAGCACGCCGAGGGCGTGTCGACGTTTCAGATGGGGTTCGTGGATGAGCCGTTCGAGCCGTGGATGGCGCTGATGCACGCACTGCCGTCCGTTGACGCCTACCTGACCACGCTCTACAAGTCGATGCTGATGCTGACCAGCGGGGTGACGACGCACGTGCACTCGCACTTCCCCGCCAAACACGGGTACGGCGACGATCCCGCCGGCGGCTATCTGGCAGAGCTCGAGGGAGCGGTCAGTGCCCACCGTGAGGCCGGGCTGCGCACAGCGCTCGCGCCGTACTGGCGTGACCGCGCCTCGTTCGTCTACGACGATGACGCGCGCTTCATCGACAGCCTGCCGGACGACCTGTCCGGGCCCGCGCGGGCGCTCCTGGACGGCCCCCGCATACCCAACAGCGTCTACATCGACGGCATCACCGAGCTGCACCGGCGGCTTGCGGGTGACGAGATGATCCGCGTCCAGCTGTCGATCGCGGCGCCGCAGTGGGCGTCCGACGAGCTGCTCGACGCCGTCGGGGAGGCCGCCGCGGCGCTTCGGATCGGCGTTCACCTGCACGCGCTCGAGAGCCGCCGCCAGCTGGCGTGGGGAGACGATGTCCACGCAGGAAGCGAGCTCCGCAGGCTGGCCGACCGAGGCGTGCTGGGCGACCGCACGGCGGTCGCCCACGGCGTCTACCTGCGCGATGCCGACATCGACCTGATGGCCGAGCGCGGCGCGATGGTCGCCCACAACTGCTCCTCGAACCTGCGGCTGGCCTGCGGCATCGCGCCGGTTCGGCGCCTGGTGGCGCGTGGCGTCACCGTCGGTCTGGGCAGCGACGACATGACGCAAGACGATGACGACGACATGCTCAGCGAGGTGCGGGCGGCGCACATCACTCAGCGGGTGTGGGAGGGCCCGGAGCCGCTGCTCGATGCGCGCGACATCCTCCGGATGGCGTGGGAGGGCGGGGCCCGTATCGCCGGCCTCGAAGGCCAGGTCGGTCGGCTGGAGCCCGGCTACCGGGCCGACGCGGTCGTGCTCGACCTGGATGCGATGCGCGGTGTGTACACGTCGCCGGCCGTCCCGTACCACGACCTGGTGGTGGCCCGCGCCCGGCGACGGCACGTGCGGCAGGTGCTGGTGGGCGGGCGGGTGCTCGCCCAGGACGGCCGGCCGCTGCACGTCGACATCGAGGCGCTCGGCGCCGAGGTGGCCGCGTCCGCCGATGCGGCGGTGCGAGCGGTCGACCCGGCTCGCGTGCAGCTGTTACAGCGTCTGCGGCCGTGGATGCTGCGGTATCCGCCGGCGTACTGAGGGAGGAACGGAGCCAGCGTCGGGCAGACGACCGGGAACTCCGGCGAGGCGTACGGGAACCTGCCGGATGAGGTGCTCACGGCTCCCCCGGCGCCGTTCGGGACCCCTGCCGGCTAGGGCAGGCCGGCCGCGCCCTCGTCCAGCACCACCACCGTCCGCGCGCCCTGCCCGCGGCGCAGCCGCCCGAAGGCGTCCTCGATCCCGTCCAGGTCGGTGAAGTCGGACACGGCGCGGGCCACGTCCAGCCGCCCGTCCATCAGCATGCCGATCAGCTCCGGCATCTCTGCGGCCGGATTGCCCGATCCGTAGAAGCAGCCCGCGATCGTCTTGTCGTTCAGGAAGTCGAGTGCCGGCAACGCCACCTCGACCCCGCTGGGGGCGATGCCCACGACCACCGCCGTGCCGCCGGGCCGTATCATGTCGAAGGCCTGGCGGATCGTTTCCGGGCGGCCGACCACCTCGATCGCGTGGTCAGCGCCGCCGTCGCCGCACAGCTCCCGCACCCGCGCCACGGGATCGCGGCCGTCGCCTGACAGCACCGTGTCGGTGGCGCCCAGCCCCAGCGACCGCTCCAGCTTGCCGGGGTCGCGGTCGATCGCGACCACACGGACAGCCCCCGCCAGCCTGGCGCCCGCGATCGCCTGCAGCCCGACGCCGCCGCAGCCGATCACTGCGACGCTCTGGCCAGGCTGGACGCGGGCCACGTTCCGCACCGCGCCCAGGCCGGTGACGACGCTGCAGCCAACCAGCGCCGCCTGCCACAGGGGCAGCCCGGCCGGCAGCGGCACCGCGGCAGCGGCGGGAACGACGCAGCGCTCGGCGAAGCAGGACACGCTCAGAAAGTGCTTGACGGGATCGCCGCCCGGGAAGGACAGGCGCGTGGTGCCGTCGCCCAGCACGCCGCGGCTGTTGTGCTCCCCGGCGGGGACGCACAGGTTGGCGTGGCCTGCCAGGCACTGCGGGCAGGCGCCGCAGGAGGGCACGAAGCAGAACGCCACGCGGTCGCCGGCGGCGACGTGAACGACGCCCGCGCCCACGGCCTCGACCGTGCCCGCACCCTCGTGGCCGAGCACGATCGGCTGCCGCAGGCTGCCCAGATGCCCGTCCGCCAGATGCACGTCGGAGTGGCAGACGCCGGCCGCCGCCACCCGCACCAGCACCTCGCCGGGGCCGGGCGGCGCCAGCTCCAGCTGCTCCACCGTCAGTGGCGAGCCCATCTCGCGCAGCACCGCCGCCCGCGTCCTCATGGCACCCGCCACCGCTCGAGCGCGTCCAGATCCGGCTCGACGCCCAGTCCCGGCCCGGGCGGGGGCGCGATGGTGCCGTCTGCGGCGATCTCGAGCACGAACGGCAGCATCCAGTCACGGCGCTCGGCCGACCATGCGGGCGGGTCGTAGGGCACCTCGACGTAGCCGTGGTTCGAGAGTGCGCAGGCCGCCTGCAGGTTCGCGACCAGCCCATAGCCGTTCGACCAGGTGTGCGGCGACCAGCTGCGACCCAGCTCGCGGGCGAGGCCGGCGATCCGCCGGCAGCCCCCGATGCCGCCGCAGAAGAGGACGTCGCACTGGATGACCGCGATCCCGCCGCGGATCAGCAGGTCGCGCGCCTCGTGCTCCTGCCGCACCATCTCTCCGGCCGCGATCGGCACGCGGGTGGACGCGACCAGGGCCGCGTAGCCGTCAACGTCCGCCGTGGGCAGCGGCTCCTCAAGCCAGTGGATCCTGAGCGGCTCGAGCGCCGAGGCGCACTCGCGGGCGGTTGCGAGGTCCCAGGCCGGGGCGAGGTCGCCCGGCATTCGCCACCCCTGATTCGCGTCGACCATGATCTCCATCTCGTCGCCGACCGCCACCCGCACGGCCTCGACCACCCGCACGTCGTCACGCCAGTCCGGGTGATGGAAGCGGATCTTGAGCGCCCGCAGCCCGCGGTCGCGCAGCGCCAGGGCCCGGCTCGCCCGCTCCGTTGGCCCCGCCAGCTCGCCGGTCGAGGCGTAGGCCGCGAGCGAGCGGCCGTTTCCCCCCAGCAGCTGCCAGACGGGCGACCCCGCCGCGCGGCCGGCCAGATCCCAGCACGCCACCTCGACCGCCCAGGGCCGGCCGCCGTGGAAGTCGACGGTCTCGCACGTCCGCTGCACGGCTTCGTTGTCGCACGGGTCAACACCGCGCAGCAGCCGTTCCAGGAGCTCCCGGTCGGGGAGGCCGTCGCCGCCGCTGGCGTATCCCGCGGTGCCGTCATCGGCCGTCACGACCACCAGCGTCGCGTCCTGCGAGGCGCGCGGGACGGGGTCCCAGGCAGCCCGGAACGGCGGGTCGAACGGGTGCCGGTAGCTGCGCGTCTCGATCGAGACGATCCGCATCACTCGCCGCCGTAGAAGACGTTCCGAACGTCGTCGCGAAGCTTCCCGATCAGGCGCACCGCGTCGGCCGGCGCGCCGGCCAGCGCATCGTCCACAGCGCGGCGGGTGGCATCGCGCGCCGCCTTTCGGCAGGCCGTCTCGTCGGTCGCATCGGGGTCGACCCAGGCCGCCACCAGCAGCACCAGGTCGCCCGCCTGCTCGGCCGGCAGGGCGCCGTCGGCCACGGCGTCCATGACACCCTGTCCGATGCCCAGCTGGGCGGCACCCCAGGTGATGCGCTGGTGCAGATCTTCGATCGCGGTGGCCTTGTTGGTCATGATCGTGACCGGCCGCACGGCGTTGCCCGCGCCCAGGCAGACGACGACGGGGGCGTGGCCGGCACGCGGGTTGGCCAGCGCCGACACCGCCACCGCCGCGGTCGGCGACCCGCGCCAGGCCAGCACCAGGTTGATGTGGCTGCCGTTCGGGACGTCGCCCGACCAGGCCTCGCCGATCCTGCCGTCGATGTGTTCGCGGTCGAGCATGTGCACGCGGGAACCTACGCGACCACACCGGCTCCGCGCCACCGACACCGGTCGCGACGGCTGCGGGTAGTCTGCGCCGATGCGTGCGATCGTGTTCACGGGTGCCGGTGGCCCCGAGGTGATGAGCCTGGAGGAGCGGCCCGATCCGGTGCCCGGCTCCGACGAGGTGCTGGTCGCCGCCAGCTATTCGGGCATCAACCCGGCCGACCTGAACCAGCGCGCCGGCCACTATCCGGCGCCGCCAGGCGCTCCGGCCGACATCCCCGGGCTGGAGGTGTCGGGCACGGTGGTGGCGGTGGGGCGAAACGTCAGCGAGTGGAGTGAGGGGGACCGCGTGTTCGGTGTGGTCGGCGGCGGCGGCCATGCCGACCGCGCCGTCGTCAACGCCCGCCACGTCGCGCGGATCCCGGACCGGCTCGACGACGAGCAAGCGGCCGCTGTGCCGGAGGCCTTCATCACCGCGCACGACGCCTGTTACACGCAGGCCGACCTGTGCGCAGGTGAGCGGCTGCTAGTGAACGGGGCCAACGGCGGCGTGGGACTGGCGGCCGTGCAGATGGGGCTCGCCACGGGCGTGCACGTGCTCGCCAACGCCCGCTCACAGCGGGCGCGCGAGCGGCTGGCCGCACTCGGCGCCGAGCCGGTGTCGCTGGACGAGGCGAAGAACGCGGACGTGATCCTGGAGCTGGTTGGAGCGCCCAACCTGGCCGGAAACTTCGAGGCGGTGGCGCTGCGCGGCCGGATCGTGATCGTCAGCACGGCCGCCGGCTCGACAGCCGAGATGCCGCTGCGTGCGCTGATGGGAAAGCGCGCGAACATGATCGGCACGCTGCTGCGGGCGCGGCCGATCGAGCAGAAGGGCGCCGCCGTGCAGGCCTTCGCCCACCAGGTGGTGCCGCTGCTCGAGTCGGGCGCGATCGACCCCGTCGTCGACCGGGTGTTCCCGGCTGAGCAGGCGGCCGAGGCCTTTGATTACATGGCCCAGCCCGGCAAGTTCGGCAAGGTGCTGCTGCGCTGGTAGCGGCGGGCTACCCCGTCTGCGGCCACTTCGGCTGTGACGCGGGCAGCCGCTCGAGTCCGCGCCAGTCGTCGCGGCGGGGAGCGAACACCTCAACGGCGACGGCTCCGTCCGGCCCCGCTTCAACCTCATGCGGCACCTTCGCCGGGATGCACCAGGTCGCTCCCGGCTCCAGCTCGCGCGTCTCGTCGCCGATCCGGAAGCGCATCGTCCCGGACGCGAGCACGCCCAGCTGCTCGTTCTCGTGTAGGTGCTCGGGCACCGTGCTGCCGGGATCCAGCTCGATGACCGCGAACGAGACCAGCTCGCCATGTACGGCGCGGGCGGCGATGCCGTCCCAGATGCGAAGCGGATGCATGCCGGCCAGCTGGTCGAAGTCGCTCACCAAACCAGCCTATCTCACCTTTTCTTCCCCGGGTTGAACAGCCCCTTCGGGTCGAGCGCCCGCTTGATCGCGCGGTGAGCGCCTACGGCGGCCGGGCCCCACTGCCGCTCCAGGTAGCCGGCCTTGACCGATCCCAACCCGTGCTCGCCCGAGATCGAACCACCCACCTCGAGCGTGAGGTCGAACAGCTCACGGCAGGCCGACTGGGCCGCAGCGAACTGCCCGGGCTCGTCCAGGTCGAGCAGGAAGGTCGAGTGCAGGTTGCCGTCGCCGGCATGGCCGAAGCTGAGCCCGGTCAGCCCGTGCCGCTCCCCGATCCGCGGCACCGCCGCCACCATCTCGGCCAGGCGGTCGAGCGGTACCACGATGTCCTCGGACAGCTTGCCGCCGCGGGCCGCCGCCAGCCGGGAGGAGAGCCCGTCACGCCAGCGCCACACGGCCTCGCGGTCGGCGACCTGCTGCACCGCGGCGGCGCCCTCCGCCATCGCCTCGAGCAGCGCCTCGCGACGGGCCGCCGCCTCCAGCGTGCCGCCGTCGGCCTCGGCCAGCACCAGCGCCCCGTCCACCTCGACCGGGAAGCCGCCGCCGCCGAACCGCATCGCGTCTGCGTCCAGCAGCTCGATCGCCGCCGCCTCGATGCCGCTGCCGAGGATCCGTTCGATCGCGGCGCAGGCGGCGGCGTCGGTGGAGTAGACGCCGGCAACAACGTGCACCGCCTCCGGCGCCGGCACCAGCCGCAGCCAGGCCGCGGTGATCAGCCCCAGGGTGCCCTCCGACCCGACCAGCAGTCCCAGCAGGTCGTAGCCGGCCACATCCTTTCGCACCGGCCCACCCACAGTGACCAGCTCGCCGGGTGCGATCACGGCCTCGATCCCGGTCACCCAGCGGCGGGTGACGCCGTAGCGGAAGGCGTGCGGCCCGCCGGCGTTCGTGGCCAGGTTGCCGCCGATCTGCGACTGCTCGGAGGCTCCGGGGTCGGGCGGGAACATGAGTCCGCTCTCGCGCGCCACCTGGTGCAGGCGCCCCGTGGTAACGCCCGCCTCCGCCTGGATCCGCCACACAAGCGGGTCGAAGCTGCGGATCCGGTTCAGGCGCTCCACGCTGATCACGATGCCACCGTCGGGTACCGCTCCTCCGGCCACCCCGCTGCCGCCGCCGCGGGGCGTGATGGCGATGTCGTTCCGATAGCAGGCGGCCACGACCCGCGCCGCCTCGGTCGCGTCGGCCGGCCGCACCACCGCCAGCGCCGACCCGTGCAGGCCGCGGGCGGTGGCATCGGTCAGGTACTCGGCCGGCGCTGGGCGCAGCACGTGGTCGGGACCCACGGCGCGGATCAGCTCGTCAAGCATGGCCGTGAGCCTACAGCGGCGCAGGAGCGGTGCTGGAGCGCACGTGCAGCCGCGGCTCGATCACCATCTCGCCGGCGGGGCGGCCGGCGATCGCATCGACAAGCATCTGGGCAGCGCCCACCGCCGCCCCCGGGGTGTCCCACCCGACCGCGGTCAGCGCAGGGTCGAGCAGACGCGAGATCGGGATGTCGTCGAAGCCGACAACGCTTACCTCCCCACCCACCTGCAGGCCTGCGTCGCGACAGGCCTGGTACGCGCCGCAGGCGATCGAGTCGGAGAGCGCGAACAGGGCGGTCGGTGGTCGCCTGCCCGCGAGCACGCGGCTGGCGGCATCGCGGGCCTGGTCGTCGGCGAAACCGCAGGGGACGCGGCGCACCCCGGCCCGGCGGGGGACGGCGTGCGGCCCGCTGCCCAGCACCACGATCTCGCGGTGTCCCAGGCCCTGCAGGTGATCCAGCGCGAGGGCGATGCCGGCGCCCGAGTTGAACCGGATCGATCCGGCCGGCGCGGGCAGCGACGCGTTCACCGAGACCGTCGGTGTGGCGGCGGCGATGGCCCGCCAGTCCGGCGCGGCGGGATCGATCGGCAGCACGATCAGGCCGTCACAGCGCTGGGCCGTCAGGTCGCGCGCCAGGGCGAGCTCCTCCTGTGCGTCGCCGGCGGCGTCTGCCAGCACCATCCGCAGGCCGTGGCGGCGGAGGCTGCCCTGCAGGCTGGTCACGAACTGCTGGTGCCAGAGGTCGGCGAGGCTGCCGCCAACCACGCCGACCAGGTCGGTGCGGCCGCCGCGCAGGGCGCGCGCGATCGGGTCGCTGCGAAACCCGATGCGGTCGGCGGCGGCGCGCACGCGCCGCTCGGTGGCGGGCGACACGCGCTGGCCGCGTAGGGCGTATGAGACGCCCGCGGTGGAGAGGCCCGTGATCTCGGACAGCTCCCGCAGCGTGGCCCGCTTGCGTTCCGGGCGGTGGTTCGGCACAATCACATGTTAATCGTTTCACCAAGAAGATGCGAACCGACGTTCACCAACACCTCTGGCCGCGCCCGCTGGTGGACGCGCTGCGCGCCCGCCGCTCCCCGCCGTACCTGGATGCCGACGGCGACGCTCCGGTGCTGCACATGGCGCACGAGCCGGCGGGTGCCGTCGACCTCACCCGGCACCGGCTGCGAAGCAGGCTGGCAGCACTCGATGCGGCCGGCATCGATCGGGCCGTGATCTCGCTGTCGACGCCGCTCGGTATCGAAGCGCTGCCGGAGGCGGAGTCGCTGGAGCTGATCGGCGCCTACCACGACGGCCTGGACGACCTGATCGAGCGGTCGGAGGGCCGGCTGTCGGGCTGGGCGGCAGTTCCGCTGGCCTGCCCGGACGCCGGCGCGCGTACCGTCGAGACGGCGCTTGACCGCGGTTTCCTGGGTGCCTCGTTGCCCAGCGAGGCGCTGGCCGGGCCGGAGGCGATCGAGCGGGTGGCACCGCTGCTGGACATGCTGGAGCACCGCGGAGCGGCGCTGTTCGTTCACCCGGGGCCGGCACCGGAGACGCAGCCGTACGTGCTCGACGCGGGCATGCCGATCTGGTGGCCGAACCTGGGCGTCTACCCTGGCCTCTCGATCCGGGCCTTCTTCGGCTGGCGCACGCTGGGCGCGTCCCGCTGGCCCGGCCTGCGGGTGTGCTTCGCGATCATGGCCGGCGGCGCGCCGTTTCTGGAGGAGCGCTGGCGGGCCTTCAGCGGCGAGACGCGCGCGATCGACCGCAACATGTACATGGACACCGCCTCCTGCGGACGGCTGGCGCTCGAGTGCGGCATGGCCACCTACGGGGTCGAGCAGATCGTGCTCGGCACCGATATACCGGTGATCAGCCCGCTCCCGCTTGGGCGGGCGCTGACCGATCTCGGTGCGGCCGTCGAGGACGCGGTCGCACACACCAATCCCCTCAGGCTGTTTGACCAGATGGAGCGACCATGAGCGACCACGACACCGACCTGCACGCCTTTCTCCGCGAGCGTCTGGGCGACCACGACCTGGATCCGGAGCAGGCCGAGGCGCTGGCCGGTGCGCTGGCCGATCGCGCCGAGCTGTGGCGGCACCTCATCGGACACAGCGATCAGGAGCGCATCTACACGGAGCTCTACCGCGACCACCACCTGGACGTGTGGCTGATCTGCTGGAGCGGCACGCAGGACACGGGGCTGCACGACCACGACCTGTCCGGCGGGGCCGTGCGGATCGTTGACGGTGCGCTCGACGAGGACCGGCTGTGCCTGGGCTCAGGCATCGACACCACCCGCTATGACGCGGGCCAGTCATTCCGGTTCGATGCGTCGCGCATCCACGACGTGCGAAACGCGCCCGGGCACACCACCACGTCGCTGCACCTGTACTCGCCGCCGCTGTGGCGGATGGGCTACTACGACGTGGGCAGCGACGGTCGCATCTCGCGCCGCTCGGCGAGCTACGCCGAGGAGCTGCGGCAGTAAGTACTGAAGCCTGAGCGGTGGTGCGCCGATACATGCACCGGTGCGCCGTTCATCGTTGACACCGCTGATCTGCCTGCTGCTCCTGGCGCTTCCGGGGTGTGGCATCGGTCCGTCCTCGCATGCGCCCTCCACCGGAGCCTCGCCGGCCGACGCGATGACCACCAAGGAGCGCTTCACGGCCGCCAGGCCGGCGGTGGAGACGTACCTGAAGGCGCTGGCGCTGCACCGCACGGCCGACGCCACACCGGTGGTGCAGGCGGCGGGCACGTACGCCAACCAGAGCACGTTGGACGATCTGACGACATGGTTCGGGCGGCTGCCGATCGGGGCCGTCAAGATGACCGCGAAGCCGGTGAAGGTGCCCGACACGGGATCGGTGGGCGTTCGTGTGTCGATCAACGCGCGGTTCTCGCCCGCGCCGCTGTCGAACTGGGTGAAGCTGGGAGACCGGGTGATGCTGGCGAGCTACAGCGAGGGTGGCTGGCGTGTGGTGGCCGACATCTCGGCCCGGAAGGCCGTCCACACGAAGGCCTACGGCCTGCGCCTGTTCGAGGTGCCGTCGGTGCTGACGGGCAAGCACACGACCGTGATCTACGAGGCGGTGGAGGCCGCGAACGACGCCACCCAGATCCTGACCGACGCCGACGAGGTCGTCCCGCGGCTGACCGGCCTGTTCGGGCGCGACCGCGCCGCCGCGCACCCGGTCATCTTCGTGATCAGCACGCGCAAGCAGGGCCAGCAGCTGTCCGGCGTCAAGATCTTCCGCAAGGAGCTGCCCGAGGGATTCGTGATCAACGGCGTCGCCTACATCGAGTGGCCGGTGTGGGGCCCGGGCAACGTGCTGGAACGGGACGGCACCATCGCCCACGAGCTGACCCACGTGGCCAGCGTGGGCATGCTCGGCCGCTCGCCGCACAGCCTGCTGGAGGGGCTGGCGATGTACGAGGAGGACAGCTACCTGCGCACGCTGGGGGTGCGCCTCACGCTCGGGAACATCGCGCACCTGTACGCGAGCGGCGGCTTCCCGTCGATCACGGTCTGGCGAACGCGCGTCACCGACTGGGGACTGCGCAACCCGGCCGCCGTCGACCTCTGCTACGAGGACGGTCAGGCCATGTCTGCGGTGATCATGGAACGCCACGGCGGCGCGGCCGGCATCGCCCGGCTGGCGAAGGCGTTCAACGCAGTGCACGCCGGGCACCACGGCGCGCTCTACAGCGAGGCGCAGGTGCGTGAGGCGTTCCAGCGCGGGCTGGGCGTCTCGTTCGACCAGGTGGTGGCGGAGGCGCATGCGTACGCCGCCGCGCACACGAGCTGACCGAGATTGTGTCCGCATCGCCCAGCCGCCGGCGGCTCGCGGATCGGTAGTGTGGCGGGCATGGACGACGCACGAGCGCTGCTGGCCGAGCTGGTCGCGATCGACTCCGTCAACCCGCGGCTGGTGCCGGGCGGGGCGGGGGAGGCCGAGATCGCGCGGTTCGTTGGCGGCTGGATGGAGGCCCGCGGGCTCGAGGTGGACGTGTCCGACGCGGAGCCCGGCCGGCCCAATGCCGTGGGGCGCGCCCGCGGCCGCGGCGGTGGCCGCACGCTGCTCCTGAACGCGCACATGGACGTGGTCGGGGTGGACGGCATGCGCGACCCGTTCCGGCCCCGCGCCGAGGGCAACCGGCTCTACGGACGCGGCGCCTACGACATGAAGGCCGGCCTGGCCGCGATCATGGTGGCCGCGGCGGCCGCGGCCGAGCAGGGGCTGGCGGGTGACGTGGTCGTGGCCGCGGTCTGCGACGAGGAGTTCGCATCGGCCGGCGCCCAGGCCGTGGCGCAGACGGTTATGGCCGACGCCGCCATCGTGACCGAGCCGACCGGCGCCGAGATCAGCGTCGCCGTCGCGCACAAGGGCTTCACCTGGCACCGGATCGTGGTCGGCGGCCGCGCGGCGCACGGCTCACGCCCGCAGGACGGCGTGGACGCGATCGCCCGCATGGGACACGTGCTGGTCGGCCTCGAGCAGCTGTCGGCCGAGCTGGCCGCCCGCGAGGGCCATCCGCTGCTGGGCCCGGGATCGATCCACGCGTCGATCATCGACGGCGGGCGCGAGCTCTCGACCTACCCAGACAGCTGCCGGCTGCAGCTGGAGCGCCGGACGCTTCCGGGCGAGACGGCCGAGAGCGTGGAGGCAGAGCTGGCGGCGATGCTGGATGCGATCGCCGACGCCGGCCACGACCTGTCGGCCGAGCTGCACACGACGCTGGTGCGCGACCCGTTCGAGGTGGACGCCGACTCGGCGATCGTGACCGCCGCCCGCGCGGCACTGGGCGGCGACGTGCCCGTGATCGGCGTGCCCTTCTGGGCGGACAGCGCGATCTTCTCGGCCGCCGGCATCCCGACCGTCATCTTCGGTCCCGGCGGGGAGGGCGCCCACGCCGACGTCGAGTGGGTCGACCTCAGCCAGCTCGACCGCTGCGTGGATGCCCTCGGCCGGGTGATCGCGAGCTTTTGCTGCTAGTCAGTGCCCTTCCGGCTCGTCCGCGTCGATCCACTCGCCGTACGGCTCGGCCGCTCCCGGCGCTGCGCCGATGCAGACGATGCGCGTGCCAGGCTCGAGCGCTTCGTAGGCGCGGTTCGCCGCCGGATCGGGGGCGGACACGACCGTGCCCGGCGCGGCCTCGATGCGGTCGTCGCCGATCGTGAAGGCGGCCCGGCCGCTGACCACGACGTAGGCCTCCTGGTGGCCGGTCTCGGACTCGTCGTGGGCGATGTCGAACTCCTCGCCGGGGTCGCAGACGATCGCGTTCATGCCGAACGCCTGGAGGCCCAGCGGGCCGTTCAGCTGCTGCCAGCGGCCGAAGCTGGTGGTTTTGACGGGTAGGGTGCTGAGGTCGACGGTGGCCATCGGGGTCTCCTTGTGTGGTGAGGTTCAGGTCTTGGTGCCGCGGATGATGACGGCGCCGCCCACGGACAACCGCTGTGCGCGGACGTTGCCAATGCCGGCATCGTGCCACCAGCCGAGCACCTCTTGCAGCGGATGGTCGTGCCAGAAGCGCTCGATGCTGGGGCCGAGGAAGCGGCCGGTGCGGTACCAGCCGGGGCCGCCGGCCGCGCCCACGGCCGGCAGGCCGATTCGCGTCCAGGCCCACCACGGCGGATACCAGGCGGCGGCGGGCACGAAGAACTCGAGCGATGCCATCCCGCCGCCGGGGCGGATCGGGCGGGTCAGCTCGCGCAGCACCGCGGGCGGGTCGTCGACATAGCGCAACAGATAGGTGTGAACGAGCGCGTCCACCGAGGCATCCTCGAGCGGCAGTGCCTCGGCCTCGCCCTGCACCAGCTCGATGCGGCCGTCCAGCCCGGCCGCCGCCACGCGTTCGCGGCCGCGGGCAAGCATCGCCTCGTTCTGGTCGATCCCGATCACACGGCTGCCGTGGCTCCAGGCGATCGACATGGCGACGGCGGCGGTGCCGGTGGCGACGTCGGCCACGACCGAGTCGGGCCCGACCGCCAGCCGGTCGACCAGCAGGTCGTGCCAGCGGCGGTCGTTACCGAACGAGAGCAGCTGCGCCCAGCGGTCGTAGTCGGCGGCGATGCCGTCGAACAGGCCCAGCGCGTGGCGCTTGCGTGTCGAGGTGTCCTGCGTCATACCGTGGCGTAGCGGTCGCGCTCGGCAACGGCCAGCTGGTCGGCACGCTCGTTCATCTCGACGCCGGTGTGGCCGCGCACGCGCTGGAAGCTGACGTTGTGACGGGCTGCCTCCTCGGCCACGCGCTGCCACAGGTCCTGGTTCTTGACGGCCTGCTTGGAGGCTGTGCGCCAGCCGTTTCGCCGCCACTGCTCCAGCCAGCCCCTCGTGAACGCCTGCTCCACGTAGGCGGAGTCGGTGTTGATGACGACGTCCATCGGCCGCGTGATGGCGGCAAGGCCCATGATCACCGACATCAGCTCCATCCGGTTGTTGGTGGTGTCGGCCTCGCCGCCGGACAGCTCGCGCTCGTGGCCGTTCCAGATAAGGATCGCGCCCCAGCCACCCGGCCCGGGATTCCCGGAACAGGCGCCGTCCGTCCACAGTTCCACGACCTCGGCCACGTCGCTAGTCTAGAGCCCGATGCCGGTGCCCTCTCCCCGCAACCCGCCGCTGGCGGTGGCGCTGCTCGGCCGCGGCGTTGTCGACCCGGAGCAGCCGCTGCTGCACGCGGACGATGCGGGGGTGCTGCGGGGCCGGGCGGCGTTCGAGACGATGCGGGTCTACGAGGGGGTGCCGTTCCGGCTGGACGCGCACCTGGCGCGGCTGGTGGGGTCGGCCGAGGTGTTGGGCCTACCCGCGCCCGAACCCGCTCGGCTGGCGCCGCTGGCGCTGGAGGCGGTGGCCGCGGCGGGCGTGCGGCGATGCGTGCTGCGGGTGGTGTGGACGGGTGGCCGCGAGGCGGAGCGGGACGGCGTCGGGTTCGCGCTGGTGACGGCCCTGCCGGAGGGCCTCGAGGAGCAGCGCCGGCGGGGAGTGGCGCTGGCAGCGCTGCAGCTTGCGATCGGCGCGCACGCCCGGCGCTCGTCTCCGTGGCTGTTGCCCGGTGTGAAATCGACCAGCTACGCGGTGAACATGGCGGCGCAGCGCGAGGCGCACCGGCGCGGGGCGGACGATGCGGTGTTCGTCTCGGCCGAGGGGATCGTGCTGGAGGGTCCGACGTCGAACGTGTGGTTCACGGTGGGCGGAAAGCTCTGCACGCCCGGGCTCGATCTGGGCATCCTGGCCGGCGTCACACGCGACACCCTGCTGGCCGCTGCGGCGGCCCGCGGGATCGAGGTGGTGGAGGACGCGTTTGCGATCGACCGGCTGTTCGCGGCTGACGAGGTGTTCACAAGCTCGAGCGTGCGCGAGGTGATGCCGGTGGTGAGGCTGGACGAGCGGCCGGTGGGGAACGGCGAGCCTGGGCCTGTCGCGGCCGAGATGCAGGAGGCCCTGCGCGCGGAGACGTGACTTGACCTACAGCGCGGCTTCAGGAACCTTGTGCCACTGCGCCACGTACTGGCGCTGCAGGGGGTGCGTCAGCCGCCCCGCCCACGCCACCTGAACCATGTCCGGCCGCTTAGGCACGTTGCGCGGGTACATGCCCGCCTCGTACGGGAGCCGGCTGCCCTTGCGATGGTTGCAGCGGCGGCAGGCTGCCACCACGTTGTCCCAGGCGTGCTCGCCGCCCCGCGACAGCGGCTTCACGTGGTCGACGGTCAGGTCGCGCGGCCCGCCGTCGCGTCCGCAGTACGCACAGCGCCAGTTGTCGCGGCAGAACAGCACCCGCCGCACCACCGTGTGCTTGACGATCGGGCGCAGCTCAACGTAGGCCGGCACCTGCAAGATCACCGGCAGTGCCAGCCGCAGGTGCTGTGAGCGGTACACCACCGACTCGTCCTCGGCGATCACCTGCGCGTGGCCGCAGACGACCAGCGTCACGGCGCGCTCGCGCGAGACGAGGCTGGTCGGTCGCATGGTCGCATCAAGCAGCAGGCAGCGGATCTGATCACCTCCACGCTGGTGTTGACCGCAGTGTAGATGCGTGATCCGCCGGAATGAAGCTCAGGCGGAGCGGCGCCGGCGGGCCTTCGAGCGCCGGGATTCCAGCAGCGCGCTCTGGGCGCGGTCGATCAGCACACGTGCGTCCAGCTCTCGCGGCTGCGCCTGCGCCACGCCGACGGACAGCGATACGCCGGTGCGCTCCGCCATCCGGCGGACGACGCGGTCAGCGATGGCGGGGCCGTCGCCGCCAACCCCGGGCAGCACCAGCACGAACTCGTCTCCGCCGATGCGCGCGGCGATGTCGCAGTCACGTGACTCCTCGCGTAGTACGTCGGCGACGCGACGCAGCACCAGGTCGCCGGCCGCGTGCCCGTCGCCGTCGTTGACCGACCGGAAACCGTCCAGGTCGAAGGCCACGACTGACAGCTCGCCGCCGCCCGCGTTGGCCGCCACCAGGCTCGCCTCCAGCTGCTCGTGCAGCCCGCGGTGGCTGAGCAGCCCCGTCAGCTGATCGTGCAGCACCTGCCGCCGGATGCCCTCATGCAGCTGCGCGCTGCGCACGGCCATCGCGGCCTGGCTGGCGATCGTCTGGCAGAAGGCGATGTCGTGCGGCGACCAGCGCTCGTCGGTCTGGTGGTCGACCACCTCGATCAGGCCCACGGAGCGGGCCTCGACGACAAGTGGCAGCGCGATCCAGGTCTTCCATCCCCACTCGTCCAGCTGGTCGCGCACACGCTGGTTCCACGCCGGGTCGTCGCGGCGGTACTCGCCGTAGGCGGTACCGTCGGCCAGAAGGGCGCGGCTGTGCGGCCAGTCCTCCAGCGCAAACTGCTCGCCTCGCTGATTCTCCACTATGCCGGAGCCGAGGTCGTAGACGGACATGCTCGTGAGCCGGTCGCAGCCTGCGTCCCAGGACGAGATCGTGCACTCGCCGGCGCGCTGCGTGGCCAGCACCAGATGCTCGGCCAGCAGGTCGGTGACCCCGGTCACGGTCAGCGTCCGAGGCAGCTCCACGGCCAGCCGGTGCAGCACCTCCAGCTCGCGCCGGTTCCGGTCGCCCTGGATGAACCGCCGCGTCATGCCGAGAGCCTGTAGGTGCGCTTTCCGGCGCGCTTGGCCTCGAGCAGCGAGCGGTCGGCCCGCGCCATCACCAGCAGCGGATCGATCTCACCCGGCTCCGCGATGGTGATACCGAGCGAGGCGCCGGCGCCCGCGCTGGAGGCGATGGCGGCCAGCACCCGCCGCCCCACCAGCTCGATCTCGTCGCCGACGCCGGGCAGGATCAGCGCGAACTCGTCGCCGCCCAACCGGCCGGCCACGTCGCTCTGACGCGCGCAGCCGAGGATCGCCGAGGCCACCAGCACCAGCGCCTTGTCGCCGGCCAGGTGGCCGCGCGAGTCGTTCAGGGCCTTGAAGTTGTCGAGGTCGAGCGTGATCACGCCGACGCGGGCGCCGTCGCGCTGGGCGCGGCTCAGCTCCTGGCCGAGCCGCTGGTAGAAGGCGCGGTGGTTGAGCAGGTCGGTCAGCGAGTCGCGATCGGCCTGCTCCTGCAGCCCCTCGTACAGCTGCGCGTTTCGCACGGCCATCGCGGCCTGGCTGGCGATGGTCTGGCAGAAGGCGATGTCGCGCTGCGACCAGGCCCGCGACGACCGGTAGTCGGCCACCTCGATCAAGCCCACGGAACGGCCCTCGACGACCAGCGGCAGCTCGATCATGGAACGCCAGCCCCACAGCTCCAGCACGGCACGGTCGTTGCCGCTGAGCTCGGGATCGGACATCCGGTACTCGCCCCAGCCGCGGCCGCGCTCGAGCAGCGCACGGGTGGCGGGATACTCCTCGAGTGGATTCTCGACCTGCCCGCGGGGCCAGGCGGGCGGGCCGTGCACCGTGTGCGCGGCGGCGTCGATCAGCAGGTCGCGCTGCCTGTCCCAGAGCGAGATGGCGCATTCGGAGGCGCGCTCAACGCCGGACACCAGCTCGCGTGTCAGGGCGCGCAGGACGTCGGTCGTCGAGAGCGACTGTGTCAGCGCGACGGCGACGCGGTGCAGAACTTCGAGCTCACGCCGGTCGCGCTCGGGGATGCTGCGCCGGGTTGACATGTGAAACGTGTATCGGCATGCCCGCGAGGCGACTGAACCTTCGGCACGGGCCGATCACGGTCGGCTATGTTCGCCCGGCATGGGTGAGGAGATGGTCACAACCACACGGGACGGCGAGGTGTGCGTCGTGCGGCTGCAGCGGGAGGCCAAGCTGAACGCGCTCAGCGAGCAGATGGCCGCCCAGCTGATCGCCGCGCTCGGCTCGGACGACGTCACGGGCAGCAGGGTGGTGGTGCTGGCCGGCTCCGCAAGGGCGTTCTCGGCTGGGGCCGACCTGACGGAGTTCACCGACCCCAGCCCCGAGCAGACGATCCGCTACTACCGCGGGCCGGGCCGAATATGGGAGCTGCTGCCGGAGCTGCCGCAGCCATCGATCGCGGCCATCTCGGGCTGGGCGATCGGCGGCGGACTGGAGCTGGCGCTGTCGGCCGACCTGCGGGTGGCCGACGAGACGGCCCGGTTCGGGCTGCCCGAGGTATCGCTGGGGATCCTGCCCAGCGCCGGTGGGATGTCGCGGCTGGTGCGGCTGCTGGGCACGGCCCGCGCAAAGCAGCTGATCCTGCTGGGCGAGCGGTTCGACGCGGCCCGAGCGCTTGAGCTGGGCGTGGTGAATCGGGTGGTGCCCGAGGGCGAGGCCGAGGCGGCGGCGCTGGAGTGGGCCGAGAAGCTGGCGGAGCAGCCGCAGGCGGCGTTGCAGATCACGCGTGAGCTGATCGACCGGTCGGCCGAGATGTCGCTGGCCGGATCGCTGGCGGCGGAGCGGCTGGCCCAGGGCATGCTCGCGCACAGCGCCGACAGTTACCGGGCCGACCGGTGAGCCGCGTCGCGATCGTCACCGGCGGCGGCACCGGCATCGGCCGGGCGGCAGCGCTGGCGCTGCACCGCGACGGCTGCCGGGTGGTGATCGCCGGCCGCAGGCCGGAGCCGCTGGAGGAGGTGCGAGCGCGGATCGGCGACGACTGCGCGGTGCTGTCCGGCGACATCCGCGAGCCCGAGGTGGGCGACGCGCTGATCGACCTGGCGCTGGAGCGGTTCGGTCGCATCGACGTGCTGGTCAACAACGCCGGCGGGCAGTTCATGGCGCCGGCCGAGGAGATCTCGCCAAACGGGTGGGCGGCGGTGCGGCGGCTGAACCTGGACGCGCCCTGGTACCTGACCCAGCAGGTGGCGAGGCGCTGGATGATCGAGCACGGCGGCGGGCGCATCATCTCGATCGTGCTGTGCCCGACGCGCGGCATCCCCGGGATGGCGCACTCGTCGGCGGCGCGGGCCGGTACCGAGGCGCTGGCGCGGGTGCTGTCGGTGGAGTGGGGCAAGTACGACATCGGGGTCGTCTGCGTGGCGCCCGGCTGGATCGATACCGAGGGCATGCGCCAGTACGGCGACGACCTCGACGAGCTGGCCAAGCTGGTGCCGATGCGGCGGCTGGGCAGCCCGCAGGAGGTTGCCGACACGATCGCCTTCCTGGCGTCGCCGCAGGCCCGCTACATCACCGGCCAGACGATCGTGATCGACGGCGGCATCGACAACACCCACACCTCGCTGCCCGGCATCACCAGCTAGTCGCCCGCCCAGCTCGAGACGACTGTCACGAATGCAACACCGGTGCCAGGCGCAGGTGTTGCGTCACCGAAACATGACGTCCGCGCCACCCGCGTCACGAGAGTCAGGCGTTCTCGCGCGCAAGCCGTGACAGAAAACTGCCGGATCTGAGCCAGCGAACGGGCTCCGGGCAGGTTGCACCGGCTGCCACGAATGCAACACCGGTGCCAGGCGCAGGTGTTGCGTCACGCGGGCGTGACGCCGCCGTGGCGGGCTGCGGGTCGCGCGAAACCTGCCTGGTATCGTGGAGTCATGCCGCCTGACGCCGTCGACGCGCTGTCCGAGTCGCTCCGCGAGCACGCCTACCTGGCGGATCGCGGGCTGGCCACCGTCCTGCATCTGTCGCTGGTGCTCGAGAAGCCGTTGCTGCTGGAGGGCGAGGCCGGCGTCGGCAAGACCGAGCTGGCGAAGGTGCTCGCCGACATCACCGGCGGACGCCTGATCCGCCTGCAGTGCTACGAGGGCATCGACGTCGCACACGCGCTCTACGACTGGAGCTACGCCCGCCAGCTGCTCTACATCCGCACGCTCGAGGCCGCCCAGGCCGGCGGCGGCAAGGAGCGCCTGCACGAGCTGTTCGGCCGGGAGTTCCTCGAGCGCCGGCCGCTGCTGGACGCCATCGAGAACGACGACCCGCAGCCGCCGGTGCTGCTGATCGACGAGATCGACCGCGCCGACGACGAGTTCGAGGCGTTCCTGCTCGAGCTGCTGTCGGACTTCCAGGTGTCGATCCCGGAGCTGGGGACGATCGTCGCCGCGCGGCGCCCGGTGGTGATCCTGACCAGCAATCGGACGCGCGAGCTCCACGACGCGTTGAAGCGCCGCTGCCTGTACCACTGGATCGACTATCCGACGCCCGAGCGCGAGGCCGAGATCGTGCGCACGCGGCTGCCCGGCGTGCCCGAGGAGGTCGCCGCGCGCGTGTGCGCCGCCGTCGCCCGCCTGCGCGAGCGCGAGCTCTACAAGCTCCCGGGCGTGGGGGAGACGATCACCTGGGCGCGCGCGCTGCTCGCCCT
>JBJMJD010000022.1:0-57363 GCA_045806525.1 Gaiellales bacterium | reverse complement strand
GTCGCCCCCCAGCCGGGTCACCAGCGTGCTCTCGGTGGTGAACCCGGCCAGACGCTCGCCGACCTGGCGCAGCAGCTGGTCGCCGGCGAAGTGCCCGAGGGTGTCGTTCGCCTCCTTGTACTCGTTCAGGTCCATCAGGATCAGCGCCATCGCGTCGCCCTTCAGGCGCATGATCCGGCGCTGCGCCTCCTCGCGCAGCAGCACCCGGTTGGGCAGCCCGGTGAGCGCGTCGTGGCGCGCCAGGTACTCGGTGTCGAGCGCGGGCGTGGCCGGCTGGCGGCGCGGCGGCTTCCTGGTCGTACGGGCCGGCAGCTGCGGGCGGCCCAGATGCGGGAGCACGTGGGCGATTGCGATCGCCATGGCGGCCGCGGCGGCCACCGCCAGCAGCAGGCCGGCGATCACCACCTCGAGGTGAGCGAGGCCGGAAAGCGGCGGCTTCGTGCTCAGCCGCAGCGTCGCACCGCGGGGAAGCGGTATCGAGCCGGCCGAGCCGGAGACATCGCCGACACGTATGGGATGTCCGTCCCGCGCCCGCAGCTCGGCGCCCGTGATCGCGCCGGAGTCGAACGCCTGCGCCAGCACGAGCCGCGCCCCGGCCGCGTCCCTGTGGTCCAGCCGGTGGCCGACCTGTCGCACGATCGACGCCCGCTGGGCTGCCGTCTGCCCGTTTCCGCCCACGTAGTAACCGGCCGCCGAGGCACCTGCGAGCAGGCCGCCGATCACCAACATGATGAGGAAGCGTCGTACCAGCATCTGAGCGGCTATCTATCGGCGCTGCCGAAGGGTGCCTGTAGGGTTGATGGATGACGCCCGATCAGCTGCAGACGCCGTGTCTGGTGGTCGATCTGGACCGTCTCGAGCGAAATCTGCGCAGCTGGCAGGAGGCGGTGGACGTCCACGGGGTCCGTTTTCGGCCGCACATCAAGACCCACAAGACGCTGGAGATCGCCCGGATGCAGCTCGCGGCCGGCGCCGCCGGCGTCACGACGGCCAAGGTCTCGGAGGCGGAGCTGTACGTCGAGGCCGGCTTCGACGACGTGGTCGTCGCCTATCCGGTGGTGGCGGAGCAGGCCTGTGCGCGGCTGGCGCGCCTGGCCGGGCGGGCGCGTATCGGGGTGAACGTCGAGAACCACGCGGCCGCCCAGCGGCTGTCGAGCGCGGCCGTGGCCGAGGGCGCCGAGCTGGGCGTCTTCGTCGACCTCGACACGGGCCTCGGTCGCTGCGGTGTGCCCGCCGGCGAGCCTGCGCTGGTCGACGCGCTGGCCGACCGGGTGCGCGACCTGCCGGGCCTGCGCCTGCGAGGCATCACCAGCTACCGGAGCATCGGCTATGCGGGTGGCGACGGCGACGCGGCCGCGTCCGGCCGCGAGGAGGGCGAGACGGTGGTGGCGGCCGCCCGGCGGCTGGGGCTGGACGAGGCGGCGGCCGGCAGCACGCCCACGGGCCGGGCGGTTGCCGCGGTGCCTGGGGTGACCGAGGTGCGCGCCGGCACGTACGTGTTCAACGACCTGATGCAGCTGGCGAACTTGTCGGCCCAGCCGCAGGATGTGGCGCTCTCGATCCTGACTACGGTCGTCAGCAGCAACCGCGAGGGGCGGGTGACCGTGGACGGCGGGTCGAAGACGTTCTCCGGCGACGTCGTGCTCGACGACGGCGGCCGCATGGTCGCCCGCAGCGTGGACGGGTCGATCGTGCTGGACGGGTTGACCGAGGAGCACGGCGTCGGGCGCAGCTCACGGCCGGTGGCGGTGGGCGAGCGGATCGCGTTTCACCCGGCGCACGTCTGCACCACGGTCAACCTCAGCGACCAGCTGTTCGCGGTGCGCGACGGGCGGGTCGAGGCGGTCTGGCCGGTGGCTGCGCGCGGCCACCGGACGTAGCGTCAGATCTGCCCGGCCGCCGCCTGCACCGCGCGCACGATGCCCGAGTAGCCGGTGCAGCGGCAGAGGTTGCCCGAAAGCGCCAGCCGGATCTCGTCCTCGTCGGGCGACGGGTTGCGGTCGAGCAGCGCCGTTGCCGAGATCAGCATGCCGGGGGTGCAGAATCCGCACTGGACGCCGCCCTGGTCGAGGAACGCCTGCTGCAGCGGGTGCAGCTGACCGTCCTCGCCGGCCAGGCCCTCGATGGTGACGACCTCGCGACCGTCGGCCTGCAGCGCCAGGTACGAGCAGGAGTTGACCGGCTGGCCGTCCAGCAGCACCATGCAGGCGCCGCACTCGGAGTCGTCACAGCCCTCCTTGGCGCCGGTCAGCCCGACCTCGCTGCGCAGCACCGACAGCAGGGTGCGGCCGGGCTCGATCGCGACCGGGTAGGCGCGGCCGTTCACGTTCAGGGTTGCGTCGTACCTCATGCTGCTCCTCCGTTGACCCCACCGTGGAGGGCGGGGCTGGCTGGGATCGGGAACCGCCCGCCGCGGGCACGGGCGATCGCGGTGCCGATCGCGCGCCGGGTGAGCACGGCGGCCATCGCCCGCCGGTAGTCGGCCGAACCGCGCACGTCGGAGATGGGCCGCGACGCGCCCGCCGCCGCATCCGCCGCAGCCTGCACCGCGGCATCCGAGCCGTCGCTGCCGTTGAGCGCCTGCTCGGCCTCGGCCACGCGGTGGATGGTGGGCGCCAGAGCGGTGATGGCGATGCGGGCATCGCGGATGGTGCCGCCGTCGAGCGTGACCACGGCGGTTGCGCCGACGATCGCGATCTCCATCTGGCGTCGGTACTCGAGCCGCGCGTAGCAGCTGCCGGTTCCGTTCTTCGGGGCGGGCATCGCGAGTTCGGTCAGCAGTTCGCCGGGCTCGGCCACCGTGTGGCCGGGGCCGGCGAACAGGTCGGCCAGCGCCACCCGGCGGGTGCCCGACGCCGAGCGCAGCGTGGCGACCGCGTCGAAGCAGATCAGCGGGCCGCCGGTCTCCATCGCCGGCGAGGCGTTCATGACGTTGCCGCCGATGGTGCCGGCATTGCGGGTGGCATGGCTGCCCACGATCGCTGATGCGTCCGCCAGCGCGGTGTACAGCTCGCAGGCGGTGCTCGAGGCGACGATGTCGGCGTGCGTGGCAAGCGCGCCCAGCACCAGGCCGCCGTCCTGCTCCCGGATTCCGCGCAGCTCCGACACGCCGTGGATGGCCACCAGGGCGTCCGGCAACGGGGCCTTGCCGCTGCGGGCTCCGACCACCAGGTCGGTGCCGCCGGCGACCGGCCGTGCCCCGGAGGCCATCGCCTCCAGCGCCTCGTCGACCGAGCCGGCGGCCGTGTAGCTCTGCGCGCTCATCGCTGCATCGCCTCCCACACCCGCGCCGGGGTCATGGGCAGCTCGTGTACGCGCGCGCCGGTGACCTGCGCGATCGCGTTGGCGATCGCGCCCGGGGTGGGCACGCAGGGCGGCTCGCCGATGCCCTTGGAGCCCTTCGGGCCCCCGGCACCGGGCTTGGTCGGAGAGTCCACCCAGTCGATGTGGATCGGCGGTGAGTCGCTCGCAGTCTGCAGCTTGTAGTCGAGCAGGTGCGGGTTCAGCTGGCGTGCGTCCTCGCCGAGCAACGAGCCCTCGAGGGTGGCCATGCCGATGCCCATGACGACGCCGCCCTCGACCTGGCCGTTGGCGCCGATCGGGTTCAGCACGCGTCCCGACTCGTGCACTGCGGCCACCTCCAGCACCCGCACGACGCCTGTCTCGCGATCGACCTTGCAGCGCACCGCATGCGTGATGAAGGTGGGTGCGAGGAACGATTCCAACCCCAGCCGGCCGGTGCAGCCGGCCGCATCCGACGCGGGCATCTCCGGCACCGCGTCGGCGCCGCGACCGAGCAGCAGGGTGCTGCCGTGTGCGGCCTCGGCCAGCTCAGGGATGGTGACCGACTTGGTGGGCGACCCCTTCACCGAGACCGCGCCGTCCTTCAGCTCCAGGTCGTCGCGGTTGGCCTCCAGCTGTTCGGCCGCCAGATCAAGCAGCTGCTCTCGCACATCGTTCGCCGCCGCCATCACCGCACGGCCGTTATTGAAGGTGGTCTGCGAGCCGGATGCGCCGGAGTCGAACGGGCCGGCGTCGGTGTCCTGGTACAGCAGCGAGAAGCTCTCCGGCTCCATGCCCAGGATCTCTGCCGCCAGCAGCGGCAACGCCATCACGGCACCGGTGCCACACTCCTGGGCGCCGGTGATGATGGTGGCCGAACCGTCGCCGTTGATCTTCACGTAGGCGCCGGAGGCGATGCCGAACGACGGCCACCAGCCGACGGCGACCCCGATCGCCTCGTCCTCGGGCAGCTCCTTGCCGTAGCCGATCAGCTCGACCGCCCGCTCCAGCGTCTCCGCGGCGCCGATGTCTTCGAACACCTGCCGGGTGGGCCCCTCGTCGCCGTTCTTGACGATGTTGCGGCGGCGGAACTCGACGGGGTCCATGCCCAGCCGGCCGGCCACCGAGTCCATGTGTTGCTCGAGTGCCCAGCAGGCCTGAGGTGCGGTGGGGGCGCGCACCGAGCCGGAGGGCGTGGTGTTCGTGTAGGCCAGGCTGGCGTCGACGAAGACGTTCTCGATCTTGTAGGGACCGGCGGCCATCATCGCTGCCAGCTGCGGGAAGAACGGCGCATCGGCGCTGTAGGCGCCGTTGTCCAGGATCAGGCGGCCGCGGCGGGCAACGATGCTGCCGTCACTTCGCACGCCGGTCTCCAGCTCGAGCACCTGTCCCTCGCGGCGGTGATCGGGCGCGAGGAACTCCTCGCGGCGCGAGAACACCAGGCGCACCGGGCGCTGGGCGACGCGGGCCAGCGCCGCCACCTGCGCCTCGTAGTGAAACTCGCACTTGCCGCCGAACCCGCCGCCCAGATGCGGCACCACGATCCGGACGTGCGCCTCGGGCAGCTCCAGGGTGGTGGCGACGCCGCTTCGGGCGATGAACGGCACCTGCGTCGATGACCAGATCGTGACCCGGTCGCCCTGCCACTGCGCCACCACCGCATGCGGCTCGATCGGCACGGCGTGCGACATGTCGGCGACGTAGCGCTCCTTGACGACGATGTCCGCCTCGGCCATGCCCTTGTCGGGATCGCCCTTGAGGATCGTCGAGCGCGAGCAGTCGTTGCCGTCGCGGACGACATCCTCGGAGGCTCCGTACGCGGCCCAGTCCTCGTGCAGCAGTGGCGCCCCAGGCCGCAGGGCGGCCTCGACGTCGCTGACGACCTCGAGCGGCTCGTAGTCGACCTCGATCAGCTCCACGGCGCGCTGGGCGATCTCCGTCGTCAGCGCCGCCACCGCCGCGACCAGCTCGCCCTCGTAGCGCACCTTGTGCTTGGCGAACAGCCGCCGGTCCTGGACGAACGGCCCGTAGCGGACGTCGGGCACGTCCTCGTGCGTGATCACGGCGAACACCCCCGGCAGCTCCCTGGCCCTGGAGGTGTCGATGCGCGTGATGCGGGCGTGGGCGTGATCGGCGTAGCGGAACTTGGCCTGGAGCATGCCGGTCATGTCCAGGTCGGCGGTGTAGCGCCCAAGACCGGTCACCTTGTCCTTGCCGTCCTGCCGGATGAACGGCTTCTCTGCTGTGGCCAACGCGAGCTCCTTCAATCGAGGCGGGGGCTGATACTACGTGAGACGACGCGGCCGGAAAAGCCCAGACGCGGGCTGATGCCGTCGGTTACGAGCCGGACGCGGCCAGATCGATGCGCGTGAAGGAGGCGTGGCCGGCGGCCACGCGCACCGACCACAGCTGGTCGGGACGGATCGAGAGCAGCGCGTTCTGGTCGGGCAGCGTGATCGTGGCGCCGGCCAGCCGGTTCACCGAGGGGTCGAGCTCGCGCACGCCGTGGCCGGTGAGCGCCAGCCAGATCGCGCCTCCGGCGGCGGCGATTGCGGTGGCCGATGCCGGCAGGGCGATGGCCCGCGGGGGGCGGCCGGGCGGGCCGTCGAAGCGGAGCAGCTGGGGATGCCCGTCGCGGGTGCCCGCCACCCACACCGCGCCGGCTCCTGCCGCGATCATGCGGGGGACGAGCCCGTCCAGGCGCGTCGCGCCCAGCACGTGGCCGTCCGCGGCGCTGAGCGCGACGATCGAGGTGGCGGTCAGCGCCCACACCCCCCGGCCGCTGCCGGCGAGCGCCAGCACGCCCGTCACGGGGGTGAGGGTGGCTCGTTCATTGTCGATGCGGGCAACGCCGCCGGCCAGCGCCGTCCAGACCTGGCCGTCGGCGACCAGCGGCGCGCAGGCGGTGGCCGGCGCCGAGCACACGGCCGCGCCTGGCAGCGGCAGCCGCGACTGCACCTGGCCCGAGCCGCGGTCGCGGGAGACCAGCTCGGCGCCCGCGGGGCCGTTCACCAGCGACAGCAGGGAGTCGCCGGAGACGGCCAGCCCCAGCGCCGGGCGTGCGGAGGCGAAGGTGTAGTTGACCGAGCCGTCGGTCGCCGCCAGCCGTGTGACCGCGCCGCCCGCCGACTGGTACCAGAGGCCGCCGTTGCCGGCGGCGGCGACGGCGATGCCGTGGGGCGCCGGGGCGGCCGCGGCGACGGTGGTCGAGACGGTGAAGGCGGGCGGCCGCCGGCTGACGGCGGGGGGCGGCGGGGAGCCGCCGGAGTCGCCCTGCTGCCACACCACGATGCCGATCCCGGCCGCGACCAGGATCGGCAGCATCAGCGCGGCGATCGCCAGCCGGCCGGCCCGGCGGCGCTCGCTGGCGACCCGGTGGCGGGCGGGTGCGCGAACGACCGCCGGGGCGGGTGGCGGAAGCGGCACGCGGCCGGTCGCGGGGTCGATGCGGAGCCCGTGCTCGGATGGCTCACGCGCGGTCAGCAGCGCAAAGCGAGGGTCGTCGACGTGCTCGACCACCAGTTCGCCTCCCGGCTCGGGTGCCCGCGCGGCGGGCGGTTCACGCGCATCCGTCACGAGCGTTCACTGTACAAACGGCCTCGGCTAGCGCTGCCGCAGTGGACCGGTAGGATCTGCCGCATGCATTCCTCTTACGCCCTTGACGCAAGCGATTTCGCCGTCGAACGGGACGGCAAGCAGCAGCCCCTGTCCGAGCTGTGGCAGGGCGGATACCAGCCCGGCGACCGGCTCGGCGTCGTGCTCGCCCAGCCGATGGACGCCGTCGGCTGCTCCAACCTGATCTGCGCGACCATCACGCTGTTCTACGACTACATGCGGGCCACCCTCGGCACCGGCAACTTCTTCCGCTACTGCGACACGTATCTGTTCGGCGTCGGCTGCGAGGCGGGGGACTTCAACCAGCTGGACATCTGGCCGCTGCACAAGTGGGTGACGATTCTGAACCCGACCACCGAGGCGCTGCTGGAGGCGGTCAACGACCGCAAGGTCAACCTGCTGGCGATCCCAGAGACGGGGGCGCGCTGCCGGGGCGAGGTGGTGCTCTCGACCTGGAACGCCTACCTGTCGCACGTCAAGTCGGTCGTGACGTACTCACCGCGCACCGGCGTGGCGCGCGACTCGGACGTGCACCTGGTCGGAAACCGCGTGGTCGAGAGCTACGTGGAGCAGGCGATCTTCTCGACGCCGGGGCTGGACGCCGGGTTCCAGGCCCGGCTGCGGCGGCTGCGGCGGAACATCGACCGCGAGGAAAAGCAGCCGGTCGAGGGCTACCGAACGCTGGCCGGGCCGGCGCAGGCGCGGGCGCTGCTGGGCGTGACCCAGGTGCTGCCACCCGGCCACCAGGAGCTGACCCGGCGGGCGACGCCGACGACCATCATGCCCGTGGAGGTGCCGATGCCGGCCCTCGAGGGCGACGCGGCCCCTTTTGACATCGCCGCCGCCGCGGCGCTGCAGATCGATCAGCCGGCGCCGTCCGGCGCCTACCCCGATGGGCTGCTGCGGACGGGGTTCGACGGGATCCAGCGGCGGCTGGGCGGCAACTTCGCGGAGTGGGAGGGCTGGGACTGGATCTCGGACTTCGGCGACCCGCTCGCCGAGCACCACGCGGTGCGCGAGGCGGTCGGGATCTGGGACGAGTCGCCGCTGCGCAAGTGGTTCTTCAGCGGCAAGGACGCGATGGCGGCGGTCGACTACTGCTTCACTGCTGACATGGCGGGCCTCGAGCCGGGACAGGCCCGCTACGCGCCGTTCGTGGACGCGCAGGGGAGGATGCTGGGCGACGGCGTTGTCTTCCGCGGCGACGATCCCAAGCGCGTGCTGGTGGTGACGGCGCTCGACACCGACGCCGACCACTTCCGCCGGATCACCGGCGACTTCGCGCTGGCGATCACGGAGCACACGATGGAGATGCCGCACCTGCAGGTGCAGGGGCCCCGGTCACGCGAGCTGCTGTCCGCCGTGACCGATGCCGACGTCGCCGGGCTGCGGTACTTCCGCTTCCTGACGGAGCCGGTCTCGGTCTGTGGTGCGCAGTGCTACGTGGCCCGCACCGGCTACTCGGGCGAGCTCGGCTACGAGGTGTTCTGCGAGCCGGGCGATGCGGAGAAGGTCTGGCAGGGGCTGCTCGACCAGGGCGCGTCGATGGGCATCCGGCCCTACGGACTGGCGGCGGTCGAGAGCCTGCGGATCGAGGCTGGGCTGATCTTCATCGGCTTTGACTACTTCCCGGGCGTAACGTCGCCCTTCCACGTCAATCTCGACCGCATGATCAAGCTCGACAAGGGCGACTTCTACGGTAAGGAGGCGTTGCAGGCGGAGCTCGACGCGGGGATCACGCACCGCATGGTGACGCTCGTGATCGCCGGTGAGGACGCGCCCGACTACAACACGCCGGTGCTCTCGAACGGGCGTGGTGTGGGCAAGCTGACGTCGCCCAGCGCGGGCCGCTCGCCGACCGTGGACAAGCTGATCGCGATGGCCTGCATCGAGGCGGACCTGGCCGAGATGGGCAGGCAGGTCGAGGTGACGCTGCCCGACGGCCGGCTGGTGCCGGCGGTGGTCGACCAGTTCCCGATCTACGACCCCGAGAAGACGCGGCCGCGGTCGTAGCTGCGTCGTAGCCGCCGGCGGTCTGATGGGCTCGTCTGATTCCCCGATCGTCGTGATCGCCTCCGGATTCGGCGGCTTGGCCGTGTGCGATGCGATCGTGCGACTGTTGCCCAAGGAGGACACGGTGCTCCTGGCCGACCACGCCTACGCCCCCTACGCACGACGACGGCCGGTCGTCGTGATCGACCGGCTCACCCGGCTGGCCTGCGACGTCGTCGCCGAGCGCCAGGCCAAGCTGGTGGTATTGGCGTCCGCCCAGGGCTGCGCCGACGCCCTCGAGCCGATCCGCGCCGGCCTGGCGCCGGTGCCCGTGGTCGGCATCGACGGCATCGTCCCGCAGGCCGCCGCCCGCTCGGCCTCCGGCCGCATCGCGCTCATGACGGGCGCGGGCTGCCTGCGCGGTGGCCAGCTGGCGCGCGCCCTCAAGCGCGAGCGCGGCGGCGGCCGGGTGACCTGGTCGGCCGTGCCCGGTCTCCGCGAGCTGGTCGAGTCGGGCGGTGACGCCGGCCCTGCCGTCACCGCCGAGGTGGCCACGCTGCGGGCCGCCGGTATCGACGCGATCGCGCTCGGCTGCCCGCACGCGAGCGCCGTCGCCGCGCGGGTCAAGCTGGCGGCCGGCGAGCAGGTGGCGGTGGTCGACTCGGCCGCGCTGGCGGCGGAGCGGGTGCGCCGGCTGCTGATGCGCGGCGGGCTCACGACTGCGCGCCGGCGCCCCGGCCGGCGGGAGCTGATCAGCACCGACCCCGCGGCCGGTCAGGCCGGCCTCGCCACTCGCTGAAGTGTCAGGCCACCCCGGTGTCGCCGGCGGGGCCCCAGACGTCGCGGGCGCGCGCTCCCACGCCCAGCTCCAGCAGCAGGTCGTCGTCCAGCGTGTCGGCGTATGCGGCCACGATCTGCAGCGCCCTGATGAACTCCTGGGTCTGCAGGTTGCTGGCCAGGATCGCGTACTCGAGGGCGATCACGCCGTCCTCCTCGTAGTACGACAGCCTGCCCACCAGCAGGCCGCAGTTGCGCAGGTTGATGGCTGCCAGCGCCCTCGCGCCCGCCTCCTCGAACCGCACGCCCTGCAGCACGGGCGACTGGAACAGCACCAGCGGCTCGTCTCCGAACGAGCCCGGCCGAACCATCACGGCGGCCGTGCCATCGCGGATCGGGACGAAGAACTCGAGTCCGTCCTGCGACGGCGTGAAACCGATCTTGGCCCGGACCAGAATCCCGTGGATTCGCTCGGCAAGTGCGGGCAGATCTGTCATGGCGTGACTATCTCATGCACGTCAAGGCGGTGACGGGCGGTGCGTTAGAGTGGCCCGGTGCCTCGCCCACTGCGTGTCGGAGTGCAGCTTCCCGAGACCGAGCGGGTCGTCCGCTGGCCTGAGTATCTGGCCATGGCGACGGCCGCCGAGCAGGTCGGATTCGACTCGATCTGGCTCGGCGATCATCTGCTCTATGCCCCCGAGGACGACCGCCCCGAGCGCGGGCCGTGGGAGGTCTGGACGATGCTGGCGGCGCTTGCGGCGGCCACCGAACGCGTCACGCTCGGCCCCCTGGTGGCCTGCACGGCCTTCCACAGTCCCGGGCTGCTGGCGAAGATGGCGGCGACCGTCGACGACGTCAGCGGCGGCCGCCTCGTGCTCGGCCTGGGCGCCGGCTGGAACGAGCGGGAGTTCAGCGCGTTCGGCCTGCCCTACGACCGCCGGGTGTCGCGCTTCGCCGAGTCGTTTGAGGTCGTGCGCGGCCTGCTGGCCGGCGAGCGCGTCAGCATGGACGGCAGCTTCTCCCAGGTCGACGACCTGGTGCTGCTGCCCCCGCCGGCGCGGCGGATCCCGATCATGGTCGGCTCCAACGGGCCACGCATGCTCAGCCTGACGCTGCCCCACGCCGACTCCTGGAACACCTGGTTCGACGACTACGGCAACACGCCCGACGGGTTCGCGGCCCTCAACCGGCGGATCAGCGACGCGGCCGAGCAGGCCGGCCGCGACCCCGCGCAGGTCGAGCGCAGCGCCTGCGTCGCCGTGGCGCTGGACGACTCCAGCGAGCGGTCTGCCGACCCCGACGCTCCGCCCGTGGCCGGCGGTGCCGCCCTGGCAGCGCACCTGCGCGACCTCGCGGCGGCAGGGGCCGACGAGGCGATCCTGGTGGTCAGCCCGATCACCGAGGGCTCGATCCGCGAGCTGGCGGGTGCGCTGGCCGCGCTCGACGCCGAGGTCTAGGCGGTGGCGCGGTCGCCGAAGCGGGCGATCGACCGTTCGCGTGCGCGCTCGATCTCGATGGCGCGGTCACGCGGCGGCGCGGTCGCGACCAGCTCGCCCAGCAGCCTCGACGTGGCCTCGGTGACCGCCTCGACGGCGCGCTGGAAGGCCTCCTCGTTGACCCGGGCGGGCTTGTTCATCCCGCTCACCTTGCGCACGTACTGCAGGGCCGCGTCGTGCGCCTCCTGCTCGGTGCTGGCCGGCTCGTAGTTGTGAAGTGGTCGGATGTTTCTGCACATGCGTCCACTCTAGCCCGATGTGTGACCGCACGTTGCTAGGCTCGGCAAAGCATGCTTGCCCCCGGCGATCTGATCCCCGATCTGAACCTCTTCGGCGTCGACGCCGAGCGGGTGCGGCTGCGCGATCTGGGCGCCGCGGTGATCGCCTTCTACCTCTATGACTGGACCAGCACCTGACGGAGTGAGCTGAGGCTCCTGCGTGACAGGAGCGCGGAGTTCCGGGAGCTGGGCGTGGCGGTGGTCGGCATCTCACGTGACAGCCCGTACTCGCACATCGAGTGGTCGCGGCGGCTCAGCCTCGGGTACCCACTGCTGTCGGACTGGAACGCCGAGGCGGTGCGGGCGTTCGGCGTCTCACAGGACATGGGCGGCCTCGCCGACACCCCGGTGCGGTCCGTGTTCGTGGTCGACGGCGAGGGCGTCGTGCGGGCGGCTCATCGCTACGGCGACGGCGAGCTGCCCGACGTCGAGGAGCTGCTGGACGAGGCGGCTGCACTGAGCCGCGCGTCCTGATGTGAGCGGGATTGGAACCGATCCGGCACGCCGGTAACGAATCGCTTGCTCGCCGGTCCATACTTCCGACATCCACATCAAGGGAGCTGATCACCACATGACCGAGAAGGCCACCTTCGCAGCCGGCTGTTTCTGGGGCGTCGAGCATGCGTTCATGCAGATCGACGGCGTCACCGCCACCCAGGTCGGATACATCGGCGGAACCGTGGACGACCCGGACTACCGCACCGTTTGCAGCGGCCGCACCGGCCACGTCGAGGCCGTCGAGGTCGAGTACGACCCGCAGCGCGTCAGCTATGAGCAGCTGCTGGCCGTGTTCTGGGGCGAGCATGACCCCACCCAGAAGAACCGCCAGGGGCCGGACGTGGGCACCCAGTACCGGTCGGAGATCTTCGTACATTCGCCCGAGCAGCGGCGGATCGCCGAGGACTCGCTGGCCGCGATGCAGACGCACCTGGGCAAGCCGATCGCGACCCAGATCACCGACGCCCCAACGTTCTGGCCCGCAGAGGAGTACCACCAGCGCTACTTCGAGAAGCACGGCCAGGTGGCCTGCAAGCTGCAGGCACCGGCGCCCGTGACAGCTCGCAGCGAGCCGGTCGAGCAGCGCTCCGGTCTTCTGTCCGGCCTGTTCAGCCGCTCCTAGAGGTACAAGGGCCGCGCGGTGGCGACATGCTCGCCTCCGCGCGGCCGGTACCGTGGCGCCGCACGGGCAGGTTCCTGCGCAGAGCATCCACGCACCCCGTGAGACCAACCATCCTAGGCCGGGCGCCAGCGGCCCGGGCTCGGCTCACGTGCGCGCCCCGACTCGGCCAGCCGCTCCAGGTGCGAGATCGCCTCGACCAGCGCGAACCGCTGCTCGTGGAACCCCAGCGGCTCGTCTCGCCAGATCAGCTGCGCCGCGTCGTAGGCCGTCTCGGCGCCCTCGGCGAGGGCCGCCGCCGCGGCATCGAGGCGCTGATCGTGGTGCGCCGCGATCTCGCGGGCGCGCGACGGCGCCTCGTCGATCACAGGCCCGTGGCCGGGATAGACGCGTCGCGGCCCCAGCGCCGACAGCCGCCGCAGGGTGGCCAGGTAGCGCCCCAGCGGGTCGCGCGCGGTGTCCGGCCAGCGGCCCACGTTGGGCGTGATCTCGTCGAGCAGCACGTCACCGCCCAGCAGGCGGCCGCTGGTCTCCCCGACCAGCGCGATGTGGCCGTCGGCGTGACCGGGCAGATGCAGCACCCGGAACGACTCGTCGCCCAGCTCCACCTGGTCGCCCTCGTCCACCAGCCGCGTCGGCGTTGCCAGGCGCACGCCGGTGCGGCTCTCGGCCCGGGTCGAGGCCGCCGCCAGCTCGCCGGGCATGCCGTGGTCGCGCAGGTAGCCCTCGAACTCGTCGTCTGAGCCGTGTTCCCAGGCGGCCACCGCCATCGCCCGGTCGAGCCGGCCCTGCACCACCTCCCGGGCGCCGCTCAGCTCCGCCAGGCCGGCACTGGCCCCGACGTGGTCGGGGTGGTAGTGCGTCAGCACCAGGCGCGCCACCGGCTCAGAGCCCAGCTGCGCCAGCGCCTGCGTCCACCACCGCAGCGTCGCGTCGCTGCCGAGGCCGGCGTCGACCAGCGTCCAGCCGTCGCGGCCCGCCAGCGCGTAGCAGTGCACGTGGTCGAGCGCCCACGGCAGCGGCATCGTGATCTGCACGAGCCCGGGCTCGAGCTCGGTCAGCGTCGGTTCCGGCATCAGGTGGTCGTGGGCGAGCAGCCCGTCAGCTGCTCCAGCGCCACCATCCAGCTGTCGTAGTAGGGCCGGTCGGGCTGATCGGCGATCGCGGTCTTGAGCCGGTCGCGGAAGGCGTCCCAGGGCTGGTCCATGCTGCGGCAGGCGACCTGCGCCATCGCGAACAGCCGCGCTTGCCAGGGCTCGGTGAAAGCCTCGTCCGGCAGGTCGGCGATCACGCCGCCACGCCCTCGGTCAGTCCTGGCACCGCCACGCCGACCATGCAGTCGCGCGTGACGAGGTCGGCCAGGGCCTCCTCGTCCAGGTGCTCGGTGCCGTCAGGCCGCATCGGCAGCACGATGTAGCGCACCTCGGCGCTCGAGTCCCAGACCCTTATGGCGGTCGTCTCCGGCAGCTCCAGCCCGAACTCCCGCAGCACCGCGCGCGGTTCGCGCACCATGCGGGCGCGGTAGGGCGGGCTCTTGTACCAGACCGGGGGCACGCCCAGCACCGGCCAGGGATAGCACGAGCAGAGCGTGCACACGATTGCGTTGTGGGTGGCTGGCGTGTTGTCGACGCAGACCAGACGCTCGCCCTCGGCCCCGCCGTAGCCCATCTCGGCGGCGGCGGCCGTGCCATCCGCCAGCAACCGCTCGCGGTAGGCCGGATCGACCCACGCGCGCGCAACCATTCGCGCGCCTCGCCGCGGCCCGATCTCGTTCTGGAACTGCTCGACGACGGCGTCCACCGCGTCGGTCGAGATCAGCCCGCGCTCGACCAGCAGCGCCTCGAGGGCCATGGTGCGCAGCTCGGACGGTGACTTCTCGCGTGCGTGGTGGTGCCCCTCGCTCATGCCGCCTCCTCCAGGTAGGTCTCCCACAGATCGACCAGCACCGTGTGGTCGGCGCCGTCGTCGGGCCACAGGTCGGAGGCCGCGAAGGAGACGGTGTAGCACGGTGCGCGGCGCTGCTCGCCCAGGTCCTCGTTCTCCGGCAGCCAGTCAGGGGCAAGCAGCCGTTCGACGATGCCCGAGACGCCGCGCACGTAGCCGGGACAGCGGTTGTGCACCGTGGTCGAGATGCGGCGCACGCGCACGGCCTGTCCGGCCGCGAAGCGATGGCCGCCCTCCGCCCGCGCGGGGGGCCGCGGCTGCATGTCGGCCCGCACCGCCTCCACCATCGCGGGATCGGAGCGTTCCGGCGCCTGCCCGCCGGCCCGCAGCGCCTCGACCCTGCGATCGACGTCGGCGGAAGCCAGGACACCGCGTTCGGCCAGCATCACCTCCAGCGCATGCTCCCATCGCTCGTAGTACGACGACGCCAGGTAGCGCCCGGTCTCGATCCGCTCCACCTGCGGCCGCATGACGCCGATCGGGCCGCCGGTCGCCCACAGCGTCAGCGACATGCCGAACACCCGGCCCTCCCAGCGCTCCTGGAAAGGAGGCTCGCCCGGTTCGGGCACGACCGGCCCGAACCCCTGCATGCCGCCCATGTCATGGATGCCGTCCACGGCTGCCAGACTACCGCGGATGAGCGATGCCGACGATCTCGCCGACCGGCTGGTGGGCCTGACGGTCAGCCTGGTGCTGGAGCTGCACCCGGCGATCGCCGACCTGGTCATGCCGGGCCACTTCAGGCCCGCCGGGGCGCCCGCAGCCGCGGTGTTCCTGCGACCGCTCGAGGGCGAACCAACGCACCGCAGCGGCCCGCCGTCCCTGGTCGTGGCGGAGCTGGCCGCCGACGCCGCCGACGCCGCACACGCGCGGCTGGGATACGGCCGCCGCGAGGGCAATCCGTTCCTACCGTGTTTGGCTCTGGCCGCGTTCTACCTGGTCGAGGCCCGGCGCAGCGGCGCGTTCGGTCTGGGTGAGCTGACCAGCGGCCGCGTGCGCGCCTATCCGCTGGCTCCCGATGAGGCCCACCACGACCCGCCGCTGCTGCCGGGCACGGCAGCGATTCGCGCTTGGTATCCGGTTGAGGGCGCGCCGGAGGCCTGCATCGAGCTGCGGCTCAGCCCGTCGCGGGCGTGACCGGCTCGGCCTCGCGCGATCGCGCGTCGTAGCGCCAGAAGGCGGGCAGCAGCGCCGCCGTGACGGCGACACCGATCACGCACAGCACGCCGCCCGAGACGATCGACCCGCGCACGCCGATCAGCGAGGCCGCGGCGCCCGCCTCCACGTTCCCGGCCAGCGGGCCGGTCGAGTAGCCGACCTGCTCGATGCCGGCCAGGCGACCCCGTAGCTCGGTGGGGATGGTCTGGTTCCAGACGGTCGTCCGGAAGATGCCCGACACCGTGTCGGCCGCGCCCGCCACCGCCAGGCCGGCCAGCACCAGCGCCAGCCCCGGCGCCAGCCCCACCACCGCGATTGCGAGCCCCCAACCGGCGGCCGCGAAGCAGATGGCCGCTCCGTGCCTGCGCGTCCCGCCCGTCCAGCCGCTGGTGAGCGTGGCGGCGAGGGCGCCCACGGCCGGCGCCGCGTACATCAGGCCGAGCACGCCGGCGCCGCCGAACTCGTGCGCGAAGGCCGGAAAGATCGCGTTCGGCATGCCGAAGAACATGGCCACGATGTCGACCGCGTAGGTGCCGAGCAGGACCGGCCGCGTCGCCGCGTAGTGCAGGCCCTCGAGGATGCCGTGCAGGCTGACCTTGGCGTCTGCGACCGGCGGCGGCGCCGCACGCATCATCTGCAGTAGGAGCAGCGACGCGGCGAAGGTTGCGACGTCGAATGCATAGGTGAGCGGGAGCCCCACCACCGCGATCAGCACGCCGCCCAGCGCGGGGCCGCCGATCTCCCCGATGGTGAAGCGAAGCGTGCCGATCGCCGCCGCGGCCGGCATCTCGTCGCGGCTGACCAGGCGCTGGGTGAGTGCCTCGAGCGAGGGTCGCTGGAGCCCGTCCAGGCCGGCCATCACGGCCGCCACCACGAACAGCAGCCATAGCTGCGGGCTGGCCAGGGTCGCGTTCAGCAGCAGCACGGTCGAGGTGCCGGCGAACGACAGCTCGGTCAGGAGCAGCATCCGCCGCCGGTCGCGGGCGTCGGCCAGCGCGCCGCCCAGAAACGCGGTCACCAGCAGCGGGCACAGCTCGGCCAAGCCCAGCAGGCCCACCACCAGCGAGGAGCCGGATAGCTGGTAGGCCTGGTACGGCAGCGCCACGTAGGTCACCATCGAGCCCAGGAACGTGATCGCCTGGGCGGCTGTCAGCAGCCGGAAGTCGCGGTGGCGCCGGAGCGGGCCGAGGTCGATGGTGAGCTTGCGGACACCTCGCGGCTCGTCGGGCTCGGTCGCCGTCTCGGGCAGCGGCGGCATGGGCGAGAGCCGCTCCGCCTCATGCTGGCCGTGGCCGTGCTCGTCGTTCGGGGGCTCCTCGGGCACGACCGGAGAGGATAGTTACCATGCGGCGATGTTGACCGACCGCTTCCAGGAGGCGCTGATCTACGCCGCCCAGGTGCACGATGGCCAGTCCCGCAAGGGCGGCGAGTCGATCCCGTACCTGGCCCACCTGATGTCGGTGGCGGCGCTGGTGCTGGAGAACGGGGGCGGTGAGGACGAGGCAATCGCGGCGCTGCTGCACGACGCGATCGAGGATCGCGGTGACCGCACCAACCTGGAGGAGCTGCGCCGGCGCTTCGGCGATCAGGTCGCGTTCATCGTCGATGCCTGCAGCGACACCGACCAGCGCCCGAAACCGCCCTGGCAGGGTCGCAAGCAGGCGTACATCGATCGCATGCAGACCGCGCCGTTGGCCGTGCTGCGGGTGGCTTGCGCGGACAAGGTGCACAACGCCCGCTCGACGCTCACCGACCTGCACGTGTACGGCGCGGCCACCTGGAGCAAGTTCGGGAGCACGGTCGATCAGCAGCTCTGGTACTACCAGACTCTGTCGGAGCTGTTCTCGCGGCGGCTGCCGGGGCCGCTGTCGGACGAGCTGGCGCGGCTGGTGGCCGAGATCACGGAGCGGGCAACCACGACCATCTGACGGTTGAACCACCCACCTACGCATGGCCGGGGAAGTGGTGGTGCGTGGCGACCCGCCGGTCGGCGTGCAGGAGGTCGGCGAGCGTGCCGTGGCCGAGCCGCTCCAGCCTGGTAGCGAGGGCGAGGAACACCTGCGCGGTCGTGAGCGCGTCGCCCATCGCCTGGTGGGGGTGGTGGTTGGGCAGGCCGAGTTGTTCGGCCAGCGTCTGAAGCGGCTTGTAGCCGGGATCGCTGCCGTCCGAAACGACGCCGTGCAGCCGCCACAGCATCGCGGTGTCGATGATGCCGCGGGGCAGCCGCCCGCCCGCCTGACGCAGCGCCGGTCCCAGGAAGGCGCGCTCCACCCAGGCCGCGTGGGCGATCGGAGTACGGCCCCTGATTGCCTCGGCCAGCGGCGCCAGCGCCTCTCCCAGCGGGGGCGCCGAGTCGAGGTCATGGGGCAGGATCCCGTGGATCTCGACGGGTCCCGTGCGCCGACCCGCGGTCGGCTTGACCATGCCCTGGATGGCACCGGCCGCGTGGATCCGGCCGCCGTCCAGCGGGACCGCGCCGAAAGCGATCACCTCGTCGGTCTTGGGGTCGAGGCCGGTCAGCTCGACGTCCACGCACAGCAGCGCGGCGTCGCGCCAGGAACGGCGCCTCATAGCGCGGTCAGGCCGAGCTCGTTGGCAAGGCCGCGCTGCACCTCCGCCACGGCGCGGAAGGCGTCCTTCAGGTAGCGGCGCGTGAGCGGCGCCAGCTCGCGTGGGTCGATCGAGTCGTTCGGCTTCGCTCCCCGGCGCAGCGCGTCGATCTGGCTCTCCATGCGCAGGTCGGTGAACAGCTCGAATGCAACATGCAGCGTGGATGCCGTGCGGCCGTCGAGCGTCCCGGCCCGTTCGGCCGCATCCAGGCGCGCGGCGGTGGAGTTCTCCGAGGAGCCGGCCGACATCGCCGCCCAGCGGGCGATGTCGACGACAGGCAGCAGCCCGCCGGACTTGATGTCGAGGGTGCCGCGCCGCTCCCCGTCGTGCTCGACCACGAAGTCGCGGAAGAAGCCCGTGGGTGGCCGGCCGCTGAGCGCGAACAGGCCAAGCCGGCGCAGCAGCTGGGGATGGTGCCGGGCGCTCGCGAACACGTCTCCCACGGCACGCCAGACCGACTCGGCCGTCCACACCGGCCGGCCGTCGGTCATCAGCGACACCAGGATCAGCGCCTTCTCCTCGGTGGGGTCGTCCAGCCACGACCGTGCGGCGGCCAGCCACGCGCCCTGCGAGTGCAGGAACAGCGGTTTGCAGGCGACCGCGCCGTTGGGGCAGCGCGGTATGCCGCAGCGCTCGAGGCCGGCCACCACCTCGGCGGCCATGCGCGCCAGCGGCTCCCGCATCGCCGGGTCGTCGCCCTCCCCCTGCCAGGCGATCGCGCTGTCCTGGTCGGAGCTGGGGAACGCCTCGCGCCGGGCAACGCTACCGAGCGACAGCCAGGTGAACGGTGCCACGTCGGTGTGCCCGTCGATCACCAGCTCGATCATGCGGCGGGTGAGCGCGTCGTGCACGGTGGCGATCACCCGTGAAATGGAGGCGGCGGCAACCTTGGCGTCGTGCAGGCCCACGATGGTGTCCGGGAGCGGCGCCACGGCGGCCGCCAGCTCCTCGACGGTGGTCGCCGCCGCGATCGCCCTGCGCAGCAGGAAGGGCGTGCGCGTCTCCACCGCCATCAGGTCGGTGTCGGAGATGACGCCGATCACGCGTCCGGATGCGTTCACCACCGGCAGGTGGCGGACGCCGCGGTCGAGCATCTCCAGCAGCGCGTCGGCGCCGGTGACCTCGTCGGCGATGGTGGTCGCGGGGGCGGTCATCACCTGCGACACGGGGGTGTCGGCCGGTACCCCCGCGGCCACCACGCGCTCGCGCAGGTCGCGGTCGGTGACGATGCCGAACCCGTCGCCGAGGTCGACCAGCACGGCCGACGAGCTGGCCTCGACCATGCGCCGGGCAACCTCCTGCACCGTTGCGGCGGGGGCGGCGATCACCGGGTCGCCGTGGAGCAGGCGGCTGACGGGGCGGCGCACCGGGTCGACCACGGCGATCGCCAGCGGATCCAGCTCGCGCTGCAGCATCTCGTAGCGGCCCGCCAGCGAGCGGGCCGCGAACCGCAGGGCGGCCGGCCTCGCCAGCACCGGGCGGATCGCCTCGGCCGGCAGGCGGTAGAGCAGCGAATCCTCGGCGGCGCGCACCGCCAGCGCCGTCGGCCACTCCGACAGCAGCGAGGCGTGCCCGAACATCTCGCCCTCCGACAGCATGTCCACGACCCGATCGCCGTCCAGCAGCTCGACTGCGCCACGCCGCACCACCCAGGCCACGCCCGGGGTGCTCACGGCCTGCTCGAGCAGCATGGTTCCGGCCTCCGCGTACTCGATCTCGCAGGCCGCGGCCACCTCGTCCAGCTCCTCCTCGCTGAGGGTGTCGAAGGGTGGGTTGTCGCGCAGGAATTCCGCGATCTCGTGCATCTGCAGGAGGATCCTAAGGTTCGGGAACCGTAAATGTTCTTCGCGGGTGATTGACGCGGCGCCCACCCTTCGCTACCCCGAGCCTACGGAGTTCATCCGTTGAAGGGGGTCAAACGATGATGAAGTCCCAGGCAATGTCGACGACGGTGGCGATCGCGCCGCCCGCCGGCATGCGAAAGTTGAGCGGCACGATGACGGTTCGCCGCATCGTTCCGCGCTGAGCGCGGGGGAGTGAGCTTGGGTCGCGCACGGGCGACGTGCTAGCGTCAACCCGTGCGCGACTCGAGATATCACGGCAGTTTCGACCACCCTGTCCGAGCGTTCCTGATCGGTGTCACCCTGTTGGTGCTGCTGTTCGGAGGATTCGTCATCGGCACCGAGGCGGGCACGCACCCGATCGAGCAGACGGGTGCCGCGACCGTTCGGGTCGTCACCACGAAGGGCCGCGTTCAGACTGTGACGGTGGGCCTGCCGGTCGCGCGCACGGTCATCAACGGCCGCACGAGGGTGGTCAGGCTGCCGGGATCGGTACGCCGGCAGTTGGTCGTGATCCACCGCGGCGGCAAGACCATCTACGCCTACGGCGCGATCGAGCCCGCGCCAAGCGGGGACTCCGGCGTCGCCACCAGCGCGGCGACCGTCTACGCGCCGGCACCGGTGACGGTGACGACGCCGCCCGAGACGGTGACGGCGCCGCCCGAGACCGTGACCGTGACGGTGACCGAGCCGCCGCCTTCGTCGACCGACTCCTCCGGCACCACTCAGACCGGTCCCTGATCCGGCCGCGCGCGGGCTCAGACCTCCGTCATGCGGCCAAGACCGCATGAACCGGCGCCTACGTGCGGTAGGCGAGGAGCTCCGGGCCGTGGCGCTTGAGCCAGGCCTGCGCGACACGGCGGGACGGGTAGGCCTCCTCCACCAGCTGCCAGAAGCGACGCGAGTGGTTCATCTGGCGGAGGTGGCACAGCTCGTGGACGACCACGTAGTCGGCGACCCAGGTCGGGGCCATCACCAGCCGCCACGAGAACGAGAGCGTGCCACGGGTCGAGCACGACCCCCAGCGTGAGCGCGGGTCGCCAACCCGGATGCGCGACCAGCCGCTGACCTTGAGCCGGGCCGCCTCGCGCTTCACGATCTCGGTCAGCATCGACCGCGCCTGCCGCCGGTACCAGGCATCCAGGTCGCCCGCGGGGGCCGGCCGCGGCTCCCCGCCCAGCCAGGCGACGCCCTCGCGCTGCAGGCCCAGCGAGGGCTCCGGCTCGGCCGCGCGCCGCCGCTCGATCCACTCCCGGTGCTCTGCCACGAAGCCGTCGATCCATGCCGCAGAGGTGCCCGGCGGCACCACCACCTCGACCGGCCGGTGCGGCGCCACCACGATCCGCGCCCGGCGCACGCGGCTGGACTCGCGGATCAGGAGAGGCGGCGTCATCGCTCGAGACTACCCATAGACTCGGCCGATGCGAAGGCTCCTGATCCTGCTCTATGCGCTGATCTTCGTCGACGAGGTGGTGCTGGTGTCGCTGGTGCCGCTGCTGCCGTCCTACCGCGACGCCTTCTCCCTGTCCGGGTTCGAATCGGGAGTCGCCCTGTCGGCGGCCAGCCTTGCAATCGTCGCAGGCGCCATCCCCGGCGGAGTGGCCGGCGACCGCCTCGGCCACCGCCGCGTCACGCTTGCGGCCGGCCTGCTGCTGGCCGCGTCCTGCCTCGGCCAGGGGCTCGCCGTCGGCCTCTGGACGCTGGTCGCCGCCCGGCTCGCGTTCGGCGTCTCCTCCGCCGTTATCTGGTCGGCCGGCCTGTCGTGGCTGTCCAACTCCGCCGGCGAGGACCGGCCCGGCGCCGTCGGCGCCGTGATCGCGGTGGCCGGGCTGGGCGGGATGGTCGGCCCCGTGTTCGCCGGCGTCCTGGCCGATCGTGTCAGCCGCGGTGCGCCGTTCCTGATCCTGGCAGTCGTTACGCTGGGGCTGGTCGCTGCGCTTGCCCTCGCCGACCACGGCAGCGAGGGCCGTCACGAGCCGCAGCTGCGCCTGAGCGCTGCCCTCGGCCTGGCCCGCCGCAACCCGCTGATCGCGGGCGCCGTCACGCTCATGCTGCTGGGCGGCTTCTCGGACGGCGTCGTGTTCCTGGTCGCCCCGGCCCAGCTCAGCGACGCCGGCCGCTCCACCGCCACCATCGGGCTGATCCTCTCGATCGGCTCGGCCGTGTTCATCGCCTGCAGCGCCCTGGCGGCGCGCACCGGGAGGTGGACGGTGACCCTCGTCGCAGGCGCCATCTGCACCGCTCTCTCGGGGCTGGTGCTGCTGCCGGTGCTCGGCACCAGCACGTCGGCGCTCGTGGCCGGCATGCTGATCGTGCGCGCCGCCCCGCTCGGCTTCATGTACGCGGTTGCGCTGCCGCTGGGCGTGCGCGGCGCCCGCAGCGCCGGGATCGGCGTGGGCGCCGTCAACGGCATGACCGCCTTCGCCTGGGGCGCCGCCAGCTTCGCCGGCGCGATCGTCGCCGGCGCCGGCCTCGACCGCCCCGGCCCCAGCGCCGTGTACGGCTTCCTGACGGCCTGTTGCCTCGCCGCAACGGCCTACCTGCTGACGCTGCGCCGGCGTTAGACGGTTGATTCAAGGATCTGGTCGACAACGGCATGGCGACCGAGGATGCCGTCACCGAGGGCATCAAGGACACGGCCGGCACGGTCACCAGCGCGGCGGCTGGCTGGAGTGGCTGCCGACGCTGACCTCGCACGGCTCTGCCGCGCCGGACAGCGGCACGCGCAGCCCGATCGACGGCAAGCCGGTCACGGCCTAGCGTCCGCCGGGGAGAGAGGCCCGGTCGCTCCTTCGGGGGCGGCCGGGCCTTCGTGCGCATGACGACCGGCTGCCGGGGGGATAACCGCACCACCGCTTCTGGCAAACCGTATCGATCGGGAACGCGGCTGGTGACACGCTGCATACATGATCCTCGCAGCACCACACCAGCGCCCGATCAGCTCGATCGTCCACCGGATCGGTGCCTGGCTACCCCGTGGTTGGGGCGACCTGGCCCGCCAGCTGGCGATCTTCGCGCTGTTCGACCTGCTCTACGAGACGACGCGTACGCTGGCCGTCGGCGACCGCGCGGTCGCGCTTCGCCACTCCAACGACATCGTCTCGGCCGAGCGCTCGCTGGGGATCTTCCACGAGCTGGACGTCCAGCACTTCGCGGCCACGTCGCCGCACGTCGTACAGGCGGTCGCCAACTGGACGTACTTCAACTGTCAGTTCACGATCAGCTTCGGGTTCCTGTTCTGGGTCTATCTGCGTCGCAACCACGCGTTCCCGCTGGTGCGCAACGTGTTCATCGTTGCCAACGCGATCGGCCTGGCCTGCTACACGCTCTACCCGGCGGCCCCGCCGCGGATGCTTGGCTCGCTCGGCTTCGTGGACACGCTCAACGAGACGGCCGTCAATCACCACTCGGGCCTGATCGCCTCGCTATCCAACCCGTACGCGGCGATGCCGAGCCTGCACACCGCCTACGCCCTGATCGTCGGCACCTCCGCCGTCCTGCTCGTCCGCACCCGCGCGCTGCGTGTGCTGTGGGCCTTCTACCCGGTGCTAGTCGTGTTCTCGATCGTGGCCACCGCCAACCACTTCTTCCTCGACGCGGCCGGCGGCGCCGGCGTGGCGATGCTCGCCGCGCTCGCCGTCTACGCGGCCCACACGCGCAGCCCGCGACTGGCGGTTGTGCTGGTGGCGGCGCCGGCCGCGTCGTTCCTGGTCTACCGCTTCGCCGGCCGGGCCGGCCAGGCCGCGGATACGCTCGCGGCCGTGGCCCTGGGCACGCTGGCGCTGGCGATGGCTGCCAACCTGGTGTCGGTCTGGCTGAAGGCCGCCGTCTGGCGCCGCACCCTGGACGCCGTCGACGAGGCCCCGCCGCTGACGACGCGCGATCTGCTGCCCAGCGTCTTCATCGGCTTCCTGTTCAACACGGTGCTCGTCGCCCGGCTGGGCGAGCTGGTGCGGGTGGCGGTGCTGACCCGCCGCATCCGCCGCACCGGATCGCAGCTGCCCGTGACCGCGGTCGCCGGCACGCTGGTCGCCGAGCAGATCGTGCTCGGCGCGGCGCTGGCCCTGATCGGCGCGGGACTGGCGCTGACGATCGTCGACCTGCCCGCCTGGGCCGACTCGACGCTGATGGTTCTCGGCGCCCTGACCGGTGGCGCCGTGATCGCCGGGATCCTCGCCAGGCGCACACAGCCGACCCTTCCCTCTCGGCTCACGCGCCTGGCGGGCCCGGCACGAGAACTGCGCCGCAGCCTGCGGATCATGCGCGATCCCCGGCGCCTGGCCGTGGCGCTGGCCCTGGGTGTCGGCTCGTGGGCGGCGCAGATCGCCGGCATCTACTGGACGCTCGACGCGTTCGGCCTGCCCCACACAATCACCTCGGCCTCGGCCGTGTTCATGGTCTCCACGCTGGTCGGCGTGGTGCCGCTGATGCCCGGGAACGTCGGGGTCTTCCAGCTGGCAGTGACGGGCGTGCTGGTCTCGTCGTTCGGGATCTCAGCCGCATCCGGCGCCGCGTTTGCGATCGGCCTGCAGGCCACCGAGGTCGTGCTCGGTGCCGGGATCGGCGCGCTGTTCCTGCTAGCCGAAGGCGCCTCCTTCACCGAGCTGCGCCGGGGTGCTCCGGCTGCTGTGCCCGTCCCGCCGTGCGAGGCGGACGACCGGCAACTGGCCTACGCTGCCTAGATGGTGCGAGCAATCGGCTGGGGTGTGGCGGCCGTGGTCAGCGCGGTGATCCTGACGGTTGCCGGCTGCGCCGCCGCGGGCGGTGCCGGCAGCATGACGTCGTCTTCGGCGCCCCCGCCTTCGGTCGCGGGCACCAGGCCGCCTCCGACCACCACCACGATCACCGACCCGGTGCCGACCACCACCACGCCGCCACCGGCGCCGCCCAGCCCATCGGCACCGAAGCCGGCCGTCACCCGGGACCGCATCAGCTACGGCGCGAAGCGGCGCGCCGAGATGGCCGGCTACGCGTACCGCCACTACGGGGTGCGCAGCTTTCGCCTGCACCCGAAGCTGATCGTCCTGCACTTCACCGACAGCGGGCCGGGCTCCTACCCCGGCGTGCATGCGCTGTTCAACGCCAACACGCCCAACGGCGGTGAGCTGCCCGGCGTCTGCGCCCACTACGTGGTCGACCAGGACGGCACCGTCTACCAGCAGGTGCCGCTCGGCATCATGTGCCGGCACGCGATCGGCGTCAACGACCACGCGATCGGCATCGAGATGATCCAGCAGCAGGGCATCTCGTCGCACTGGGCCGACCAGCAGATCCTGCACCGCCGCCCCCAGATCCGCAGCGTGCTGGCGCTGGTGCGCTGGCTGCAGGGCCGCTTCCACATCGCCCGCAAGAACGTCATCGGCCACTCGATGGCCAACGACTCGCCCTTCTTCCACGACCGCGAGGGCTGGCGCAACGACCACACCGACTGGCAGCCTCAGGACGTGCGGGAGCTGAGGCGGCGCCTGTAGCCTGAGCGGCGTGATCCTCGCCATCGACCAGGGCACCACCGGCACGACCTGCCTCGTCGTCGATGACGACGGCCTGGTGCGCGGCCGCGGATCGCGTCCGATCGAGCAGCGCTACCCCCGGCCGGGCTGGGTCGAGCACGATCCCGAGCAGCTGTGGAGCAGCGTCAACGAGGCGGCCGCGGACGCGCTGGCAGCGGCCGGGTTGTCGGCAGCCGACGTGCGCGCCATCGGCATCACCAACCAGCGCGAGACCACGATCCTGTGGGACCGGTCGACCGGACGCGCGGTGGCCGACGCGATCGTGTGGCAGGACCGCCGCACGGCCGCCGCCTGCGCGGAGCTGCCGGCGGGCCTGATCCGGGAGCTGACCGGCCTCGTCCCCGACCCCTACTTCTCGGCCACCAAGCTGGCCTGGCTGCTCGAGCACGCCGTCGATTCGCCTGAGGGCCTGGCGTTCGGCACCGTGGACAGCTGGCTGATCTGGAAGCTGACCGGCGGCGAGGTGCACGCCACCGATCCCACCAACGCGTCGCGCACGATGCTCTGCTCGCTGCGGCCGCTCGGCTGGGACGACCGCCTGCTGGAGCTGTTCGACGTTGCGGCCGACCTGCTGCCCGAGATCCGGCCCTCCAGCGGCATGTTCGGCGAGGCACGGCTGCTGGGAGCGCGGCTGCCGGTCATGGGCGTGGCCGGCGACCAGCAGGCGGCGCTGTTCGGCCAGGCCTGCGTCGAGCCCGGGCAGGCCAAGGTCACGTACGGCACCGGCAGCTTCCTGCTGGTGAACGACGGGATGCGGCACGACCCGCCGCCGCACGGCCTGGTGCGCACGGCCGCCGCCCAGCCCGGGGTGACGGCGCTGGAGGGCTCCGTGTTCGTGTCGGGCGCAGCCGTCCAGTGGCTGCGGGACGGGCTTGGGATCCTGGCCGACGCCGGCGACAGCGGCCGGCTGGCCGCCTCGTTGGACGGAAACGACGGCGTCTACTTCGTGCCCGCCCTGGCGGGGCTGGGCTCGCCCTGGTGGGACGCCGACGCGCGCGGGCTGATCACGGGCCTCACCCGCGGCAGCACGCGTGCCCACCTGGCGCGAGCGGCGCTGGAGGCGATTGCCTACCAGGTGCGCGACGTGGTGGATGCGATCCCGGGCGGGGTGACCGCGCTTCGCGCCGACGGCGGAGCGGCCGCCAACGGCTGGCTGATGCAGTTCCAGGCCGACCTGCTGGGCGTGGCCGTGGAGGTGGCCGTGGAGCGGGAGATGACGGCGCTGGGCGCCGCCGCGCTGGCGGCCGGCCGGCCGCCGGCGACCTCCCAGGGCGCGGTCTACGAGCCGCGCATGTCGCGCGACCAGGCAGACGCGCTGCACCACGACTGGTTGGTCGCGGTGCAGCGCGCCAGGAGCGCCGCTCCCGCTAGCTGAGATCGATTGCCGGCTCGCCGGCGGGGGCTGGCTGCTCGGACTTGACGTCCCTGGGGATGAACAACAGCGTCGCCACCAACCCGATCAGCGCCAGCCCGGCGCCCACCAGGAAGGCCACGTGGAAGCCGTCCACGAGCGCGTTGGGCACCAACGCCAGGTTGTTTCCGTGGTCGCCCAGATACGAGTCGTATCGAGTGAACGTGATCGTCGACAGCACCGCGACGCCCAGCGCGCCGCCGACCTGCTGCGAGGTGTTGATCAGGCCGGAGGCGATACCGGCCTCGTCGTGGGTGACGCCGATCAGCGAGGCGATCTGGACGGGCACGAACGAGAAGCCGAGCCCGACCCCGGCCAGGATGAAGCCCGGCGCCAGGTCAGTTGCGTAGGCGCCGTGCACCGACACCTGCGAGAACCACAAGAGACCCGCCACAAGCAGCACCATGCCGGTGATCAGCACCGACCGCACGCCGATCCTCGTCACCAGCGCCTGTGAGGCGCCGGCGGCGACGACGATCACCGAGGCCACCAGCAGGTAGGCCACGCCGGCCTTCAGGGCCGAGTAGCCGAGCACCTGCTGCATGTACAGCGACAGCAGGAAGAACATCGAGAAGATGGCCGCTCCCAGCAGCAGTCCGACGATGTTCGCGCCGGTCAGGGACTTCAGGCGGAAGATCGAGAACGGCAGGATCGGAGCCTTTGCGCGCAGCTCGACGGCGACGAAGCCGGCCAGCAGCACGGCGGCGCCTGCCAGCGAGCCGAGCACCCTGGTCGACGTCCAGCTGTACGTGTCGGTCGTGACCAGCCCATAGACCAGCAGCGTCAGCCCGGCGGTGACCAGAATCGCGCCTGCGATGTCGAGGCTGCGGCTGCCAAGCTCGACGCGGCTCTCCTCCAGCACCCGCTGACCGGCCAGGATCACGATCAAGCCGATCGGCACGTTCAGGAAGAAGATCCACTCCCAGCCGACCTGGTCGGTGAGGACGCCGCCCAGCAGCACGCCCACGGCGCCGCCCGTGCCGGCGATGGCGCCCCAGATCGCGAGCGCCTTGTTACGCTCCTCGCCCTCTGAGAAGGTGGTTGTGAGGATGGCCAGTGCGGCCGGTGAGATCACCGCGGCGCCCAGGCCCTGGATGGCGCGGAATACGATCAGCTGCGTGTCCGACTGAGACAGGCCGCAGGCCAGCGACGCGGCCGAGAACAGCACCAGGCCGGAAATGAACATCCGCTTTCTGCCGAGCAGGTCGGCGATGCGGCTGCCCAGCATCAGGAAGCCGCCGAAGGTGAGGGTGTAGGCGCTGACGACCCACTGCAGGTTGGCGTCCGAGAAGTCGAGCGCGTTCTTGATAGTGGGAAGTGCGACGTTGACGATGGCCACGTCGAGCACCACCATAAACTGGACTGCGCACAGCAGAATCAGTGCGAGCCATTTGCGATCATTGTCAGGACTCATCGAACCATCTCCAAACGTGCTGTCGTGGTAGGATAGAATACAATACAGTGGTGTATCAAAACCTTCCGGCCGTGTCAAACCTGGAGTGATGGACGCGATGTCAGATCTGACAACTGCGGAACAGCGACGCCCCCCAGGGCGGCCGCGTAACGAGGAGGCGGACCGCGAGATCATCGCCGCCACCCTGCGGCTGCTGCCCGTGCAGGGCTACGATCGGCTCTCGGTGGAGGCGGTGGCAGCCGAGGCAGACGTCACACGCTCCACCGTCTACCGGCGCTATTCCAGCAAGGCGGAGCTTGTGTGCGCTGCCCTGAACGCCTACCCGGACGACGCCGGCGTGGACGATCTCGCCGACGTGCGGGCCTACCTGGTCACGCTGATGGCGGTCTTCCGAACGGGCATCCAGGCCTGCGACGGGGTCGCCATCTGCAGCTCGCTCTACCTGAACCGCGAGCAGCATCCGGAGATGCTGGACGAGTTCCGCCGCGCGGTGGTGGAGCCGCGGATGGAGCGAATGCGCTCCGTGCTCGAAGCGGCCGCCGCCGCAGGCCACGTGCGCAAGGGCATCGACGTCGAGATGGTCGTCACGATGCTGTTCGGAGCGGGCATCCAGCGGGTGCTGACCGGCGGCACGCTCGACGACGCCTGGCCCGAGCGGGTGGTGGCGGCAGTGTGGCCGCTGCTGGATCCCGCCTGCTGCTAGCAACGGCTCGTGGAATCAATCATCTAGTCTCGGGAGATGTCCGCCTCGCGCCCGCGACCGTCCCGCCTCTGGGTGGACATCTCGCCGCTGCGCGAGTTCCCCGCCTACCGCAGGCTCTGGGTCGGCGACCTGGTGGCGTCGGGTGGATCGCAGTTCGCGGCCGTGGCGTTGCCCTACCAGGTCTACCGCCAGACCGGGTCGTCGCTGCAGGTCGGCCTGATCGGACTGGCAGCCCTGGGGCCGCTGCTGGTCGGGGCGCTCGCCTCGGGCGTGATCGCCGACGCCTTCGACCGGAAACGTCTGCTGCTGGCCAGCCAGTCCACATCGGCCGCGGGCTGTGTGCTGCTGGCCTTCCTGACCGCGTCCGGCCACACTCCGCTGGCCGTTCTGTACCTGCTGGCTGCGCTCCTGGCCTTCGCCTCGAGCGTCGAGTCGCCGGTGCGAAACGCCGTGATCCCGAGCCTGGTGGGGCTGGCGCGCGTGCCCAGCACCGCCGCGCTCAACCAGATCGTCGACCAGACCTCGCAGATCGCGGGGCCGGCCGTGGCCGGCGTGCTGCTGGCCGCGTTCGGGATCACCGTCACCTACGTCGTGGCCGCGGCCGGGTTCGCGATCGCCGTGCTGGTTGCGCTGGGGCTGCCGACGCTGCTGCCGGCCGGTGGCACCGTCGCGCCGGGCTGGTCGTCGCTGATGGACGGTCTCCGCTTCGCCCGCCGCCAGTCGGCGCTGCTGGGCACGTTCCTGGTGGATCTCAACGCGATGGTGTTCGGCATGCCGCGGGCGCTGTTCCCGGCCCTGGCGGCGACCACGTTCCACGTCGGGCCCGAGGGACTGGGCCTGCTCTACGCGGCGCCGGCGGCGGGCGCGCTGCTGGCCGCGATCTCGAGCGGCTGGGTGCTGCACGTGCGCCGGCAGGGCGCCGCGGTGATGGTGTCGGTGGTGGTGTGGGGAGGGTCGATCGCCGCCTTCGGGCTGATGCCGGGTGCGCTGTTCTGGGCCGCGCTGGTGCTGCTGGCCGTCGCCGGCGCCGCCGACGTGATCTCCGCCGTCTTCCGCAACACGATCATGCAGCAGGTCACCCCCGACCAGATGCGCGGCCGGATGGCGTCGCTGCACATCGCGGTCGTCACCAGCGGCCCCCGGCTGGGCGACGTCGAGTCGGGCGTGGTGGCCAGCCTCACGTCGGTGCGGTTCTCGGTCGTATCCGGCGGGCTGATCTGCATCGCCGGCGCCGGGCTGATGCAGCTGCTGCTGCCGGCGCTCTCCCGCTACCAGCGGCCGGCCGCGCTCACGGCTTCCACTTGATGCTGCAGCCCACCGGCGTCGTCTCCGGCCGTCGCAGCTCCACGCCCGACAGCACGTCGTCGAGCGCCTCGCGAAGCCACAGCGCGTTGGCAGCCGGGTCCTCGTAGTCCTGGTCGGGCGCGCCCCTGTAGCGGACGCGCATCTCGCCGTCGATCACGAACACGTCCGGTGTCGTGCGCGCGCCGAAGGCACGTGCCACCTCCTGCGCCTCGTCGTGGAGGTAGGGCACCGACCAGCCCTCGTCGGCCACCCGCGCGCGCATGGCGTCGAGCGAGTCGGCCGGGTAGCGCTCACCGTCGTTGGGGTTCACGAACAGCATGCGTACGCCGCGGAACCCGTAGTCGTGCGCGACATCGGCCAGCCGCTCGTGCCAGGCCAGCGCGTAGGGGCAGTGGTTGCAGGTGAACACGACCACCACCGGCCCGGTGGCGGTCAGCTCCGAGAGCCGGTGCACGCGGCCGTCGGTGTCGGGCAGCGCGAAGTCGTGGGCGGTCGCGATCACGCGGCCACCGCCTGTGCCAGCGCCTCGCGCAGCCGCGCGGGGTCGGGGGTGGGCGACGGGCGGCCGTCGGCGCGGCGGTAGATCCGGCAGGTGAGCCCGGGCATGTCGTCGGCCGGGAACGGGTCGACGCCCGCGATGCGGATCGTGGGCGACCCGGGGAAGCGCTCCTGCACGGCCTGCTGCTCGGTCGCCATCTCGCGCATCTCGATCGCGTCAGGATCGAGGCCGAGGTCTGTCAGCGCGGCTCGCAGGTCGGCCAGGGTGCGCTCGGTGGACGGGCAGCCCTGCCACCAGAGAAGCTCGATGCGGGGTCGCATGGCAGTCAGCATAGCCCGGCCATGCCGACTAGGATCGCTCGCTCAGATGGGCTGCGATCCCCGACACGAGATCCTGTTCGAGCCGGTGCGGATCGGCCCCAAGACACTCCGAAACCGCTTTTACCAGGTGCCCCACTGCACCGGGTTCGGCGTCGAGAAGCCGTGGTCGCAGGCGCGGCACAGGGCGGTCAAGGCGCAGGGCGGCTGGGCCGCCGTCTGCACCGAGTACTGCACCATAAGCGCCGAGTCCGATGAGACGCCGTACGTGGCCGCGCGGATGTGGGACGACCACGACCTGCGGATGCTGGCCGTGACCGCCGAGCAGGCGCACGAGCTGGGGGCGCTGGCCGGGATCGAGCTGTCGCACACGGGCGCGCACGGCGAGAACAGCGAGTCGCGGCTGCCGGCGGCGGCGCCGTCGCAGATCGCCGGCGACTTCGCCGTGGGGGTGGTGCCGCGGGCCATGACCAGGCGCGACATCCGCCGCGCGCAGGACGACTGGGTGGCCGCGGCGCGGCGCTCGCGCACCGCCGGCTTTGACATCGTCTATGTCTACGGCGCGCACACGTACCTGCCCGGCCAGTTCCTGTCACCCCACTACAACCGCCGCACGGACGAGTACGGCGGATCGCTGGCCAACCGGGCCCGCTTCTGGCTGGAGACGCTGGAGATGGTGCGTGAGGAGGTCGGCGACGACTGCGCGGTGGCCTGCCGGATCGCGGTCGACCGCCGTGGCGCGCTGGGCGTCGACCTCGACGAGGGCCTCGAGTTCGTGTCGCTGGCCGACCACCTGGTCGACCTCTGGGACGTGACGGTCGGCTCGATCGGCGAGTGGTCGCTGGATTCCGGGCCGTCCCGCTTCTACGGCGAGGGCTGGCAGCTCCAGAGCACCGCGCGCGTGCGCGAGGCGACACGCAAGCCGATCGTGGGCGTTGCCCGGATGACGGACCCCGACCTGATGGCGAGCGTGATCCGAAGCGGCGTCTGGGATCTGATCGGCGCCGCCCGCCCCTCGATCGCCGACCCGTATCTGCCCGAGAAGATCCGCCAGGGCAGGGTGGACGAGATCCGCGAGTGCATCGGCTGCAACGTCTGCATCTCCAAGGCCGACAGCCGCCGCCACATCGGCTGCACCCAGAATCCGACCGCGGGCGAGGAGCACCGTCGGGGATGGCATCCCGAGCATGTGCCGCCGCTGGCGGAGCCCTTGCACGCGCTTGTGGTGGGGGCCGGGCCGGGCGGCCTTGAGTGCGCGATCACCCTCGCCCGCCGCGGTGCGCGGGTCGACCTGGTCGATCGGGGTGCGATGGTGGGCGGCTCGATGGGCTGGACCACGCGCCTGCCGGGGATGGGCGAGTGGGGCCGGCTGGTGGCCTACCGGGCGGTGCAGCTGAAGCGGCTGCCCGGAATCGAGCTGACCACGGGCCGCGAGCTGGACGCAGACGAGATCCGCGGCTGGGGGGCCGACGTGGTGGTGCTTGCGACCGGCTCGAGCTGGGCCGGTGACGGGCTGAACGGCTTCACGCGCGAGCCGATCCCGGGCGCCGACGACGCGCTGCCGCACGTGCTGACGCCGGAGCAGGTGCTGCTGGAGGGCAAGCGGCCGCCAGGCCGGCGGGTCGTGGTGTACGACGGCGACGGGTACTTCGCGGCGGCGGGGCTGGCCGAGCTCTTGGCCGGTGAGGGGCACGAGGTGGAGCTGGTGACCGGCTACGACACCGTCGCGCCGTTCGCGGCGGAGACGCTGGAGGACGTGCTCACCCGCAGCCGGCTACACGAGGCGGGAGTGGCGATGCGCCGCACCACCACGCTGACGGGGATCGAGCCGGCCCGCGTGAACGCCGAGAACGAGTTCGGCGAGCCGGTCACGATCGCTGCCGACGCCGTGGTGCTGGTCACCCAGAGGGTCTCCCGCGACCGCCTCTATCACGAGCTGGACGGCACGCTGCCGCGGGTGCACCGGATCGGAGACTGCGTCGCCCCTCGGATCCTGGCCGAGGTCGTGTTCGACGGCCACCGGCTGGCGCGGGAGATCGACCAGCCGGATCCGGAGGTGGCGCTGCCCTACCTGCGGGAGCGGCCGATGCAGGATCCGCCCCCGGCGCCGGCCGCGCCGCCGCAGACGCAGACGCTGCCGGAGCGCCTGCAGCCACGGCCGCGGCGGGTGGAGCTGCTCGAGGGAGCGGCTGGCGAGGTGGCGGCGCGCATCGACCAGCTGGCGCGAGGGCGCGGCGAGGTGGTGGTGGCAGCTGGGCGTGGTGCGGGCGACGACCTGGAGCCCTACCGGCGGCTGGCAGAGCGCTACGGCGGGCGGTTTGCCGTGTCGCGGCCGCAGGTGGAGGCGTCGCGAGCAACCCGGGCGGAGCTGGTCGGCGCAAGCTCCCAGGTGGTCGCGCCGGAGGTGTACCTGGCCTTCGGCATCTCGGGCGCAATCCCGCATCTGGTGGGTATGGCCGAGAGCGGCACGGTGGTTGCGATCAACACCGACAGAGCCGCGCGGATCTTCGACTACGCCGATTTTGGCGCGCTCGTGGACGCCGAGCAGGTCGCTCGGCGGATCTGCGACGGGCCCCCTTTCGGGTGACGCACTACACTCGTTGGTGCGCTGAAATCTGGGGTGGCGCACCAAAAGGGTGCGCGGCAGCCACGTCGCGCGGGCGAATCTGGGGTCTACTCCTGGTTTTGTTGCAGCGCTTCGCGTGACTGTTGCCGAGGTCCTCGGGTTGGAGCCCCCGGGGGCCTCGGCCCGCTTCTCCGCCCTTCTGACCAACATGGAGGAGCGGATATGACCGGTGGCGACGTGGTGATTTTGGGAGGTGGGAGCACTGGCGAGGCCTGTGTCTCCGCCCTTCGCGAGCTCGAGCCCGACACGCGGATCACGCTGGTGGAGCGGGAGCTGGTCGGCGGCGAATGCTCGTACTACGCATGCATGCCGACCAAGGGGATGCTGCGACCGCTGGAGGCGGTGGCGGCCGCGCGCAACGTGCCGGGAGCGAGGGAGGCGGTGACCGGGCCGGTCAGCGTCGACGGCGTGTTCGCCCATCGCGACGCGATCACCGGCGGCTGGGACGACTCCTCGCAGGCCGATTGGCTGGCGTCCAAGGATGCGGAGCTGGTGCGAGGCGAGGGCCGGGTGCTGCGACCGGGGGTGATTGCCGTGGGCGAGCGGGAGGTCGAGTATGAGCGGCTGGTGGTCGCAACCGGGTCGCGGCCGTCGATACCGCCGATTCCGGGCCTGGACGGCGTCGAGTACTGGACGAACCGCGAGGCCACCAGCAGGCGCGAGGTCCCATCCAGCATGATCGTGCTGGGCGCAGGGCCGGTGGGATGCGAGCTGGCCCAGTTCTTCACCCGCATGGGCGCGCGGGTTTCGATCGTTGATGCGGCCGAGCGGCTGCTGCCACGCGATCACCCCGAGGCGGGTGACCTGCTGGGCGAGTTCCTCGCGGGCGAGGGCATCACCATGCACCTGGGGCAGGGGGTGGACCGGATCGATCCGGGGGTGAAGCTGCAGCTGAAAGACGGCACCGTGGTCGAGGGAGAGCGGTTGCTTGTCGCCACCGGGCGCCGGCCTAACTCGGATGGCTTCGGGCTCGAGCAGATGGGAGTGACGCTCGGCAGGGGCGGTGCCGTGGAGGTGGACGAGCGAATGCGCGCAGCCGAGGGTGTGTGGGCGATCGGAGACGTGAACGCGATCGCGATGTTCACGCACGTCGGGAAGTACCAGGCTCGGGTGGCGGCAGCGGACATGGCCGGGGAGCCGGCGAAGGCCGACCACAGCGCTGTGCCGGCGGTGACGTTCACCGACCCGCAGGTGGCGTCGGTGGGGCGGACGAGCGGCGATGGGCTGGTGACCGGCGAGCGCAGGATCGACAGCGTGTCTCGCACGTCGACGTACGAGCGGCCGAAGCGGCCGGGGTTCCTGAAGGTGATGGCCGATCCGGAGCGAGGGGTGCTGGTCGGCGCGGTGGCCGTGGGCCCCGAGGCGGGTGAATGGCTCGGCCAGCTGACGCTGGCCGTTCGCGCCCAGGTGCCGGTGGAGCTGTTGCGGGAGACGATCCAGCCCTACCCGACGTTCAGCGAAGCCGTGCAGTTCGCGGTGCGCGACCTGCCCATGTAGCCAGCGCCGAGTTCGCAACGATCGGTCACGGGGTAGGCACCGACCCCTGGCGAGGGCGGAAGCGGTGTTTGACTCCAATAATTGGCGTTCTCGCTCAACCACGCGAAACGCGTGTCACAGCCGTCGTGACGTCGGTCAGGATCGCGTGTCGGAGCGCCACGGTGGCCGTGTCGGTGTTTGACACCGGGTTTCGCCCTCGCGCGGGCCGTCAGGCGCTTCCGAGCAGCTGGCGGGCGGCGCGTTCGCCGCTTCGCAGCGCACCCTCCATCGTCGCGTACCAGTGCCGCTCGGTGTGCTCGCCGGCGAAGGCGATTCGCCCGACCTCGGCCTCCAGCCGGTCGTCGAGGTCGGCCGGCCGGTCGGACTCGCGCGCGCTGTAGGCCCCGTCCGGCCAGGTCGAGAGCACGGCGGCCGCGCCGTCGAGCTCGAGGTCGGGTCGCAGCGCGGCGACCCGCTCGAGGTAGCGCTCCGGCCCCTCGTCCACCCGCAGCGCGTCCACGGCCGGCGCCGATCCCGCAAATGCCGTGACCACCGGCGCCACGGCTTCGTCGCCGTCCTTCGCCGTCCACGTCCAGAAGTGCTCCGGCACCGACAGCACCGAGCTGGCGCGGGCCCCAGCCAGCAGCGGCACCGCCAGCTTGGCCGCCTGCGCGTAGACGACCCGTGCCAGCGCGTCGGCCTTCCAGGCGGGCAGCGGCGGGTCGAAGACGATCTCGGCGGTGGCTGGAGCCGGGACCGAGACCACCACCGCGTCGACATCGAGGTCGTCGTTGACCCGAACGCCGTCTGCGCCCTGCGCCACCCGCACCGCCGGCGTCCCCAGCTGCACCCGCAGCCCCGCCGCCAGCCGTTTCGCCACCTGGTCGTTCCCGCCCGCCACCCGCCGCGCCTCCACGTCGTTGAACAGCTCGCCGACCTCGCGCACCGCGCTCGCCGCCAGCAGCGATACCGGGTGGGCGTAGGAGACCTGGATCCGGCAGGCGATCAGCTCGCGCGCTCCCACGTCCATCGGAACCCGCTCCAGCAGCTCCGCGACCGCCAGCCCGTCGCCGGCACCCGCCTCCACGGCAGCGACCAGCGCCGCCAGCGCCGCGTCGAGCCCGGCCGCATCGACGCCGATGCCTCCGCGCGGTTCGCGCCGCGTGAAGCTCATCCCCATCGGCGCCAGCTCGAGACCCAGCTCACCGACCAGCGCCGGCAGCACGGTGTAGCCCTCTGTCACGAACTCCGCGCCCATCTCGACGGTCGCGCCGCCGGGCAGCGCCTGCGACCAGACGCGGCCGCCGACCCGCCGCTCGCGCTCCAGCACCGTCACCGCGACACCCGCCGCCCGAAGCGCCGCCGCCGCTGCCAGGCCGGCGAGGCCGGCTCCGATCACGGCCACGCTGGCCACGCCGCGGTCGCCGACCGAGTGGCCCATCAATCGCGCGAGGGCCGCGAGGCGTTTCGCATCTGCTTGCTCAGCGCCTTCCAGTGCTGACGCTGTTCCGAGCGCGCGCGCTTGTCTTGCTTCAGCTCCTGGAACCGCAGCTCCCGCAGCAGCTTGTTGTAGCTCTCCAGGCGATCCGGGGCGAGCGTACCGGCCGTGATCGCCGCGATCACGGCACAGCCCGGCTCGCCCTCGTGCTTGCAGTCGCTGAACCGGCAGCCGGCCGCCAGCTCGTGCACGTCCGCGAAGGTCTGCTCGAGGCCCTCCCCGTCGCCGTCCCACATGCTCACCGACCGCATGCCCGGCGTGTCGATCAGCACCCCGCCCGACGGCAGTGGGATCAACTCGCGGTGCGAGGTCGTGTGGCGGCCGCGCCCGTCCGGCCGCACGTCCTGCGTCCGCAGCCGCTCCTCGCCCACCAGCCGGTTGATCAGGGTGGACTTGCCGGCGCCCGACAGCCCCAGCAGCGCCACCGTGCGGTTGCCCCTGATGTGCGCGTCGAGCGCCTCGAGGCCGTCGCCGGTGGCGGCGCTGATGGCGAGCACATCGGTGCCGAATGCGATCGACTCCGCCTCCAGCACGAACCGCTCCGTGTCCTCGCACAGGTCAGTCTTGGTGAGCAGAATCACCGGCTGCGCGCCGCTCTGCCAGCCGAGCGTCAGGTATCGCTCCAGCCGGCGCAGGCTGAACCGCTGGTCGAGCGAGTTGACCAGAAACACGACGTCGATGTTGGCCGCCACCACCTGTCCGATCGTCTCCTCACCCGAGGCCTGACGCGTGAAGGCGGTGCGCCGCTCCATCAGCGCCCGCAGGACGGCGTCGTCCCCGCCCGGGACGGCCGGCCTCACCACCGCCCAGTCGCCAACGGCCGGCGTCTCGAACCGTGGCGGCACCACCGCCCGGTGCACGGCCTGCGCGGCGAACACCGTGCAGATGCCGCGGTCGACGCGGGCGATGCGACCGGGCACGCTTGACTCCTCGGCCAGCCGCGCGAACTCCTCGTCCCGGGCCTGATCCCAGCCCAGCTGCTGCAAACGCTCAGATTCGGGCGGCCCGTCCTCGGGCCGCCAGGAAATGTCACTCACGTGGATATCTCTCCAGGGTCGATGGGTTCCCCGGAGGCCGCGGTGCGCGGTCGATCAGCGCTGTCGGGGCAGGCGGGGACGTGCAAGCTGGATTACCGATTTCACCCTCATGGTCCGCACCTCCCTGCCGATTGCACTGCAGCGACTCCAATACCATAGCAATCAACGGCACGAGGTATTGCGCGCGGGGGGCAACGGGGTCGCTACCATGCCCGGCGTGCTCCAACACCGGGGTCGGTGGGTCCGTACCCCGAATGCGCTCGATCTGCTCGCGTAGGTGACAGCTTCGCGTGGGCGCAGCTCTGTCCCCAAGTAGGAGGTTCCAACCCTGAGGAAAGCGCTGTTTGCTGCCGTTTTGATGCTGGCGGCCATCACCCTTACAGCATCCGCACACCGTGCCGACGCCGCCGTCACAGCTAGCGCGGCACACCAGCAGGCCGTTCACGCGTGGCGCCACAAGGCCCGGTTCCGTCGTAACCAGGCCTCTCACCTGGCCCGCCGCCTGGGCGTTCACTACCGGCCCCGCCGGGCCGAGATCCACATGATCCGGATCGTCCGTCTGCAGCATCTGACGCGGCACTACCGGCTTCGCGGAAACCACTTCCGCAGGATCATCCGCCAGCGGTTCCCCAACCTGATGTGCATCCACCACTACGAGGGCAGCTGGTCCGCCTACAACCCCGCCGGCTACTACGGCGGGTTCCAGATGGACGCCTCGTTCATGCGGCACTGGGGCGCGGACAAGCTGCGCAAGTACCACGGCCGCGATGCCCGGTACTGGTCGCCGGCCGACCAGCTCGCCGTCGCCAGCCGTGCGGTCGCACACATCGGCTACAGCCCGTGGCCGAACACCGGCGCCATGTGCGGGCTGTAACCTCCGCACCCCGATAGCGCTGCCGCGTTCGCGGGAACGGCTCAAGCGCCGGACGTCCGCGGCCGATGTCCTAGCGATGGCTTCTGCCGATCGTCTCCGTGCGCTTGTCGACCTGTCCCGGGCGCTCTCCTCCAGCCTGGATCTGGAGGACGTGCTGCGGTGTTTCACGGCCCACGCGACGGCTGTGAACGGCGCGGCGGCGACCGCGGTCTCGCTGTGGGAACGGGACCGCGATGTGCTGGTCACGCTCACCGATTATGAGAACCACATCGTCGGACAGATCGCCGAGGCCGCGGTCGAATACACGCTGGATGACTTCCCGCTGTCGCGCCAGGTGATGGAGGAGCGGATCGCGGTCGTGGTTCGCGCCTCCGATCCCGAGTGCGACCCGCACGAGCGTAGCGTCCTGCTCAAGGAGGGCTACGAGACGATGCTGATGCTTCCGCTGGTGTCGCGAGGCGAGACGATCGGGCTGATGGAGTTCGCCGATGTCACGGATCGCTCGTGGGATGCGGAGATGGAGTTCTTCGGCGCGCTCACCGACGTGGTCGCTGCCGCGGTGCACAACGCGGTGCTGCACGATGAGTTTCGCGAGGCCCAGGAGCGCTACCGGGTGCTGGTCGAGAACCTGCCCGCCATCACCTACGTCGACCTGGCCGGCAGCGGCGACCCGCTCTACGTCAGCCCCCAGATCGAGGAGCTGATGGGCATACCCGCCGGCGAGTGGCTGGACGGTTTCAACGGCTGGGAACGGAGGATGCACCCCGACGACCGCCACACCATCGCCGAGTACAGGCGCACGGTCGAGACCGGCGAGCCCTACTCCGCGTCCTACCGGATGCAGGGACTGGACGGCCGCATGCGATGGTTCCGCGACGACGCTGCCGCCGTGCGCGACGAGACCGGCACCCCCCGGTTCATCCAGGGCGTGATCTTCGACGTGACCAAGCAGAAGGAGGCCGAGGGCGCGCTCCAGGCCTCCGAGGCGCGCTTCCGCGAGATGCTCGAGAACGTCCGCCTGGCGGCGGTCGTGACCGACCTCGAGGGCCGCATCAGGTTCTGCAACGAGTACCTCGCCGAGCTTTCAGGCTGGTGGGAGGACGAGCTGCTGGGCCGCATCTGGTCGGAGACCTTCACCCCACCGGACGAGCTGGAGATGGAGCAGAGCGCCCAGCGCGGGATCGAGCGCGGGAGCGTGGTCGCCCACTACGAGAGCTCGATCCTGACCCGCTCCGGCGAGCGGCGGCTGTTCTCCTGGAACAACACCCTGCTCCGCGACGCCAACGGCGACGTGGTCGGCCAGGCGTCGGTGGGCGAGGACATCACCGATCGCCGGCGCGCGGAGCACGAGCTGGAGCGGCTGGCCTTCCACGACCCGCTGACCGGGCTGCCGAACCGGATCCTGTTCCACGAGCACCTCGACGTGGCGCTGGCACGCGCACAGCGGGCCGGCTGCGGCGTCGCGGTGCTGTACGTCGACCTGGACGACTTCAAGCTGGTCAATGACAGCTTCGGCCACAACGCCGGGGACGAGCTGTTGTGCGAGGTGGCGGCGCGGCTGACGGGGTCGACCCGCGCAGCTGATGTGGTCGCCCGGCAGGGCGGCGACGAGTTCCTGATCCTGATTGCCGACGTCGAGACCAACGAGAGCGGGGACGTCGTCGATGTGGGCGACGTCGCGCGCCGCGTCGCCGAGCAGGTGCGAACGGCGCTGCAGCGCCCGCTGATCCTGGCCGACACCGAGATCTACACCAGCGCCAGCCTCGGGATCAGCCTCTATCCGGCCGATGCCCCCGACGCCGAGAGCCTGCTCAAGCACGCCGACATCGCGATGTACAAGGCCAAGGAGTCCGGCCGCGACGGCTACCAGCTGTTCTCGTCCACCGGCCACGATCCGCGTGCGCAGCTGTCGATGGCCGGCCGTCTGCGCCGGGCGGTCGAGCGCGGCCAGCTGATCCTGCACTACCAGCCGCTGGTATCGCTGGCGACCGGAGAGTACGTCGGGGCGGAGGCGCTGCTGCGCTGGCAGGACGACCAGAACGGCTTGGTCATGCCGGGCGACTTCATCCCGCTGGCCGAGCGCACCGGGCTGATCGGCCCGATCTCGGAGTGGGTGATCGAGGAGGCCTGCCGCCAGAGCGCCGAGTGGCGCTCGATGGGGCTCGACCTGTACGTGTCGGTGAACCTGCCGGCGGTGTTCTGGCAGCCGACCGCCATGCGTCAGGTGCTGGCCACGATCGAGCGGTTCGGCCTGTCCGCCGACCGCATGATGGTCGAGATCACCGAATCGACCGTGATGGCCGACGCGCTGCGCTCCGAGCCGATCATCGCCGAGCTGCACGAGCGAGGGCTGCGGCTGGCGATCGACGACTTCGGCACCGGCCACTCGTCCCTGGCGCGCCTCAATCAGATGCTGGTGACCACGCTCAAGATCGACCGGTCGTTCATCGCCGACCTGCCGGGCGATCCCAGCGCCGCCGTGCTGGTGGCGACCATCATCCAGCTCGCTCACAACCTCGGCCTGCATCCACTGGCAGAGGGCATCGAGACCGAGGAGCAGCGCACGTTCCTGGTCGAGAACGGCTGCCAGCTCGGCCAGGGCTTCCTGTTCTCCAAGGCCGTGCCCGCAGACCGGATCGTGGCGCTGCACAACGCCATGCGCGACGCCGCCTGACTATCCTTCGGGTATGCCGATCACCATCACCGATGCCGCGCTCGAGCGGGTGCTCGAGGTGCGCGCCCGCGAGCACGAGCCCGAGGGGCTAGCGCTGTGGGTCGAGATCGTGGGCGTGGCGGGTGCCGCCTACCAGTACGACATGTCGTTCCTGCGCCACGACGAGATCGACGAGACCGACGTGGTGGTGACAAGCGGCGGGATGCAGATCGTGGTGCCGCGGCTGGATGCGCCCGCCCTCGACGAGGCCACGATCGCGGTCGACGAGCGGCTGGGCGGAGGGCTCGTGATCGAGAACCCCAAGCTGCCGGCACAGAGCAGCCCGGCGCTGCGCCTGCCGGAGCTTCCCGAGCTGCAGGGCGACGCCGCGGACCGCGTGCGGCAGGTGCTGGAGCTGCAGGTGAACCCGGCGATCGCGTCACACGGCGGCCACGCCGAGCTGGTGGCGGTCGAGGGTGACAGCGCCTTCCTGCGCCTGGGCGGCGGCTGCGTCGGCTGCGGCATGGTGGCGGTGACGCTGAAGCAAGGCGTCGAGTCGGCGATCCGGTCCGCGGTGCCCGAGATCGCGCGCGTGGTGGATGTGACCGACCATGCGTCGGGCACCAACCCGTACTACGAGCCCACCGCGCACCGGTAGCGCTCGGCGCAGAACCCCGTTGCCGGCTCCGAATACGCGCAAAATGCGGGAATTATCCGCTTGCACACCGCCCGGCGGTGGCATAGGTTTGCTTCTGCGCCGCTCAGGGCAGCCGAGTAGGTTGAACCCGGTCGGACGGATCGTAGAGGCGACTCGAAAGTTCGTTCGGTCGGTGGACAAAAGGCAAGCCGGGGCGGCGAATCTTTGGTCCCGTTCAGTCCCCTGCGGCCAGGCTCACCAGCCTGAACCGATCCACGTCCACCAGGCCCTGGTCGGTGATCTTGAGCGACGGGATCACCGACAGCGCCAAAAAGCTCATGGCGTGGAACGGCGCCTCGACGGTGCAGCCGAGCGCCGCCGCCGCATCTGACAGCGCCTCGCTCTGCGCCAGCACCACGTCCAGCGGCTGATCGCTGAGCAGGCCGGCAACCGGCAGCGGCAGCTCCGCCCGCACGCCGCGGCCCTCGACGGCCACCATGCCTCCGCCCAGCTCCGCCAGGCGCCCGATCGCCCGCGCCATGTCGCCGTCGTCCACGCCCACGCAGACGATGTTGTGTGCGTCGTGGGCGACGGTGCTCGCGATCGCCCCGGTCTGTAGCCCGAAGCCCTGAACGAATCCGAGCCCGACCCGGCCGGTGCCCAGATGGCGCTCAGCAACCGCGATCTTGGCCAGGTTGCGAGCCGGGTCGGCGACGGCCAGCCCGTCCCGAACGGTCGCAGGCATCACCAGCGCCTCCGTCACGATCTGGCCCGGCACCAGACCGATCACGCGGATCGAGCCGCCCTCGTGCGGCGTGTGCAGGTCGTTGGGCGAGATCGGCTGGATCCGCACCGTGCGCCGCGCCCATTCGGGCACCGGCGGCGCGACCGGCGGCGCCGGCACCACGCCGTCCTTCAGCACCACGTCCGGCAGGAACTGCTCGAGGTCGGGCAGCAGCAGCAGGTCGGCCCGCCGCCCCGGCGCGATCGCGCCGCGGTCACCCAGCCCGTGCCAGGCGGCCGCGTTGCAGGAGGCCATCGCCAGCGCGTCGCGCGCATCCACTCCCGACTCCACCGCCCGGCGCACCATCGAGTTCACGTGGCCCTCGCGGGCGATGTGTCCGGGCTCGCGGTCATCGGTGCAGAACGCGACCCGTCCGGGTCCGAACTCGTGCACAAGCGGCAGCAGCGCGTCCAGGTTCCGGGCGCCGGACGCCTCGCGGATCAGCAGCCACATGCCGGCCCGCAGCCGCTCGCGGCCCTCCTGCGGCGTCGTCGCCTCGTGGTCCGATCCGATACCGGCGGCGGCGTACGCCTGCAGCAGGCGGCCGAGCACGCCTGGGGCGTGCCCGTCGACGTGCTGCGCTCCGTCGAGGCCGAGCTTCGCGAGCTCGCTCGGATCACCGGCGATCACGCCCGGGAAGTTCATCATCTCGGCCAGGCCCAGCACGCTGCGGCGGCGCAGCAGTCCTTCCAGGTCTCCCGTGGTCAGCGCCCGCCGCGGCGACTCGAACCGCGATGCGGGCACGCACGAGGGTGCCATGAAGAACACGTCCAGCGGCAGGTCGGCGCAGGCGTCGGCCAGCCAGTGCACGCCGTCGGTGCCGAGCACGTTTGCGATCTCATGAGGATCGGCGACCACCGAGGTGGTGCCGAACGGCAGCACCAGCTTGGCGAACTCGTCCACCAGCAGCATCGACGACTCGAGGTGGAGGTGCGCGTCGACCAGGCCGGGGACGACGTACCGCCCGCCCGCGTCCAGCGTGTCGCGGCCGTGGTACTCCCCGACGCCGGCGATCCAGCCGTCGCACACGGCCACGTCGGCCTCGAGCCACTCGCGGGTGTGCACCGAGAGCACCAGCCCACCCTGCACGACCAGGTCGGCGGGCTCGTCGCCGCGTGCCACCGCCAGCCGTCGTGTCAGGTCGGTCATGGCCGCGAAGTCTACGCGTTTTCTGTTTTGAATACTCGCAAAGAGCGCGAATTATGCGCTTGCAGGCCGGGGCTCGGTGCCATAGGTTTGTCCGTGCGCCGCTGAGGGCAGCCGAGTAGGTTGAAGCCAGGCGGACGGGCCGTAGAGGCGACTCGAAAGTTCGTTCGACTGGGGGACGAAAGGCAAGCCGGAGCGGCGAATCTTTGGTCCGAAACACCCGACGGCCCCGCCGCAGCACACGCTGCGACGGGGGCCGTCGTCGTGTCAGGCGTCAGTCGCCGGCTTCGCCTTCGATCTGCGCCTCGATCTGCTCCAGCTCGGCCTCGGAGCCCATGCTGATCGGGCCCTTGAACCAGTTCTTGGCAGAAAGCACCCACCAGCCACCGAAGAACAGGAACGCGCCGCCCACCGTCAGCGGCGCGTAGTTCACGTCGATCCAGTTCACGTCGATCAGGAAGTGATCGCCCGTCACCGCCGGGTTGCCGGGAATGCCGTCCGGGAACAGCGGCAGCAGGAACAGCAGGCAGATCAGCGCGATCCAGATTATCGCCAGCGGATCGATCCACTTGTAGTGGTTACCGAGGTGCCAGGCACCGCGCTCGAACTTCTCACCGGCGCGGTAGCGCAGGATCACGGGGAGCACGAACGCGATGTAGAGGCCGATCACGGCCACCGACGTACCGACCGCGTAACCGACCACGGGGTTCTTCAGCGTCGGCAGCATCAGCGCCCATGACATCGCGCAGATCGCCCACACCGAGTGGACGGGGACGCGATCGCTCGACACCTTGCGCCACAGCTGGTGACCGGGCACGGCGCGGTCGCGTGAGAACGCGAACATCATCCGCGACGCCGACGTCACCGACGCCAGCCCGCAGAAGAACTGGGCCACGCAGGCGATCACCAGCAGGAACTCCGCCCACTTGTCGCCCATCGCCGTCTGCCAGATGTACTGCACCGCGAAGGTGTACTGGGCGGCCGTGTTGCCGACCGGCCCCGGGATCGCGAACGTGATCGCGACCAGCAGGATGAACCCGAAGATCACCGACACCACCACCGACATGACCATCCCGATGGCCGCCGATCGGGAGGCGTTCCGCGTCTCCTCGCTCATGTGCGCCGATGCGTCGTAGCCCGTGATCGTGTACTGCGCCATCAGCAGGCCGATGCCGAACACGAACCAGAACACGGGATTGGTGAAGTTGTGGCCCTGGAACCCGGAGAAGTTCTCCGTGTCGGTGAACACGAAGCTGAACGACTTGTGGTGGTCGGGCACCGCGATCAGGACACCCACGACGATCAGCACGCCCGCCATGTGCCACCAGGCCGAGATGTTGTTGATCATCGCCAGGAGCCGTGAACCGAAGGTGTTGATCAGCCCGTGCAGCGCGATGATCACGGTGTAGGTCAGAAACACGTGGCCCTTGGTCAGCGAGTAGCCGAACCAGAGGTTCATGAGTGACGATATGAAGGTGGCCGCGCCGAAGTCGATCGCGGCCGTGACCGCGACCTGTCCGACCAGGTTGAACCAGCCGGTGAACCAGCCCCAGCCGGCGCCGCCCAATCGCGACGACCAGTAGTAGAGGCCGCCTGCGGTCGGGTAGGTGGAGGCGATCTCGCCCATGGCCAGTGCCACCAGGATGCAGAAGCCGCCGACGAGCAGCCAACCCCAGGTGGCGGCGACGGGGCCGCCCCAGCCGATCGCCAGGTAGTAGGACGTAAGACATCCGGCCAGGATCGAGATGATCGTGAACGAGATCGCGAAGTTCGAGAACCCGCCCCAACCACGCATCAACTCCTGGGCGTACCCCAGCTTGTGGAGCAGCTGTTCGTCCTCGCTGAGGCTGTGCTGAGGCCCTCCTGCTTCAGGTGATGTCGTGCTCATCCGCCTTCCTCCCTCGGGTTGGAAGCACTGGTCTTGTGACCTGCGATGGCGATCATACGGTGTCGCGGGCCAGGTTTCGACCCCGCAGGAGCCCGCCCGTGGTCGTTGAACAACCCGGTGTGCGGCACCAGCTCACCCCTGGCGTGCTACGGCTGTGCGCGCTGGTCGCGCTGTTCGTGTGCTGGGGCAGCTACCTGGAGGCCCGCGGCGCCGACCTGGGCGCGCGCACGGCCGGCGTGGTCACGGTCGCCTTCTGCCTGGTCATGATCGCGGCCCACGTGGCCGGGTCTCGCGCGGCGGCGCGCGACGACCCGCCGGCCGAGGTAGATCTGGCGGCATTGCTTGGCGCGGCGCCGCTGGTGCCGGGCCTGGTGCTGCTGCTGTGGCACCACGCCGGGCCCGGAGCGAGCGTCGTGTTCCTGTACAGCTTCTCCAACGACGTGGTGGCGAACGCGCTCCTGATCGCGGCCGGCGTCTACGCCGCCGCCTTCCTGCTGGCCCGCCGGCCGCGCTGGCTGCTTGCGGCCGCCCTGGCGCTGGTGCTCGGGATCGAGCTGCACCTGTCGGCCGGCTTCCAGGTGACGCTCGCCTCCCGCGGCGGCGGCGACTGGACGCGGTTCCTGGTGACGCTGGGGGCCGTCGCGCTGCTGGTGGCGGCCGGCCGTTTGCTGCGCGGCGAGGAGGAGCGGAACCTGCTGGTGGCGGCCGCCCTGCTGATGCCGCTGGCGTATTCGGCGATCCCGGTCGCGACCGGCCAGGACGGCGTCCGCGCCGTGGTCGGCGCGGCGCTGCTGGTGGCGATGGCGGTGGCGGTGCGCCGGGAGCTGACGCTCGGCATGGGCTTCGGGATCCTGGTTCTGGGCGCGCTCGAGATCAGGACGCTCGGGTCATACGGCTCGTCGCTGGCGCCCACGGCGCTGTTCGGCGCGGCCGGCCTGGGGCTGGCCTGGCTGTCGGTGATCGCGGCCCGGCGCCGGCACCTGCGCTGAGGCTCAGGCGAGCGCCTGCTCCAGGTCCTCGATCAGGTCGTCCGCCGATTCGATGCCCACCGACAGCCGCACCAGGTTGGACGGCGTGGCGAACGGTGCGTCGGCGGTCGAGGAGTGGGTCATCTGCGCGGGCGTCTCGATCAGGCTCTCGACGCCGCCCAGGCTCTCGGCCAGCGACCACACACGCGTGCGCGCCACAGCGTCACGCGCCTGCCGCTCGTCGTCGACCAGGAACGAGATCATGCCGCCGTAGTCGCGCATCTGGCGTGCAGCGATCTCATGGCCCGGGTGATCCACGAGGCCGGGATAGAGCACCCGCGTGACGGCGGGGTGGCCGCCCAGGAATCCAACCACCGCGCGGGCGTTCTCGCAGTGCTGGCGCATCCGCACGGGCAGCGTCTTCAGCCCGCGCAGCACCAGCCAGGAGTCGAACGGCCCGGCCACGCCGCCCAGTGAGTTCTGCAGGAAGGCCAGCCGCTCGCCGAGCGAGGCATCGGACGTGGCCGCGAAGCCGGACACGAGGTCGGAGTGTCCGCCCAGGTACTTGGTCGCCGAGTGCACCACGATGTCGGCGCCCAGCTCGATCGGCCGCTGCAGGTAGGGCGAGGCGAAGGTGTTGTCGACCACCAGGAGCGCGCCGGCCGCCCGCGCCGCCGTGGCCGCCGACGCGATGTCCACCACGTTCAGGAGCGGGTTGGTGGGTGACTCCAGCCACAGCATCTTCGCGCCTTCGAGGTGCCGCTCCAGCTCGCTGTTGCACTGGTCGGCGGAGATGTAGGAGAAGCGCACGCCGCGAGGCTCGTAGACCTTGGAGAACAGCCGGTATGTGCCGCCGTAGACGTCGTTCACCGACACCACCAGGTCACCGGGCGAGACCAGGTGCATCACGGTGGTGGTCGCAGCCATGCCGCTGGCGAATGCGAAGCCGTGCTCCGCGCTCTCCAGCGAGGCCAGACAGGTCTCGAGCGCGCGGCGGGTCGGGTTCGCTGTGCGCGAGTAGTCGTAGCCGTCCTTCAGCTGCCCGACCGCCTCCTGCACGTAGGTCGAGGTCTGGTAGATCGGCACCGTCACCGCGCCGGTGGAGGGATCCGGAGGCTGACCGTCGTGGATGGCGCGGGTGTCGAACTGCATCCGCCGCCAAGGATATCGGCTCAGCTGGGTGGCGCCGCCGGGGACGCTGCTTTGGCGCCCAGGTCGGCGCGATGCACCTGCTCGAGCCCGGCGGTCGCCGCCAGCCGTCCCAGGGCGCGCTCGAGGCCGGCCTCGTGGCGCGCTCCCCATCGCACCCGGGGCTCCGGATGGTGGGCGAGGACGCGCAGCACGCCCGCGCGCCGGTCGCTGCGGATGTCCAGCCGGGCGACGATGCGGTCGCCCAGCAGGAACGGCAGCACGTAGTAGCCGTAGCGCCGCTGCGGCGCCGGCTTGTAGACCTCGATCAGGTGCTCGAAGCCGAGCACGCGGGCCGCGAACGGACGATCCCACAGCAGATTGTCGAAGGGCGACAGCAGCACGGCCGCGGTGGCCGAGCCGGCCGGCTGCGGGCCGGTCGCCACCAGCACGGGCGCCCCGCCGTCGGCCACCTCCAGCCGCTCCAGCGCGCCGTCCGCCACCAGCGCGTCCACGTGCGGCCGGATCCGGGCGGTGCCACCGGTCAGGCGGTTGTGCTCGACCACGCCGTACTCGGTAAGCACGCCGCGGGCGCGCACCGCACGCAGAATCAACGCGCGCAGGAACTCGTCCTCGCTGGGAGTCGGCGCGCCCAGGATCTCGTCCGGGATCACCCGCTCCGGCAGGTCGTACAGGCGCTGGAAGCTGTTTCGCCCCGAAACCACCAGGTCGCCCGCCGTCCACAGCGCGTCAAGCATGCGTCGGGCCGGCTTCCAGCCCCACATGCCGCCGCTGCGGACTCCCTCGAAGTCCCGCGAGCCGAGCGGCCCGCGCTCGCGGATCTCCGACAGCACGCGGTCGGCCAGCTCCGGGTTGCGGTCGATCACCGGCCCGAACCAGTGGTGAGACCGCCGCGCGTCCATCCGCCGCCGCCACATCGGCCAGTCGCCGATCGGCACCAGGCAGGCCTCATGCGCCCAGTACTCGAACACCCTGCCCTGCCCGAGCAGCTTTGAGACGGTGCCGCGCGGATAGCTGCCGACACGGCCGGCAAGGGTGATCCGGTGGCTGCGCTCGACGGCAGAGATCGAGTCCAGCTGCACGCAGCCCAGCCGGTCGATGGCCGCCGCCACCTCGGCCGGCCGGCCCCTGCGTGCGCGTGACGCGTATCCCTGCGCGGCGACGGCCCGTCGTCGCAGCTCGGTCGTTGCGACCGTGCGGCTCACATGCCGTTTCGTCGGTCGGCGAGGTACTCGAGCAGGTCCGACCGGGTCAGCATGCCCGCGGGCCGGCCGTCCTCGACGACCACCACGGCCGGGCTGCCGGCGGTCAGGTCGGCGAACACGCGATCCACCGACTCGCTCGCGTCCACCACGTGCAGGGGCGGCTGCATGGCCTGGGCGACGCCCTCGTTGAGGGCGTCCGGGCTCTTGAAGACACGGTCGAGCAGCCCACGCTCCTGCAGCGATCCCACCACGTCGGCCAGCGACGCGACCGGGTCGGCGCGCACCACCGGCAGCTGCGAGATCGAGTAGCGCTGCATCAGCTCGATCGCCTCGCCCACCTTGTGGTCGGCCTCGATCGTGACCAGGGCCGGCAGCTCGGCGTGCTCGCGCCGGGTGTGGCGCAGCACCTCCGCGACGGTGGGCGAAGGCGCCTCGCGCTCCAGGAAGCCGTACTGGAGCATGTAGTTGTCGTCGTAGAACTTCGAAAGATATGAGCGGCCGCCGTCGGGGATGATCGTCAGGATCGTGGCCTCGGGGCCGTAATGCCGGCCCGTCTCCAGCGCCGCCCACACGGCGGTGCCGCCGGAGCCGCCGACCAGCAGCCCCTCCTGACGGGCCATCCGCCGCGCGGTCAGGAACGAGTCGCGGTCGCTGACGGTCACGAAGTCATCGATCAGCGTCAGGTCCATGGTCTTGGGGAAGAAGTCCTCGCCGATGCCCTCCACCATGTAGGGATGGACGTCGTCCGGCTGCGAGTAGATCGAGCCCTCCGGGTCTGCGCCGACCACGCGCAGCTCCGGGTTCTGCTCCTTCAGGTAGCGGGCCACACCCGACACGGTGCCGCCGGTGCCCAGCGCGATCACGACCGCATCCAGCTCGCCGCCGGTCTGCTCCCAGATCTCCGGACCGGTGGTCTCGTAGTGCGCCTGGGGGTTGGCCGCGTTCGAGTACTGGTCGGGCTTGAACCCTCCCGGGATCTCCTCGGCCAGCCGGTCTGAGACCGAGTAGTAGCTCTCCGGCGACTCCGGCTCGACCGCGGTCGGGCAGATCACCACCTCCGCGCCGTAGGCACGCAGCAGCGAGATCTTCTCCTGGCTCATCTTGTCGGGCATCACGAAGATGCAGCGGTATCCCCGGATGGCGGCTGCGATTGCGAGGCCGACGCCGGTGTTGCCGGAGGTCGGCTCGACGATGGTGCCGCCCGGGCGCAGCTTGCCCTCGCGCTCTGCGGCCTCGATCATGCGCAGCCCGATCCGGTCCTTGACCGACCCGCCCGGGTTCAGGTACTCGAGCTTGGCCAGCACCGTCGGCGCCAGCCCCTCGGTGATCCGCTGCAGGCGCACCACCGGCGTGTTTCCGACCAGGTCGAGCACGGTGGGATAGCTGCGCGGCATCGGCGGGACTGTAATCGGATCGAGCTGGTTGGTGTCGGCCCCGGGCAGTAGGCTGCCGCGGATGAACGACGCCGAGCAAGCGCCCGACCGCCGTCTGCACCCGGTCGTCTACTGGCTGATCGTGCTGGCAATCGCGGTCGCCCTGGGGGTGTCGGCGCCGGCGTTCTTCCTGCTCGGCTTCTGGGAGATGGCGCCGCTGGTGCTGCTGGCGACCTGGCTCGCGCCCAAGCTGACCCGCGGCCATCTGTGAGCTGGGCGGCTCACGACCTCGAGCCATACCTGTTCCGTGCCAAGCTGGGCGCGCGCATCAGCCTCGTCTGGTGCCTGATCGGCTCCTACTCGCCGGACGTTCTGACCAAGTGGGCGGTGTACGGCTTCGGGTTCTCCCACCACGATGCGATCCTTTCCGACCCCGTGCAGTTCCACCGCGGCTGGCCGGGCGCGGGCTTTACCCACACCCCGTTCTGGGGGTTCGCCGTGACGGGCGTGATCCTGCTCTTGACGAAGAACCGCACCTGGGCGTTCTCGTACCTGGTCGGCGCAATCGCGCACGTCCTGTCCGACTCGCTGGACTCCGTGGGCGTGATGATGCTGTTTCCGTTCTCGACCTGGCACATGCACTTCGGCCTCTGGGAGTACGTCGGCGAGGCCGGCCGCGCCAAGGATGCGGTTGCCTACTACACCTCACTGGGCGGTGTGTGGGACGCGTTCTGGGCGCTCTGGCTGCTGCGCTACTGGCGCATGTTCACGATCACCTACTTCCGCGACGAGCTGTATCCCAGCGATCCGTTCTGGACGTGGATGCACCGCTACACCGGTGAGACCGTGATGCTGACCGTCTATCGAACCAGCGCCTTCTTCGGCTACGCGTCGATCATCGGCTGGTACATATGGGTGCTGGCCATCAACGACTTCCACCCGCACCTGGACTGGTCGTTCGGCGCGCCGCACTGGGCGCCGCGGCAGGGTCCCAACTGACCACCATCAGTCACGCCAGGCGGGCCAGGACGGCGCCGGAGTCGTCCACCGTCACGGCCGTGGGCACCACGCCCACGCCGTACTTTCGGGCCAGCTGAGGCTGGCTGCGCACGTCGACCGTGACCACGGTGCGGCCCTCCTCGCGCAGCTCGCGCTCCAGCCGGTGGCAGTCCGAGCAGAGCGGGTGGGTGAACTGCACGACCGTGTTGGGCGCGAGCGCGTCGCCGAAGTCGGACGGCTCGATCCGTTCGATGTGGCCGTGCCCGCGCCCGAGACCGCGCACGCGCGCCGCCAGCTTGTAGATCTGGCAGCCCGTGCAGAAGCCGGTGGCCGCCGACAGCAGTGCCAGCGCCGCCACAACAAGGCCCAGCACCGCGCCCAGCAGCGGCAGTCCGGCCAGGTAGGCGAGCGCGGCCGGGATCAGCACGGCCACGCCCATCAGGTTGGCGAACCGCGGCGGCCGTGAATCCTCCAGCGGACCCTCGCCGATGCGCGGCTGCAGCAGCTCGAAGTAGGCGACGCAGGCCAGGCACCAGCGGCGTCCCAACGTCAGTCCCAGCGCCAGCTGAACGGCCACCAGCGCCAGCAGCCACCACTCCCCGGTGACCACGCCGGCCAGCGCGACCAGGCCGACGACGGTCTGGTTGGCCCGCGGCGCGCGGGCGTCGATCACGTCCAGGTCGCGGTAGGGGTCGGCGGTGCGGTAGGAGCGGTCAGCCATAGGTTGGATCTAGACGCCCACCACGGCGTCGCGCTCGACCAGCGCGGCATAGCGGCCGCCCAGCGCGACCAGCTCCTCGTGGGTGCCGCGCTCGATCACGCGGCCCTCGTCCAGCATCAGGATCATGTCCGAGTCGCGGATCGTCGACAACCGGTGTGCGATGGCGATCGTGGTACGGCCCCGCGACAGGTGCTCCAGCGCCTCCTGCACGGCCCGCTCCGTCTCCACGTCCAGCGCGCTCGTGGCCTCGTCCAGCACCATCACCGGTGGGTCGCGCAGGACCGCGCGGGCGATCGCCAGGCGCTGCTTCTCCCCGCCCGAGAAGCGGTAGCCGCGCTCGCCCACCACGGTGTCGTACCCCTCCGGCAGCGACGCCAGATGATCGTGGATCTGGGCCGCTCGGGCCGCCTGCTCGAGCTCCTCGTCGGTCGCCGACGGCTTCGCGAACCGCAGGTTGTCGCGCACCGAGCCATGGAACAGGTAGGTCTCCTGCGATACCACTCCGACCGTGCCGCGCAGCGCGTCGAAGCAGAGATCGCGCACGTCGACGCCGTCGATCAGGACGGCGCCCTCGGTCACGTCGTAGAGGCGGGCGGTCAGATAGCCGAGCGTTGTCTTGCCGGCCCCGGTCTCGCCCACGATCGCCACGCGGCTGCCCGCGGGCGCGACGAAGTTGATGTCGCGCAGGGTCGGCCCGCCGGCCTCGTCGTAGTGGAATCCGACGTTGCGGAACTCGACCTCACCGGCCGCGCGGGCCGGGTCGAAGGGCACCGGGTCGGCCGGCTCCTCGATCTCGACCGGCAGGTCGAGGTACTCGAACACCCGGTCGAACAGCGCAGTCGAGGTCTGCAGGTCGGCTTGCACGTTCAGCAGCGAGCCGATCGGGAACAGCAGCCGCGTCTGCAGCGTCGTGAACGCCACCAGCGTGCCGATCGAGACGACGCTGCCGCCGCGCGCCATCCCGTAGCCGGCGATGCCGTACATCAGCGCAGGCATGATCGCGAAGGTGGCCTGGATGGTGGCCATCATCCAGCGCCCCGCCATGCGCTGGCGCAGCTCCAGGTCGGCCAGGCGCCGGCTCTCGTCGGAGAAGCGCCGGGTGAGGTCGCCGGTCTGGCCCATGGTCTTTGCCAGCAGCACGCCCGACACCGACAGCGACTCCTCGACCAGCGTGGAGATGTCGGCCAGCGAGCCCTGCATGGTCGCGGCCAGCGCCTTGCGGACGCGGCCCACGCGCCGGGTCATCCAGACGAACAGCGGCAGGATCGCGAACGAGGCCAGCGTCAACCGCCAGTCGAGCACCGCCATTGCGACGGTGGTGGCCAGCACCGTCGTCACGTTCGAGACGATCGAGGTGGCGGTGGTGGTGACGACCGTCTGCACACCGCCGATGTCGTTGGCGATCCGCGACTGCACCTCGCCGGTACGGGTGCGCGTGAAAAAGGCCAGCGACAGGCGCTGCAGGTGCGTGTACACGGAGGCCCGTAGGTCGTGCATCACCTGCTGGCCGATCAGATTCGACTGCCAGGTCTGGGCGACGCCGATCACACCCGTCACGATCGGAATCGCCACCATGCCGCCCACCAGCAGCGTCAGCGTGCGCGTGTCCAGGTGGCTGCCCTGCGAGAGCACGTTGTCGAGCAGGTCGCGGAGCAGGAACGGCGAGATCAGGCTGATCCCGGCGGAGATCACGATCATGCCGAGGAGGCCCGACAGCCGTAGCCGGTACGGATAGAACAGGCGCAGGATCCGGCGCGTCTGGGTGGGCTTGGCCGCCTCGGTCACAGGCCCGGCTCGAACGCCCGGTTCAGGATCTCGCGCAGCGCTCGCTGATCGGTGGCGGACAGCCGTGCGATCGGCTCGGGGGCCTCCGACAGGCGCCGCACGATCCGGCGACGCACCTCGAGGCCGTTGCTGGTCACCACCAGCATCTTCACGCGGCGGTCGCCGGGAGCGGCGTCGCGGCGCACCAGACCGCGCTCCTCGAGCCGGTCGACGATGCCGGTGACGTTCGATGCATCGCAGCAGAGCTTGCGGGCCAGCGTGCGCATCGGCAGCGGCTGGTCAGGCTCGAGCAGGCGCAGCACGTGGGCCTGCATGGGGGACAGGTCGAACTCGGCGGCCACCTGCGGGACGCGCCCTCGCTGCGAGACGAACAGGCGGAACAGCAGGGTCCAGGCTTCGCTTGCGTCGTTGCTCATACGCCTATAATAATCACAAACCGACATATTTGACAACCTCAACTATCGAGGTAGACTGCAGAGTATGGATACCTATCTGTTGATCCCACTGGAAGACGCAGTCGTCTTCCCGAACATGAGCATCACCCTCCCCATCGACGTCGGCGACGAGCAGCGCGTGCTGCTGGTGCCCACGCACGAGGGCGAGTACGCGAAGGTGGGCGTCGTGGCCGAGGTGACCGAGCGGGCAAGGCTGCCGCGCGGCGTCACCGCCGTGTCGCTGAACGCCCTGCACCGCGCCGTGCTGGGCGCGGCGGAGGCTGATTCCTCCGGCCGTCTGCGGGTCGCCGCCGAGCGCCACATGGACGACACGCCGGCTCCCGTCAAGACACGCGAGCTGGAGCAGGAGTTCCGGGCCGTGGTCGAGGAGAAGCTGGAGCTGCGCGGCGATGACGGCCGTGTGGCGGCGTTCTTGCGCTCGATCACCGACGCCGGAGCGCTGGCCGACAGCGCGGGCTACTCGCCCGACCTGTCGTTCGAGCAGAAGCTGTCGCTGCTGGAGGAGCTCGATGTGATCGAGCGCCTGCGGCTGGCCCTGGAGGCCCAGCGCGAGGCGCTGGCGCAGGCCCAGGTCAGGCAGCGCATCCGCGACGACGTCGAGACAGGTGCCCAGAAGCAGCAGCGCGAGTACTTCCTGCGCAAGCAGATGGACTCGATCCGCAAGGAGCTGGGCGAGGACGACGCGTCGGTAATCGACGAGTACCGCGCCAAGATCGACGAGGCGGGCATGCCCGAAGAGGTGCGTGAGCACGCCGAGCGCGAGCTATCGCGGATGGAGCGAATGGGCGACCAGTCCGGCGAGGCATCGATGATCCGGTCCTACCTGGACTGGCTGATCGCCGTGCCGTGGAGCAAGCGCAGCGAGGAGCGGCTCGACCCGGTGCACGCACGGGAGGTGCTGGACGCCGATCACGCCGGCCTCGAGGACGTCAAGGACCGCATCACCGAGTACCTGGCCGTGCGCAAGCTGCGGCAGGATCGCGGCATCGCCGCCGACAAGCGCTCGGGTGCCATCCTCACGCTGATCGGGCCTCCCGGCACGGGCAAGACCTCGATCGGCGAGTCGATCGCACGGGCCACCGGTCGCGAGTTCGTGCGCATGTCGCTGGGCGGCGTGCGTGACGAGGCCGAGATCCGCGGCCACCGCCGCACCTACATCGGCGCCCTACCGGGGCGGCTGGTGCGGGCGCTGCGTGACGCCGGCACGATGAACCCCGTGATCATGCTGGACGAGGTCGACAAGGTCGGCGCCGACTGGCGCGGCGATCCGTCGTCTGCGCTGCTGGAGGTGCTCGACCCGGCTCAGAACCACTCGTTCCGGGACCACTACCTGGACGTCGAGCTGGACCTGTCCGAGGTGCTGTTCATCGCCACCGCCAACGTGGCCGACTCGATCCCCGGGCCGCTGCTCGATCGTATGGAAGCGATCCGCTTCGACGGGTACACCACCGACGAGAAGGTCGCGATCGCCCGTGGCTACCTGTGGCCGCGCCAGCGTGAGCGAAACGGACTGCTGGAGGACGAGGTGCAGGTGTCCGACGACGTGCTGAAGCTGATCGTGACCGAGTACACCCGCGAGGCGGGCGTGCGCCAGCTCGAGCGTGAGCTGGGGACGGTGCTGCGCAAGACCGCCACCCAGATCGCGTCCGGGAAGGCGGAGGCCCCGCTCGAGGTGACGGTCGACGAGGTCCGCTCGGCGCTGGGCAAGCAGCGCTTCTACCAGGAGGCTGCGATCCGCACGGCGGTGCCCGGTGTGGCGACGGGCCTTGCGGTGACCGGCACCGGCGGCGACGTGCTGTTCGTCGAGGCCACATCGGTGGCGGGCGGCTCCGGACTGGAGCTGACCGGCCAGCTGGGCGACGTGATGAAGGAGTCGGCGCGGATCGCGCTCTCCTACGTGCGTGGCCACACGGCCGAGCTGGGCATCGACTCGCACGCGTTCGAGGACAAGGGCTTCCACGTCCACGTCCCCGCGGGGGCGATCCCCAAGGACGGCCCCAGCGCCGGCATCACGATGGTGACCGCGCTGGCGTCCCTGCTGACCGAGCGGAAGGTCAAGCACACGGTTGGCATGACCGGCGAGGTCACGCTGCAGGGCCGGGTGCTGCCGATCGGCGGGCTCAAGCAGAAGGTGCTGGCCGCACACGCGGCGGGGCTGACCGACGTGATCATCCCGGAGCGAAACCGGGCCGATCTGGAGGACGTGCCCGACGACGTGCGCGAGAGCATGAACTTCCATCCCGTGATGACGGTGGACGAGGTGCTGGCGATCGCCCTCGAGCCCGTCCCCGTCAGCGTCTAGCCAGACAACGCATCACAGCCGCTCGGTGGCCTCGCGCCGCCGGGCGGCTGTTGCTATGCCAGCGTCAGCTCGGCGCTGCAGACGCCGGCGCGCGGCTGCCGCACCGTCGCTCGCACCACCGTGCCCGCGGCCGCCTCGACCACCCACTCGACGCGCGCCCGCTCGCTGCTCGGCTCATGTCCCGCGTCCCAGCCCAGCATGCTGACGGCGGCGCCGCCCCGGCCGGTCAGCTGCTCAAGCTCGGTGTGCGCCAGGCCCGACACCAGCCGCGCGCCGTCGCCCAGCTCCAGATTCACCTGCACCGGGCGCACGGCCTTCTGCTCGATTGCCTTCTTCGACACGTTGGTCGGCAGCCAGCCCGTGTTCTGCACCACCAGCCGCAGGCGGTGCGTGCCGGCGGCCACCGGCTCGGCCGTGTGGCCACGCACGTAGGACAGCGCGATCCGCGCCGACTCCTTCATCACGTCGCCCAGCTGGCCGGTCAGCTCCAGTCCGGAGCCGCCCGCCACCGATGTGGC
>JBJMJD010000021.1:0-9733 GCA_045806525.1 Gaiellales bacterium | reverse complement strand
TCGACCCATCCGCACCATCGGTCGCCGTCGCCGTATACCCCGTCACCGCACTGCCACCATCATTCTGCGGCGCGACGAACGACACCACCACACTCGCATCACCAGCCGTCGCCGTCACACCCGTCGGCGCGTCAGGCACCGTCGCCGGCGCCCGCGGCGTCACCGACCCACTCGCCGCCGACGACGCCCCCGTGCCCACCGCGTTCGTCGCCGCCACCGACACCGTGTAGCTGTGACCATTCGTCAGCCCACCGATCGTGATCGGACTCGCGTTCCCCGTCGCCGCCACCGTCGACCCATCCGCACCATCGGTCGCCGTCGCCGTATACCCCGTCACCGCACTGCCACCATCATTCTGCGGCGCGACGAACGACACCACCACACTCGCATCACCAGCCGTCGCCGTCACACCCGTCGGCGCGTCAGGCACCGCCGCCGAGCTGTTGGTCAGGACCTCGCCCGTCGACGGCGGCATCGATAGCGATCCGGCCACGACCGTGCCGTCCTGGCGGGTGTACACGCCATCTAGAGGCACGGTAACCGCGGACGCGGACGGGTTGACGACGACACGGCCGTTGGTGAAGGGCCGCTGGTAGACCCCGTCTCGGAGGCCGTATGCGGCGGTCGGCGAGCCGACGCCGGTCGTCCAAGGGGTCGTCGAGATCGGCTGCTCCGACGACGACGACGCGAAGTAGAAGTAGGAGCGGCCGTCGGTGCCGAGCAGGAAGGAGGCCATGGAGAACAGGTGCCATTGGGCGGCCTGCGCCGAGGTTGCCTGTGCGAACAGCTTGGTCACGGCGAGGATCGGCTTCGGCGGTGTCGACAACATGTCGACGTTCTGCTGCCAAGTTGTCACGCTGGGATAGGTCGACGCCGACTGGGTGGCGGCGCGCAGGAACGACTCCGCCATTGCGCCGTCCATGCCGTTGAAGAGCTGCTGGCTCTCGGCGATGCTGGGACCGTCCTTGAGACCGTTCCCGACCACCAGGCTTGGGGTCACGGTGCTCCGGGCAGCCGCGGCGAGCTGCGTGGTCGCGTTCAGCCAATCCGCGCGCGTCCAGTTGGCGCCGGTGGCGGCGTTGTATGCCAGCGACGTGCAGTAGCCCGCGGTCAGCGGCGCAACACCGAGCGTGTCCAGCATGCAGCCGTCGTAGCCGCTCTGCGCGATCAGGGTGGCACAGTTCGAGGCTCGGTTCTGCACCCAGCCCGAGTTGGCGGGGTTCATCAGCCAGTTGTTGTTCGAGGCGTTCTGGATGTAGTTGCCGGACGCGTCCCGTGCGTACCAGTCCAGCGCGAAGGGGTTGGCCGAGGCGGGACCGCGGGTGGCCGGGGCGAACATCCCGTTCGAGTACGCCAGCAGCACGAGCCGCGGGTTGGCCGACCGCATGCTCGGCACGGCCGACCCGAACGCCTGCGGAAACGCCGAGATCACGTCGTAGCGCTGCGCCGCGGCAACCGCCTGACCCGCCGTATAGGAGTGGCCCGTGCCGAACTGCTCCGGCATCCACTGCAGCAGCGCGCGTCCGTCGAGGGGGGCGCCGAAGTCGGCAACCGCCCCGTTCGCCTCACCCGCCGGAACGAGGGTCGCCACCAGGGCGATGAGGATCAAGAGCAGACGCCGTTGCGGCACGTAATCGCCTCCCAGGAGCTACTGCGGCGGCGGAGTGCCGATCAAGCCCTGTAGCCGCCGCCACGTGCGAGAAGGCACGAACCTACACCTTCACTCGGGCGAGAGCCACTTCTCGGTCGCCACGTGGCCGATGCGGCCGTCAGGTGATCGGTTGCCGTGCCGCCCGGAAATCGCTTGAACCCGTGTGTCAACCCTGGACGCCCCGAAAGAACTGAGACAGGCCAGCCTGCTGATGACGGCTCCCGAGCAGCTGCTGCGCTAGAAGTCGCGGCTGTAGTAGCGGCCCAACCGAGACCGGTAGTCAGTGTCGCGATAGGTGGTCGCCTCGAAGGCAGGCGCGTTTCTGACGCGCTCCTTTGTCACCGAAACGTACACCGTCTCGTTGTCATAGTCGACGCGCTCGATGACGCTGGCCGGAAGCATCACCTTCTTGCCCAAGATCCACGTTCCGGTGTCGACCACGATGTAACCGGAGCCGAGGTCGTCGCTGGCCTCGTCGACCTTCCCCATCGAGCCGCCCCTCGCCTCGACGCTGAATCCCTCCAGCCGGCAGCGGTCGGACGCCCACATGTGCTCGCGCCACTGCCACAGGGTGCCCCTGTCAACGGTGCTCATGCTCTCCTCCTTCGGGTCACCACATCCCTACCCCGTCCACCGCCACGGAAACCGCCGCCAAGCGGGTTATCTTTGCGGCGATCAGGGCGTTTCGGTCGGGGGTAGCGGGGAGCAGGGTACGTTGCCGCATCGGCACTGACGTGTTTTTTCCGAACAGGGATCGGGAACCGACATACGCGTCACGCCTCCGCGCGAACGACTTGGCGTGCAACCCGTCGGGCGTCCCCGCCGCCCGGCCTGTCGAACGGAGGACACCGTGGACTACCACCGACCGGTCCCACCGCCGGAGTCGCGCCGGATCGCGCAGATGTTCGGGGCGCTCTACCTCATCACCTTCGCCACCTCAATCCCCGCGCTGTGGTTGTACCAGCCGGTTCTCGACGACCCTGCCGGATATGTCGCCGGGGCCGGTCACGACAACCGCATCCTGCTGGGAGCGTTCCTGGAGCTGCTGCTGATCATCGCCAACATCGGCACGGCCGTCGTCGTGTACCCGCTGCTCAAGCGCGTGAGCGAGATCTGCGCACTCGGCTACGTGACCGCCCGTCTGGTCGAGTGTACGTTCATCCTGGTCGGGATCCTGACCATGGTCACCGTGGTGACGCTGCAACGGAATCCCTCGGCTGGAAGTGACGCGACGCTCGGCTCGATCGCCTACGCCCTCAGCGCCATGAAAGACTGGACGTTCCTGTTCGGGCCTGGCTTTGTGGTCGGAATCGGCAACGGATTGCTGCTTGGCTACCTGATGTACCGATCCGGGTTGGTGCCGAGGCGCATGGCCATGCTCGGGCTGATCGCGGGACCGTTGATCATCATCTCAGGCATCGCCGTGATGTTCGGCCTCGCCCAGGCCGGCGGCCCGCTCCAGGGCATCGCGACGATCCCCGAGTTCATCTGGGAGCTGTCGCTCGGGATCTACCCGCTCGTGTGGGGCTTCCGGGCCGCGCCCATCCTTCGAGGAGATGCCGGGACGACGGCCACCATGCTGTGAGCAGGCGCGTCCCGTAACCCAGGTGCGGAGGCGACTTGATTGACGACGCCAGATGGCTCGGCGTAGGCTCCTACCCGTCTGCCTCGGAGGAACCATGAGCGACTACGAGCGATACACCGAGATGTGCCGCGTCCACAGCTGGAACGTTCCCGTTAGGTACAACATCGCCCAGGACGTCTGCGACAAGCATCCGCGCGAGAAGCGGGCGATGGTCTGGGAGAGCTTCGACGGCTCGCGCCGCGAGCTGGTCTGGGGCGAGCTGCAGGACATGGCCGACCAGGCCGCGGCGATGCTGCGGCAGCACGGCGTCGGGCGCGGCGACCGCGTGGCCGTGGTGCTGCCGCCCGCTCCCGAGACCGCGGCCGTCTTCTTCGGCGTCTGGAAGCTGGGAGCGATGCTGCTCTCGCTGTCGCTGCTCTACGGCGACGACGCCATCCGCTACCGGCTGGATGACTCCGGGGCACGCGTGGTCGTGACCGACCAGGCCAACGCCGGCCGCTTCACCGGGATCGCCGCGCAGCTGATCGTGCTCGACCCCGACGCCCTGTCCGGCACGCCTGGCGACCACGTCGTGGCCGACACCGCAGCCGAGGATCCCGCCCAGCTCTACTACACGTCCGGCACCACCGGCCTGGCCAAGGGTATCGTGCACGCCCACCGCTACCTGCTCGGCCACGAGGAGTTCACGTACTGCCATGAGGTGCAGGACGGTGAGTCATTCCACGGCATGGGCGAATGGGCCTGGGCGGCGGGCATCGCGCCGCTGCTGGGTCCGTGGCGGCTCGGCGCCGTCCAGTACGTCTACCGCCGGGAGCGTGGCTTCGACGCCGAACGACAGCTCGCGTTCCTGAGCCGAAACAGCGTGTCGAACGTCTTCACGACACCCACCGCGATGCGGGCGATGATGGCGGTCGACGATGCCGGCACGCGCCACCCGCAGCGGTTCCGCCGCGTCTGTTCGGCCGGCGAGCCGCTCAACCCGGAGGCGATCCGCTGGTTCCGTGAGCAGTTCGGCGTGACCGTGCTCGACTACTACGGGCTGACCGAGTCCTACCCGCTGGTCGCCAACTACCCCTCGATGGAGGTGCGGGAGGGATCGATGGGCCGACCGATGCCGGGGTGGGACGTGCAGATCCTGGACGAGGACGAGGCACCGCTGGCCACGGGCGAGCGCGGTGAGATCTGCCTGCGCGCGCGCTCCAACCCGCACTACCCGCTCGGCTACTGGAACCGGCCCGACGACACCGAGGCCGTGTTCGGCGGCGACTGGTTCCACACGAAGGACGCTGCTGTGCGCGACGAGGACGGCTACATCTGGTACGAGGGCCGGGCCGACGACGTGATCATCGCCGCCGGATACCGTGTCGGCCCCTTCGAGGTCGAATCGGTCTGCCTGGAGCACCCTGCGGTGCGCGAGGCCGCCGCGGTGGCCTCGCCGGACGAGCTGCGCGGAAACGTCGTCAAGGCCTTCATCGTGGTTGCTGAGGGGCACACCGCCTCCGACGACCTGGCCGGAGAGATTCAGGCCCACGTCCGCGAGCGGCTATCGGCCTATGCCTACCCGCGGCGGGTCGAGTTCGTGGACGAGCTGCCAAAGACGCTGACCGGGAAGATCCGCCGCATCGAGCTGCGCCAGCTGGAGCTGGAACGCGCCGGCGGCACGGCTGCGCGTCCCTGAGGCGCGAGCCGGATCCCCATCCAAAGGCTACTTCTGGCGGCGCATGCGCTCGAACGCTCCCAGCATCACGGCCTGTCGGGTCACTGCCAGGACAGGGTCACGGGCCCCGCAGCAGGTCGTGCCGGCAGCAGCAGCTGCAGCACGTGAAGCGGCGTTGCCTGTTCGCTGAACGGCGGCGCGCTGGCGGCCACGACCCGGGTCGATCCTCCGCTGGTCAGGGCCAGTGCGATGCGGCGTCCGTCCGGGGAGGTGGTCAGCCCGGTGATCCGCGCGGGCACGGTGGTGGTGTCGGTGCCCAGGCCGGGCCGGAGCACCAGGTAGCGCGATAGCGTGGTTCCGGCGGCGACGAACAGCTGGCGGGGTCGCACCCAGGCGATGCTGGGCGCTCCCGGGCTGTGCGCGGCGCAGACGTCGGGCGCGCCACCGGTGGTGTCGACGATGCGAAGGCGCGTGCGGTCGGCGATCGCGAGCAGCCCCGATGTCGGCGCAAACGCCAGCGCCGTCGGGTGACGAAGCCCGCAGTTCGGCGGGATGACGGTGTTGCGGCCGCTGCTGGCGCTGTGAACGGCGACGCGGCCATCGGCGCGGACGTAGGCGACCGCAAGCGAGTCCCATCGCCAGGACGGCGCCACCGCGGCCACGTGCCGGTCGACCAGGTAGTCATGCGACAGCGTGCCCCACTCGTCGTGCAGCTGCTGGTGGCCGCCGACCTCGGTCAGGTATGCGATCCGGATCGGAAACGGCGACCAGACGGCGGTGGTGACGGGGCCGCCCGTGCGCTGCGTCTGAACGACGCGACCCGTGTCGACAGCGACCGCGCGCAGCCTGCGGCCCCCGGCCTCCAGCAGGTAGACCGCGCCCGGGCTGACGGCGATTGCGGAGCGCGGTGCTCCGTGCAGCAGCACCCGGTGCGGGACCGCCACCCAGGCCCGGCCACCGGCGAGGATCGAGAAGGCGCGCGCTGCCCGCGGCAGCAGGCCGGTATGCAGCTGAGCAGACTGGGGCGGCCTGGTCAGCGTTGCTGTGTCTGAGAACGGCCTCTCGCCGGTGGCGGCCAGCGTCACGCCGGTCGTCACCAGCACCATCGTCACCGCTGCGGCGATCACGACCCGCCACTGCGACCAGCGACCCGGCGCCGGAGCGACGGCGGCCGTCAGCGCGGCCGCGCGGGCGCGATCGTGGGCGTCCGACGAGGCCTCCACCGGCACGTCGTTCAGCGCGCGCTCGAGGCGACGTTCAAGTTCGCTCGGCATCGCGTTCCCGTTCCCGTTCCCGTTCCCGAAGGTCATCCAGCGCCCGCGCCAGCCGCGAGTTTACCGTGCCCGTCGGCAGCTCCAGCATCCGCGCGATCTCAGCCGGCGAGTAACCGAGCCCGTAGCGCAGCACGATCACCACCCGACGCTGCGGCGTCAGCGTCGCCACCGCCTCGAGCAGCGCCCTGTCATCGGCGCTGACGTCACGCCACTCGGAGCTGGGATGCGCGGCGACGTCCAGGCCGACCAGGCGCCGCTCGCTGCGCAGCAGGTCGAGCGCACGGTTGATCACGATCCGGTGCAGCCAGGGCGCGAACGGCCGGCTCTGATCGAACCGGCCGAGCGCCGCGAAGGCCCGCTCGAACGCGTCCTGGACGATGTCATCGGCCATATCGCGCCGGCCGCTGACCGTCCGCGCCAGCCGCCATGCCCCAGCCCAGTGCCGCTCGAACAGCATCGCCGCTGCGTCACGCGAGCCGCGATGCGCGCGGCCGACCAGCTCGCCGTCAGACGGCTCAACCATCGTCACAAGTCTATTACTGCTTAGAGCCGGTTCTGCGTCCCGGGACGCGAGGCTTCGACGCGAGCGCCTTGAAAACGCCGACGCCGCCCGCACCGCCTTCTAGGCAAGGCGACGGGGCGGCATCATTCCTATCGCCGCGGATAGGGCGAGTGGGCTACATCGACGAGATGACGCTGTTCAGAACGTCGCTGATCTTCGTCGACAGCAGTCCCAGCGTCACGACAACAGCGATCGTGATAACGCCGAGAACCACCGCGTACTCAGCCATGGTCTGGCCGGCCTCGTCCTGCAGCTTCTGCAGAAACTCCGTCATGGTTTCCTCCTGGGGTCAATGGTCGAACACTTTGCTATCGACGCAAAGACACGTTTAACCCGCCCCTCGAAAGAGTGATCCCGCCTGGCCGTTTGACCGGAACCACATCCCGGCCATCCCGCATCGCAGGTCGCCTGCCACGACAGACCACTCCGCTTTCGGCCAACCCATAACCGGCAATCACGGCACCGCCCGCCCGCCTACGCTCCTGGGCCGTACCTCAACACCGTCACGGACGTGTCCGTGATACGGATCTTCGCCCACGCCGCATTGTTGGCGTAGCTGCTTTCCTTGACCAGATGCCCCGGATCCGCGGTCGCCGTGAGACGGTATCTGCCGTTCGGCAGGCCGGTGATGTCGATCCACTGGAAGTTGGTCGACGCGGAGTACTGGTCGCCCCAGCCGACGGACAGGCCCATCATCACATTCAGCGCGTCCGGGTTGCCGAACGCGCAGCTGTTGCCGGGCACGTAGTGAGCCGTGCCCGGCGCGCCGGGCAGCGTCAGCCTGTACTTGACGTTGTCGAAGAAACAGAACCCGTGCTTGGCCAGCGCGCTCACGGTGCCTCCACTGTCAACGTGGGCGAGCGTGCCGCCCTCCATGTCCAGCGAGTGCCAGTGATCGTGGCCGTCGCCCGCGAACTGCATGGCGATCGAGGTCGCACGGTCGGTATGGCCGCCGCCGGCGTTGTAGATCCGCTGTTTCACCGTCATCTGGCTGGACGTGTCGGGCCGGGTGCCGCGAACCTCGAGCCGGCCCGCGCCGATGTTCACCATCACCGCCGTGTAGCGGAGCAACCGGTGCCCGGGGAGCGTGGTGGTGTCGAGCGTGACGGTGCTCAACTTCGCCATGCCAAGGTCAGGCATCAAGGCCGTCGCACCCGAGGCCGGAGCCGCGCCGGCCGCGACAAACGCCAGAGCGACCACGATCACGACTCGTGCAACCACGACTGCCTCCCCTGTCTGCTCGGTCCCCCACGGAGCCCCGGCGGCGCCGGTCTCGGTGCGCGACCGCCGGTCAAAGGTACCACCGACCGCGCCCGCATCTACCCCTGCCGATCGGACGTGGCGTGCATCGCCTCGCGGAACTCTGGCGCCGATCGAAACACCGCCGTGAACGCCGCCTCGTCGAGCACGCCCAGCTCGACGGCGGTCAGTGCCCGAACCGTGGCGTTTCGCGCCATCGCATATCCGGGTCCGGCGTCCTGCGCACCCAGCTCACCGAAGAACGATCCCGCCTCCAGCATCGCCACGACCTCGCCGCCGCGGACGATCTCAACGGTGCCGTCGAGGATTAGGAAGAAGTCGGTCGAGAGCGTGCCCTCCGCCAGGATGACCGCAGCGGCCGAGTGCGAGACGCGCGTCACCTGGGCCACGAGATCAGCTCGAACAGCCTCGGGCAGCACGGTCACGAGCGGATGCTCAGCCGGTTTCATCCCCACGTCCGCATCCTCTCACGGGATTGTTGCCAACACAACCGGTCGATCTCCCACAAACGGGGCCCCGAACGCCCACTTCCGCGTAGGCGCGCGGCGCCCACGGCAGCGACACTTCGGTCATGAACTCCGTTCTCACAATCACACTGCTGATTGGCGTCGGCGTGGCGTTGCTCCTCGCCCGCAGGCTCGACGACCCGATCGGACGCGAGCTGGACGACATGCGCGGCGAGACCGAGCTGCAGGCGCTGCTCACTCCGCTGTTCGCGTCTCGCCCGTAGCGGTGGCCGGGAACGCCTGCGGGGGGCGCGTTCCCATTGACGACTACAGCTAGAGCTCGACCTCGCCGCGGATGCACGTGACAGTGCCTCCGCCGACCCAGATCGTCCCGTCGCCGTCCGCGGTGATACGGACGCGACCCTGCCGCCCGAGCACCGTGCCCTGGCTCGACAGATACGGTGCGGTCGCCCGTCCAGCCGCCAGCAGCCACCCGGCCAGCGAGGCGTTCAGGCTGCCCGTCACCGGATCCTCGGCCGTCGCTCCCGACTTGGGAAAGAACGCGCGCACCTCGAAGGCCGCCTCGGAACCTTCCGGATAGGGCCCCACGACGCCCAGGTCGAGGTCCGCGTATCCCGGCTCCAGCGCCAGCACCGCCTCCGCGTCGCGCAGCAGCACCGCCACCCAGCCCGGGCCGTTGTCAACCCACTGGCTGTCGACGATCTCACCGCGTTCGATCCGCAGCAGTCCCGCGATCCGCTCGACCAGCTGCTCGTCCACGTCTCCCGAGCGCACCAGCGGCGGCGCCGCGAAGGCGAGGCCATCAGGCGTTCGCCGCACTCGCACCAGACCGGCACCGCACTCCTGCACGATCTGCTCCGCGTGGCGCGGGACACCGCCCGCCTCGAGCCAGGCGTGGCACGTGCCCAGCGTCGGGTGCCCGGCGAACGGCAGCTCCCGCTCCAGGGAGAAGATCCGCACCCGGTAGTCGGCGGCGTCGGTGCTCGGCGGCAGCACAAACGTGGCCTCCGACAGGTTCGTCCAGCTGGAGAAGCGGGACAGCCGGTCGTCGTCCAGCCCCTCGCCGTCCAGCACCACCGCGACCGGGTTGCCCATATAGGCGACGGAGGTGAACACATCCACCTGCTGGAAGCGGCGACGCACGGTGGCAGCACTCTAGCGACGACCGCTACGATCGCTCCATGGAACGATCCGTGCATGACCGCGGCGGGTGGCCGGACGACGCGCCGATCGACCGCAGCGAGCACCAGCTCGCCGACTGGGAGCTCCTCACCGAC
>JBJMJD010000020.1:0-13613 GCA_045806525.1 Gaiellales bacterium | reverse complement strand
CCTGTCGGCGTTCACCTTCTACAAGCTGCCGAAGGTGGAGGACGTGCCCAAGGGCGCGATGCAGATCGGCGTGACGGCGCAGCAGTACTCCTGGTCGTTCACGTACCCCGACGGCAAGCACCCGGCCGGGCCGAACACCCTGGTGGTACCGGTCGACACGCCGATCCACCTGAACATGCACTCCAAGGACGTGGTGCACGACTTCTGGGTTGAGCAGCTCGGGCAGAAGCAGGACGTGTTCCCCAACCGCATCACCCACACCTGGTTCCAGGCCGACAGGACCGGGAACTACATCGGCCAGTGCGCGGAGTTCTGCGGATCCGGGCACGCCACCATGACCATCCTCGTGCGCGTGCTGTCCAAGGAGGACTACCTCACATACATGTCGACCAAGGCGACAACCTAGATGGCCACGGCGGCGACACCGGCCCAGGCGTTCCCCGCCCCTAGCGGCTCGACGCTGCGCTCCTGGATCACGACCGTCGACCACAAGCGGATCGGCCTGCTCTACCTGCTGGTGACGATGTTCTTCTTCCTCACCGGCGGCCTGATGGCGCTGGTGATCCGGCTGCAGCTGGAGACCGCCAGCGGCACCGTCGTCTCGGCCGAGACCTACGACCAGATCTTCACGATGCACGGCACCACCATGGTGTTCCTGTTCGTGGTGCCGGTGATGGCCGCGTTCGGCAACTACATGGTGCCGCTGCAGATCGGCGCCCGCGACATGGCCTTCCCGAAGCTGAACGCCGCCTCGTTCTGGCTGCTGCTGTTCGGCGGCATGGTGATGTATTCGAGCTTCGCGCTCGGCGGCGCCCCGGATGCCGGCTGGACCGGCTACCCGCCGCTGTCGGTGATCTCGCCCGGCCACGGCATCGACTTCTGGATCGTGGGCCTGCACATCCTGTCGCTGTCGTCGATCCTGGGCGCGATCAACTTCATCTGCACGATCCACAACATGCGCGCGCCCGGCATGCGGCTGACCCGGATGCCGCTGTTCACCTGGTGCATCGACTTCTACTCGATCATGATCGTGGGCGCGCTGCCGGTGTTGTCGGGCGCGCTGACGATGCTGTTGCTCGACCGCAACTACGGCACGCACTTCTTCACGGCGAACGGCGGGAACCCGGTCCTCTACCAGCACTTCTTCTGGTTCTTCGGCCACCCGGAGGTGTACGTGGTGGCGCTGCCCGGGTTCGGCATGATCTCGGAGATCCTGCCCGTGTTCGCGCGCAAGCCGATCTTCGGCTACAAGGCGCTGGTCTACTCGGTGGCGGCGATCGCGTTCCTGGGCTTCCTGGTCTGGGGCCACCATATGTTCGCGGTCGGATTCTCGACGCCGGTCGACATCTGGTTCATGGTCGCCTCGCTGGCGATTGCGGTGCCCACCGGTGTCAAGATCTTCAACTGGATCGGCACGCTGTGGATGGGCCGGATCCGCTACGAGCCGCCGATGCTGTTCGCGATCGGGTTCATCCTGCTGTTCATGATCGGCGGCCTGTCGGGGATCTTCCTGGCCGTCTTCTCGATCGACCTGCAGGTTACCGACAGCTACTTCGTGGTAGCCCACTTCCACTACGTGATGGGATCGGTCCCGGTGTTCGCCGTGATGGGTGGCCTCCACTACTGGTATCCGAAGATGACCGGCCGTATGCTCAACCGCAGCCTCGGCATCTGGAGCTTCTGGGTGCTGTTCGTGGGCTTCAACATGACGTTCTTTCCCATGCACGCGATGGGGCTCTCCGGAATGCCGCGCCGAATCTCCAGCTACCCGACGCACCCCGGCTGGGAGCGCATGAACGAGATCGCCACCCTGGGCTCGTTCGTGATCTCGCTGGGGGTGCTGCTGATCGTCTACAACTGCCTCACGTCGCTCCGCAGCGGCCGCGTGGCCGGCGACGACCCCTGGCAGGCGAACACGCTGGAGTGGTACACCAGCTCGCCGCCGCCGCCGCACAACTTCGACTCGCTGCCGCCGATCCGCAGCGAGCGGCCGCTGGCCGACCTGCGCGCCGACGCGGCGCAGGCGGGGGCGATGTCATGAGCATGGCCACCGCACCCCACCCGCTGCGATCGCCGCTGCGAAGCGTGGTCGCCGATTACGTGACGCTGACCAAGCCCCGGATCATGCTGCTGATCCTGATCACGGCCTACGGCGCGATGGCGTTCGCCGCCGACGGGCTGCCGTCGGCGCGGCTGACGGTGCTGACGCGGTTCGGCCTGGGACGAACGTCGGGGGGCGCCAGCGCCCTCAACCATGTGATCGACCGCGACCTCGACGCCCGCATGCGCCGCACGGCGAGCCGGCCTGTGGCCAGCGGACGCGTCTCGGTGGACGCGGCCACCGGCTTCGGGATCGGCCTGATCGTGGCATCGACGGCGGTGCTGGCCGCCTACGTGAACGTGCTGACCGCGGCGCTGGCGCTCTCCGGGGCGCTGTTCTACGTGGTCGTCTACACCGTCTGGCTGAAGCGCCGCACGCCGCAGAACATCGTGATCGGCGGTGCCGCGGGCGCGGTGCCGCCGCTGGTCGGGTGGGCGGCCGTAACCGGGCACGTGGGGCTGGCGGCGCTGTTCATGTTCGCGCTGGTGTTCTACTGGACGCCGCCCCACTTCTGGGCGCTGGCGATCCTGGCAAAGGACGACTATGCGGCGGCCGGCGTGCCGATGCTGCCGGTCGTCCGCGGCGACCGCGAGACCGCCCGACAGATCCTGCTCTACACCGTGCTTCTGGTCGGCCTGTCGCTGCTGCCGTATCTGTCGCAGACCTTCGGGCTGGTCTACCTGCTCAGCGCGGCGGCGCTGGGCGGGTGGTTCCTGGTGCTGGCCGTGCGCCTGCTGCGCGACACCAGCCGCGCGAACGCGCGCGGGCTGTTCCTCTACTCACTTGCCTATCTGGCGCTGATGTTCGCCGCGATCGGCATCGACCGCATTAAATTCTAGAAACGAGTTCCCCATGCTGGACAAGAAGACCGCGAACGCGAACATCAGGCTGGGACTGATGCTGGCCATCGCCGTCGGGCTGCTGTTCATCGGCACGATCGTGATCGGGCTGGTCGTCGTCAATGTCTGAGCACGACGACAACCCCTACCACCTGCCACTGCCCTCGGCGCAGCCGCTGATCGCATCGCTGGGCGCCGCCACGATGCTGGTGGGGCTGGTGCCCGACTCACGGCTATGGCGGATGAGCATCATCTCGATCGGCGCCATCATCCTCACCATCGGGGTCTGGCTGTGGGTCTCAGACGCGGTCGAGGAGTACCGGAACCTGCCCGACGAGTAGCGATCCCGCCTTTCTGGGCGACGTCGAGGACGCATGCCGGGGGCGCCCCGGCATCGCCGTCGAGCGGCGCGACGGCTATCTGGCCGTCACGATCGAGCTGGACGGCGACCCGCCCGGGTTGTCGGAGCCGGCGCGTGCTCTGGTCTCGGCGTTTCCGGCGACGGACGGCCGGCGGACGCTGCGCGTGGACGTGCGCAACCGCCACTGGGCAGCGCTGGTGGTCGAGATCGCGCGGGCGGGCGGCGGCGGCGAAGCGGTCAGCCGCGGGTGACGAACCCGATGTTCTGGTCCTGTGCGTTTGCGAGCGTGGTCGCCGCCTGCAGCACGCCGTCGCGCGGCAGGCCGGTCACCACGACGATCGCCAGTGCGTCGCCGTGCTGCCAGCCATAGACCGCGACCTGACGGCGAGGCGGGTAGAGCGTCGAGTAGATCTGCGACACGGTCGTGCCCTGGAGCAGCCATCCGTGCTGGCCGGGCAGCGGGCCGGGCGCGATGGCCGGCTTGCCGTGGTAGGTGTGGATCATCTGACGCTTGAAGCCGGCGGCGACCGTGTTCAGGTCGGAGCCGGTGAACAGCTCGGCCCGGCTGAAGACGGTGATCGAGCCGTGCACCTGTGACCAGCCGGCGCGCGCGCCCGCCTTCCAGGTGTGCGCGATAATCCTCGTGGCAGCGGGCGACTGGCCCTTGCGGATCTCGAGCGAGGTGGTGGCGCGCGTGTCCTGGGCGCTCTGGTCGTACGTCGGGCCGAGCTGGGAAGCCTGCAGCAGCATCGGGCCGACGCTGGACGGGCCATCCAGCAGGCCGGGCGCCTGCTGCGGCACCGACGGATGATCGCCGCCGCGGATGAACAGCCACCAGGCGGCAAAGATCGCGACCGCCACCAGCAGGCCGGGTATCAGACGCGAGATGAGCGAGTCGTTCGTGACCATCGACCGCGGTATCGGCCGGAGGCGGGGGCGACTTGAGCGAATGCGGGCCTCACGCCCGCGCGGCTCACAGCAGGTAGACGACGGTGTACAGGAAGATCCAGACGACGTCGACGAAGTGCCAGTAGAGCCCGGTCACCTCCAGGCCGAGATGATCGTCCGGCGCATATTTGCCGCGACAGGCACGCACGAACGCGATCGCCAGCAGCGTCGCGCCGACGAACACGTGCATACCGTGCAGGCCGGTGAGCGCGAAGAACGTGGTCGGGAAGGCGCCGTCGGAGGGCACGAAGCCGAGCGCGTGGTACTCCCGCATCTGCAGGCCCAGGAAGGTGAGGCCCATCAGCAGCGTCAAGCCGAGGCCGAGGATCAGACCCAGCCGCCGCCCGCGGGACGCGGACACCAGCGCCCAGTGCATGGTGAACGACGAGCCCACCAGGATGGCGGTGTTGATGCCGGTGGTGGCCTTGGGGATCTCGAAGCCGCCGAACGGGTACTCGCCATGGCTGAAGCGGATGTAGAAGTACGCGGTGAAGAACGACCCGAACAGCATGATCTCCGAGCCGATGAACATGACCATCCCCAGGAACACGGGCGACTGCAGCAGGCTCTTGTGGTAGGCGGAGACATGCACGCGCTCCTCGGGAGCGGGCATGTCACGGGCGGCGGCGATCGAGGTCATGCGCCGGCCGCCGGCTCCTGGTGGACGTCGACCACGACGTGCTCGACGGGGATCTTGGCATCGTGGCGGACGCGTTCCACCAGGTCGCGCCGCAGCCAGCCGGAGCGGGTCTGGGGCAGCGTCGAGATGATGATCTCGGCCGGCGGATCGCTGGACTCGACCTGGTCCATGACCGCCGTGTAGGGATCGCGGTCGACGACCTCTCCGGTGGCCTCCACGCCGGCCTCACGCAGCTGCGCGAGTGTCTGGTCGAGCCGCTCGCGGGTGGCCTGGGCCAGCTGCCGGTCGTCGGTCACCCAGTCGCCACCGGGATCGTTCTGCGGGCAGATCACGGTCACCCGCACCGGCTCTGAGCCCGCCCGCTGGCGGAGCGCCTCGATCAGCGCGTCGCCGGCGACCGTCTGGTTGGCGACCACCAGGATGTGCTTCATCGCGGTCAAGAGCGCCTCCCTCTGCGGCGTCGACCCCGCCACCGCGGTGGCCGCGGTCGTTCCGGTGAACTGCGGATCGGGCTCGTGCACGGTCACGATCGCGTGGCGGGCGCCGGGCACGCCGTACTCGTACGGGCCGCCCACGACCTGCGGCGGCTCGTCGAAGTTGAAGATCGGTGGCGGCGAGCTGACCTGCCACTCGAGCGTCAGCGCCCGCCAGGGGTTGGCGGGGGCGATGGGGCCGCGTGCCCAGCTGTGGATCACGTTGTAGAGGAACACCAGCGTGGATGCGCCCAGCACGAACGCGAAGATCGAGATGATGAAGTTGAGCGTGCCGAAGCGCGGGTCATAGTCGGCGACACGACGGGGCATGCCCTGCAGGCCCAGCCAGTGCATGGGCATGAAGGTGGCGTTGAAGGCCACGAACGTGAGCCAGAAGTGCAGGCGACCCAGCCGCTCGTCGTACATGCGCCCCGTCATCTTCGGGAACCAGTGGTAGAGCCCGGCATAGATCGTGAACACCGACCCGCCGAACAGCACGTAGTGGATGTGGGCGACCACGAAGTAGGTGTCCGAGACGTTGATGTCGACCGGCAGCACGGCCAGGAAGACGCCCGACAGGCCGCCGATCACGAACGTGAATATGAAGCCGAGCGCGAACAGCATGGCCGTGGTCAGGTGGATCACGCCGTCCCACAGCGTCGCCACCCAGGAGAAGATCTTGATGCCGGTGGGAACGGCGATCAGCATCGTGGTGGCCATCATCGGGATCCGCAGCCAGGGCGCCATGCCGCTCACGAACATGTGGTGGGCCCACACGGTGAACCCGAGCACGCCGATGGCGACGGTCGAAAACGCGATCAGCCGGTAGCCGAAGATCGGCTTGCGCGAGTGGATCGAGATGATCTCGCTGATGATGCCGAAGCCGGGCAGCATCATGATGTAGACCGCGGGGTGCGAGTAGAACCAGAAGATGTGCTGGTAGAGCACCACGTTGCCGCCGGCTGACGGGTCGAAGAAATGCGTGTGCATGACCCGGTCGTAGAGCACCATGAACTGGGAGCCGGCGATGAACGGCGTGCCCAGCACCACCAGCGAGGACGTCGCCAGGTTGGCCCAGACCAGCAGCGGCATCCGCCAGAAGCTCATGCCGGGCGCGCGCATGGTCACGATCGTGACCAGGAAGTTGACCGCGGTGGCGATCGACGAGGCTCCGGCGAACTGCACGCCGATGGTGAAGAAGGTGTCGCCGAGCGGGGCGTGCACGGAGAGCGGCGCGTAGTTCGTCCAGCCGGCCGCGAACGGCCCCACAGCGAACGAGGCCAGGAAGATCAGGCCGCCGGGCAGCAGCAGCCAGAACGAGAGCGCGTTCAGCCGCGGGAACGCCATGTCCTGGGCGCCCAGCATCAGCGGCACCACGAAGTTGGCGATGCCGGCGAACGACGGGATCACGAACAGGAAGATCATCAGCGTCGCGTGCGCCGAGAACAGGCCGTTGTAGGTGCCGGGCGAGACGTACTGGGTGCCGGGCGAGGCCAGCTCGGCGCGGACGCCCTCCGCCAGCGCGCCGCCGATCATGAAGAAGATGAACGTCAGCACCAGGTACTGGATGCCGATCACCTTGTGATCGGTGTTGACCTTGAAGTAGTCCCGCCAGCTGTAGGCGCCGTGGGCGGAGTGATCCTCCTGCACCCAGGTGGGGCTGCCGATGATGTACCCCCACCAGTAATCGAAGCAGCCGATGCCGACCGTGAAGCCGATCGCCCAGAACGTGAGGCCGAAGGTGGCGGCCACCTCCTGCATCTCGGCGCCGTGCAGCGGGAAGCCCAGCAGGTAGCGGATGAAGGCCGAGATGCCGATCGCGATGAACGCGAACAGGAACGAGACCCAGATCGCCCGCAGCCAGCTGCCGTGCAGCCATGGGCTGCGCGGCTCGGAGCGGACGGGACCGTGTGACTGGCCGTGCCCGGCCATGTCACCTGCGTGTGCTACCGCCATTGGACTAGGCACCTCCCTTCGACTGGTCGCTCTTCTGCGTCGCCAGCCACTGCGTGAAGTCGGCCGGCTCCATCACCTGCACCGGCGCCCGCATCAGCGAGTGTCCCGGCCCGCACAGCTCGGTGCAGATCAGCACGTACTTGCCGACCCTGGTCGGCGTGGCGTAGGTGTAGTTCATGATGCCCGGCACGGCGTCGGCCTTGACCCGGAACTGGGGCACGTAGAAGGAGTGGATCACGTCGTGCAGGAGCGAGGTGATCGCGAACTCGGTCGGCCGGCCCTTCTCGAGCACCAGCTCGTGCGTGACGACGCCGTTGGGGTAGCGGAAATTCCACTCGAACTGCTCGCCGGTGACCCGCACCACCAGCTCCCGGTTCGTGGTCTGCTCGTTCTTGACCAGCACCACGCCGCCGGCCACCGCGAACGCGATCACGATGATGGTGGGCACGACCGTCCAGATGATCTCGAGCGTGGTGTTGCCGTGGATGGGCGGGCCGTCGCGCAGCTCGTCGCCGGGGCGCGCGCGCCAGCGCCACACCGAGTAGACCAGGAACACGGTGACCACGGCCATGATGAACGACGACATGATCATCAGCGCCAGGTAGAGATCGTCCTGGCGGTCGGCCTGCACCGCCGCGGACACCGGGAACCAGGAGGGTGTCACGAGGATGGCAACGGTGCCGATCGCTCCCACGATCACCGCAACGATCCCAACCTTGATGGCAGACAAACAACTCTCCCTGTGCCGCTCGCCCCGGGAGCGGGGCGCTGCGGCCGCATTCTAGGGAAGTGGCGGGACGAGGGCAAAGGCAACCGATCACCGTGTGAGCTCCGACCCGTGGCATCATGTGTGGTGGCGTCGTGAGCCTCATCCTCACCCACCTTCCGCACATCATCGCCCCGCTGCTGGGGTTGGCCTTCCTGGCACGCTTCGCGCTGTACGTGCGGCGGCTGCCGCCGTCCCACCTGTCGGACGATGAGCTGGCCGAGTGGCACGCCCAGCGCGCAGGCACGTCGCAGGCGCTGCCAGACAGCGGGGAGCAGCCACTGCCCCGCTAGCGGGTGCTACGGCCCGGCTTCACTCCCACACCGGCGGGCCCGACCGCAGCCGCAGCTCCGTCCCGATGCCCAGCCGCACCGCGTTGTCGAGCACGTGCTTGGCGGTTGTGATGTCGTCCATGGCAAGGCCCACCGGGGAGACCACGATCCGCTGCTGCGGCGAGGTGCGGCCGGGGTGGCGTCCGGCCACCACGTCTGACAGCTCCACCGCCTGCGAGCCGTCGGCCGGCACCACGCCCTCACGCACCAGCCGCTCCGCGTAGCGCCCGTCGTGGGTCGACTCGTGCACCCAGTCGTCGACCACCAGCAGGTCGCTGGCCGCATGCAGGGAGACCGGCCCGTCCAGGCTCGAGACCAGCACCACCGTGACACCTTCGTCCAGCCAGTCGGGGTCGAACGTCGGCTGCACCGCCATCGTGGCCGGCACCACCACCTGGGCGCCGCGCACCGCCACCTCGGCCGTGTCCGCTGACCGCAGCTCGAGGCCGGTCGCATCGGCCTGGCGGCGGCAGAACCGCTGCGCCCGCTCGCGGTCTGGGTCATACACGTCCACGTGCTCGAGCGCCGGCATCACGACCCGCAGCGCATCCAGCTGCGTGTGTGCCAGCACGCCCGCACCCAGCAGGCAGGCACGCCGCTCGCCACCGGCCGCCAGGTGCCGCACGGCGACGCCGGTGACCGCCCCCGTGCGCATGGCCGAGACGACCGTGCCGTCCATCACCGCCAGCGGCAGCCCGGTCTCGCGGTCGGACAGCAGCACCAGCGCGTTGGCGCGCGGCAACCCGCGCCGGGCCGGGTTGTCGGGAACGCTCGGGATCCACTTCAGCCCGGCCACGTCGAACCCCCCGCCGACGTAGGCCGGCATGGCCATGATGCGGCCGTGCTTCTCCTCGGTGCCGGCCTCATCCGACCAGGTGATCATCACCTTCGGGGGCATGAACACCCGGCCCTCGGCCTTGACCCGGAAGGCGCGCTCGATCACGTCCACGATCGCCGCCATGTCCAGCCCGCCGGCCGCCACCACATCCTCCTGCGAGAGATAGCGAAAGGCGGTTCCGGCCATGACGCGGCATCATACGCAGGCGATGCGCGCCATCATCCTGCACACCCACGGCGGCCCCGGCCAGCTGGTTGCGGCCGAGATCCCCGACCCGACACCGCTCCCGTACGAGGTCGTGGTCGACCTGGTCGCCGCGGCGCTCAACCGCCGCGACGTCTGGCAGCGCAGCGCGCCCGGCAACGACGGCGCCGTGCTGGGATCCGACGGCGCGGGCCGCGTGTCGGCGCTGGGCAGCGACGTCACCGGAATCGAGCTGGGCGACGAGGTCGTGATCAACCCAAGCGTCGGCTGGGGCGACGCCGAGGACGCGCCGGCCGAGGGCTGGGCGATCCTGGGCGTTCCCCGCCAGGGCACCTACGCGGAGCGGATCGCGATCCCGGCCGGCGACGTGCGGCCGCGGCCGCCCGAGCTGACGTGGCACGAGTCAGCGGCGCTGCCGCTGGCCGGGCTGACCGCCTGGCGGGCGCTGGTCACGCGCGGGCGCGTCCAGCCCGGGATGCGCGTGCTGGTGACGGGCGCCGGTGGCGGTGCTGCCACCTTCCTGGTGCAGATCGCTCACGCCCACGGCGCCGAGGTCACGGTCACCTCGTCCAGCGACGACAAGATCGAGCGCTCGATCGAGCTGGGCGCCGCCCACGGCGTCCGCTACACCGATCCCGGCTGGCCGTCGCAGGTGGGCGAGGTCGACCTGGTGGTGGACAGCGCCGGCGCGCCCGCGTGGCCGGGCGCGCTCGACTGCCTGCGGCGGGGCGGTACCCTCGTCAGCTTCGGGCGCACCGGCGGCGTCTCCACGGAGCTCGAGATCCCGCGGCTGTTCTACGGCCAGTGGAACCTGCTGGGCACGACCATGGGCAGCCCCCGCGAGTTCGACCAGCTGCTGGCGCACGTGCGGCAGGCGCGCTGGCGCCCGGTCGTGGACAGCGTCTACCTGCTGGACGACGCTGCGGCGGCGCACGAGCGGCTGGAGCAGCCCGACCGGTTCGGCAAGGTGGTGCTGCAATGTCGCTCCACCTGACCCAGATCCGCCTCTCCTTCGGCGGCGACGAGGTGCTGAGCGACGTGTCGGCGATCGTGCGCCCGCGCGACCGGGTGGCGCTGGTGGGGCGAAACGGCGCCGGCAAGACCTCGCTGCTGCGGATCATCGCCGGCGAGCTGGAGCCGGAGGGCGGCACCATGTCGCTGACCGGCGGCACCCGCGTGGCGCTGCACGACCAGCGGCCGCCGCTGCGCCGCGGCATCACGCTGGGCGACTACGTCGGCGAGGGCGCCGCCGCCGCGGCCGAGCTCGAGGCCGACCTGCGCCGGATCGAGCGGCGGATGGCCGAGGGCGCGGGCGACGAGGCAACGCTGCGCGACTACGGAGTCGCGCAGGCGGCCTTCGAGCGGGCCGGCGGCTACGCCTGGCGCTCGCGCCTGGAGGGGATCGCGCGCGGCCTCGGATTCTCGCCGCAGGACCTGGAGCGGCAGCTGGACACCTTCTCCGGCGGCGAGCTGACACGGGCCTCGCTGACACGGGCGCTGGCCGGCGAGCCCGACCTGTTGCTGCTTGACGAGCCCACCAACCACCTCGACGTCGACTCGATCGAGTGGCTGGAGGAGTACCTGGACGGACTGGACGCGTCGCTGATCTTCGTCTCGCACGATCGCTGGTTCCTGGAATCGGTGGCCACCAGCGTGCTGGAGCTGGAGCGGGGCAAGGGGCGCATGACGAAGGGCAGCTACTCCCACTGGCGGCTGGAGCGGGCCGAGCGGATGGCGTCGCAGGCTGACCAGTTCGAGCGCCAGCAGCAGGAGCTGGCGCACCTGCAGCGGTTTGTCGACCGGTTTCGCTACGGCACCAAGTCGCGCCAGGCTCAGAGCAAGCTGAAGGTGATGGCGCGGATCGAGCGGGTCGAGCGACCGCGCGAGCAGCGATCGCTGCGGTTCGACTTCCCGCCGCCGGCGCGGAGCGGGCGGGTGGTGATGGAGGCGGACGGCCTGTCGGTGTCCGTGGCCGGCCGCGAGCTGGTGCGCGACGCCACGTTCCACATCGAGCGCGGCCAGCGTGTGGCGCTGATCGGGCGAAACGGCGCCGGCAAGACCACGCTGCTGGAGACGCTGCTGGGACGCCGGCCGGCCGAGCACGGCCGCGCCAAGCTCGGCCACGGCGTGTCCCTGGCCTACTACTCACAGCAGTCGCTGGAGCTGCCGGAGCAGGCGCGGCTGGTGGACGCCGTCGGACACGGAACGAAGCTGACCGGGCCGCAGGCACGGATGCTGCTCGGTCGCTTCCTGTTCTCCGGGGACCAGGTCGAGAAGCCGGTGAGCGTGCTCTCCGGCGGCGAGCGGCGGCGGCTGGCGCTGGCCCGGATCGTGGTCTCGGGTGCCAACCTGCTGGTGCTTGACGAGCCCACCAACCACCTCGACATCGAGAGCCGCGAGGCGCTGGAGGACGCCCTCGACAGCTTTCCGGGCACAATCCTGTTCGTGTCACACGACCGCGCCCTGATCGAGGCGCTGGCGACGCGCACCATCGCCATCGAGGACGGACGACTGCGGCTGCGGGACGGCGCCTTCGGCGAGTACGCGCGCGACCATGAGCCGGCCGTCGCCAAGGATCCGCCCAGGCAGGCACCCCCGAAGCCGCGGCAGCCGCGGCCGGCTCCAGCCAGCGCGGACGCGGCGAAGCGCGTCCGCAGCGGCCGCTCCGTGCGCGAGGCACGGGAGCTGGAGTCGCAGATCGAGCGGCTCGAGGAGGAGCTGGGCGCCGTTTCGGCACGCCTCTCGCAGCCCGACGCCTACCAGGATCACACGGCGGTGGCCGAGGATGGCCATCGCCATCAGCAGCTCCAGGTGGAGCTGGCCCACCTGTACCGCGAGTGGGAGCGGCGGGTGGGCTGATGATCATCCATGCGTTGACCATCTGCAAAACGGAGTGCAGAATCGATCATGGCCCGAAGCGCCTCACGCCGTCGTGCACGCCCGATGCGCCCCCGCCTGGCGCTGCTGGTGGGGCTGACGCCGATGATGACGCGGGCGCTCGAAGGACCCCTGGCCCTGCGTATGGACGTGGCGGCGGTGGCCTTCCCCGGCGACGCCTTCGAGGCGGCCGCCGCCGAGCTGCAGCCGTGTCTGGTGGTGGTCGACGTCACGTACCTCGATGAGGCGCGCGTGCGGCCGTTGATGATCGACCGCTTCTCGCGGAAGGGGCCGGTGCTGGTGTTCGCGTCGGAGAGCGGCCGGGCCTGGAGCGATGACCTCGACTCGGGCTGCTCCGGCCCGATGGAGACGTTCACGGTGGCGGCGCTGTTGGCGCTGGTGGCGCGACCGGCGCTGACGCTGGTGTCGGCCAAGCCGGCCTGACCGGGGGAGTTTTCCTCACCCCCCGCATCGGCCAAAGCCCGTATTGCGAACCCGCTGAAACGGCCGGAACATTGCAGGATGACGGTGACGAAGCTGGTGGAGGCATGAGCGAACAGCCGCTGTTCGTGCTCGCGTACATGAGCGGAGCGGCCGCGCTGGCAGCGTGGGTCGACCTGCGGCTCGCCGACCGCCGTCCGACCAGCTGGGGCACGGTGGGGATCGCCATCGCCGCGTCGATGCTGATCGACGCGAACATCGGGGCGGTGCTGCACCTGACGGTGCCGATCGTGAGCGTCATGGTGTTCGGATTCGCTGCACTCGTGTTCTCGCTCCTCGTGTGCCTGTGGACGCTGCGGATGCTTCGCTCGGCAATGCCCGCCTGACGGATCACGCCTGTCGATCGAGCGACGCCGACGTCGTTGCGTCCCACTGTTGACGTGCACCACCCATCCATGTACCTTGGCAACGCATCCTGACGCACTTGCTTTCAGGGTAGCGTGATATAGACGGGCGGCTCCACATGGCACGGGTAGGAATCTGCGATTCGCATGAGATCGCGATGGCCGGCCTCAGCTCCACGCTCACCGAGCATGGACTCGAGGTCGTGGCCACCGCATATGACCGCAAGCAGGGGCTGGCGTTGGCCGCCGCCTCGGCCGGCCTCGTCGTGCTGGTGGATATCGACCTGCGCGGCGGCGACCGCGCTGCCGGCGACGTGATCGAAGCGGTGCTGGCCGCCGGCGGGATCCCGATCGCGACCGGTGTCACCGGTGAGTCGGAGGTGTTCCTGCGGGCGCTTCGCTTCGGCGCGCGAGGATACTTGACCAAGGATTT